>UREG01000129.1 GCA_900546795.1 uncultured Veillonellaceae bacterium | reverse complement strand
AAGAATTACTGCACCTGCCGCCAAGCCGATCAAGTACGAAGATAAGGTGAGCTGGATTTGAGAGGAGGATGCGGAAAAGTAAGCCGTCATCTCCGGAAAGGCAGGCAGGTACATATCGGTAGATAAAGGGCCGATGGAAACCAGTGCGGCTAACAAAAATAAAAGAATTCGGGAATTTGATACTGTGGACATACACGATTCTCCTTTAACGTAAGATAAAGCGTTTGCAGAACGGAAATTTGTTGGCGAAGCGGATTTCCGCTGCCTTCTGCGGCGCATAATACGAGAGCTCCTTCAATACAGGACGATATGGTTTGGGAAAATTGAGCCGCTGTTTCCGCAGAGAAACCGTCCTGTTCAAAGAAAGAAGCATACGCTTCCTGCAGACATAAAAAACCCTGGCGGCAGGCTTCGCGTACAGCCGGCGCACCAGTACGGCTTTCTAACGCCAGCAAAGAAAATGAAAAGGGGCAGACAGAAGATTCCAGCGATTCAATGGTATCCGCCAACGCTGTGAGGTGATGCGTAAGGGCTGCTATCCCCACTTGGTTTTTGCCATGCTCCTGGATTTCCGCGGCAATGACTGCGGCGGCTTTGGCAATGGCAGCCGCGGCTAATTCTTCTTTGCCGCCGGGAAAATAATAATATAAAGAACCTTTCGGCACTTGACTTTCCTGAAGAATATCAGATAAGGAAGTGCCATGGTACCCTTTTTGTGCAAATAGCGCAGAGGCTGTCTGCAGCAATAGATCTTTTTTACTTGCCATGGTATGTTCCTCCTCATAAAATATATAGACCGGTTGGTCTAATTATAGCAGGCGAAAAGAAATTGTCAATAAAAAAACCGCCTGCAGCAGAGGCGGTTTTTGCTGTGTTAAGAGAGAAAACTCGTTGTCAGCAAGGTATCAGTTCTTTTTTTCTGAAATGTTCAGATGGCTGTGTTTGTAGCCGTAAGAGGCGTAAATGATAAGCCCGATAGTGAGCCAGAACCCGAAAAGTTCAAAGGTGTGAGCGGATAAATTCAGGAAAATATAAGCGCTGAAAATAAATCCGATGGTTGCCATGAAATACAGGGCCGGGCATTTAAAAGGCCGATTTAGTTCCGGATGACGGCGGCGAAGCAAAACGACGCCGACAAGCGAGCAAAGGAACGCAAAGAGCGTACCGGCGCTGGTCATTTCGGCAATAACGTGGATCGGCGTAAAGCTGGCGAGCGCAGCTACGCAGACACCGACAAGGATGGTAATTTTTACCGGCGTTCCGTATTTAGGGTGAACCTGGCTGAATACGTTTGGCAGCAAACCATCACGGCTCATGGCAAAGAACGCGCGGGTCTGGGCATAAATAAAAACGAGGATAACCGTAGACAAACCGCAGAGAGCTCCGGTGCCGACAAGAGCGGAGCCAAAGTTATGGCCCAAATAGCGGAGCACATAGGCGACAGGTTCGGCGGTATCCAGTTCCGGATACGGCACAACGCCGGTCAAAGCCGCGGATACGGCAATATACAGCAAGGTGCAGATAAGAAGGGACATGATAATCCCGATCGGCATATCTCGATTTGGATTTTTCGCTTCTTCCGCAGCCGTAGCGATGCAGTCAAATCCGATGTAGGCAAAGAAGATGATTGCGGTTCCCGCGGATACGCCGCTCCAGCCAAAGGGCATGAACGGTTCCCAATTAGCCGGATTGATATTAGGTGCGGCGATAAAAAGGAAAATAAAGATGGCCGCCACTTTGATGAAAACAAGAATGCGGTTTACTTTTGCACTTTCATGCATTCCTCGAATAAGCAGTCCTGTGATAATCAAAATGATGGCAATGGCCGGCAGATTGATTATGCCGCCGTCAAAGGGACCTGCAGTAAGCGCTTGCGGCAGGTGAATGCCGGCTGCTTTTAACAGGCCGTTGAAATAAGCGCTCCAGCCGATAGCTACGGTAGCGGCTCCCACAGAATACTCCAAGATCAGCCCCCAGCCAACCGCCCAGGCAAAAAATTCTCCCAAGGTTCTGTACGCATA
>UREG01000128.1 GCA_900546795.1 uncultured Veillonellaceae bacterium | reverse complement strand
CTTGTATATGCCTGCTCCGCTACGCCAATCGTCGAAGCGCCCCCAACGGCCAGTCCGACAATCGACACCATAATCAGCGGCGTTGTCAGCTGCCGCCCAGCCAAAATATAATTTTCCGTCGATCCGGCAGCGCGCCGTTTAGCGATCCAGCTGATCAAGAACAATACTATAATATACCCTCCTACTATCCATGCCGAACTATTCATACCGTTTCCTCCCTCATCCGTATACTGATAATAAAAAAATCGCCCCTTCCAAGGGACGATGGACGAGCATCGCGGTACCACCCAATTTATCTGCATAGGAAAACAAAAAAGGGGATACCGCAAGGGACGGAAAATCCGCGGTACCACCCTAATAATCTCGAATCAGATCAACTCATAGCTATCTTAACGTGCGCCACTCCGGCTCAGCCTACTTTTGTGTTCAGCTTCGCAGTTCAAGAAAGAACTTCAAATATCTTTTCCATCCGGTTCGCACCACCCACCGGCTCTCTGCATGGATACGGATATCCTACTTTTTTCTGTCATTACTGTTTCCTGTATGATGTTGCACTTATCTTATCGCATAACCGCCGAAGTGTCAACATTCTTTTTTTAATCAACCATAAAAACTTTTTCTCCGTCCCGCATCGATTATTCCCCTTCTTTGCACAGCGTATCCCAAAGCAGCAGTATATTATTTCCGATTTCTGCATAAAACCGTACGCTGTCTGTGATGGGGCATGCTTCCCACGCCACATGCATCGCATGGTCTTTCCCGGCATACAGCTGAGCAAACTGCTTTTTCATCGCTTCCGGAAACTGCACGTCCAGCATCATATTATATTTTTGAAACCGCTCGTCTACCAGCACATAATGATAGTCTACCACGCTTACGCCATAGCGCCGTTCGATCAGTTCCACAAATCCTTTAAGCGCTTCTTTCCCATAGGACATACTTGCACCTCCTCACAGCGAAAAAGGCACAACATCGCGTCGTGCCTTTTCCTAATTATTTTATTTCAAAAGGCGACGTGGCATTGCCGGTACGATTCGTATCGGCAGCAAACATGGTTATCAGCTGCTGTACGGCCATCGTAGCCGTAACCTGTCCGCTGATCACCTGTTCTTCGATCCCCGCCCGGTTTTTCATGATATCCGGGCAGCGGTAGAATAAGTTATGCAGGTGTTCTTCCACCATTGCATATACCCAGGATAAGGTCTGCTGTTTGCGCCGCTCAGCCAGCACGCCGTTGTCCCAGCCTTGTTTCATAAACGCTTCGATCACATCCGTCCACAGCGTCATTACCCCTTCGCCGGTATAGGCAGAGCAGGTATAGGCATGGGTCGTCCACTGCTCGGTAGCCTGTCTTAGGAAATGAAGAATCCGTTCATATTCGGCCCGCGTTACTCTGGCTCTAGCCTTATTGTCGCCATCGGCTTTATTGACCACAATCGCATCAGCAAGTTCCATTACGCCTTTTTTCATGCCCTGCAGTTCATCGCCCGCGCCAGTGAGCACGACTAAGAGGAAGAAGTCCACCATAGAGCGCACCGTCGTTTCACTTTGCCCGACGCCTACCGTTTCGACCAAAATCGTATCGTAACCAGCCGCTTCACAAAGCAGCAGCGTTTCTCGGCTCTTTCTCGTCAAGCCGCCCAACGTACCTCCGGAAGGGGACGGCCGGATAAAAGCATTCGGTTCCCGGGAAAGCTGTTCCATCCGAGTCTTATCCCCCAGGATACTGCCCCTGGTCACGGTGCTCGACGGATCGACTGCCAATACGGCTACTTTATGCCCGGCTTTGCAAAGCTGCGTGCCCAAACACTCGATAAACGTCGATTTGCCCGCGCCAGGCACCCCGGTGATCCCTACGCGCGTCGATTTCCCCGTATACGGCAAAAGTTTTTGGATCACTTGCTGCGCCATTTCAAAATGCGCTGCTGCATTGCTCTCAATCAGCGTAATTGCTCGGGACAAAATCATGCGGTCTCCTGCCAATACGCCGTTTACATAATCCTCAACCGTCAGTTTTTTCCGTTTGACCACCGCCGGCCGAACCGGGGGCTTTGCCGCCCCCTGATGCTCGGACATGCCGTCATGCCCGCCTTCTACGCCGCGCATGACCCGGCAGGCAAATTTATCATCTTCTTTTTCCGGTACCCACGAAGGTTTATATGTATCTGTCAT
>UREG01000127.1 GCA_900546795.1 uncultured Veillonellaceae bacterium | reverse complement strand
CGGGCGGTCAGCTCTACACGGTGCAGACGGAGTTAGAGAAACAGATTTCCGATTTGGAAACTTCTGCCGGCAGTGATACGGCAGCCCTTTCCAATCGGGTGCGCACGCTGGAGACGAATACGGCGGCCATTACCCATACCGAGGCGGGGACAGCCGTAGCGGGAAATATAGCCGTAGCGGGCGAAGTAACCGGCGCGTCGTTTAACGGTGTGACGCTGGAAATCAGCGAGGTGAGCGCGACAAAAGGCGATGTGATCGTCGGCGGCATCAATTTGACGGACCTCAATCAGGCCATTTATGGCGGCGAAGAAAGTTCGCTCGATTTGCCGGCGCGAATGAAACGGGTGGAAGGCAAGCTGACCCGTATCGACTATGAGAACGGAACGACGACGATTGGCACCGTGGAAATAGATAACGACGGTGTGCTCCGTCAGGTGGCGAGCCTGTCTACGCAGGGCGGCCTGTCGCTTACTGCCGAGAATAAGATCGTCGGCCTTGCAGACGGAGCGCTGGCAGACGGTTCGACGGAAGCGGTGACCGGCGGCCAGCTCTATACGGTGCGGACCGATCTGGAACAGCGGCTGGAGGATCTGAAACTGTCCGTCGATGGGGATACGGCCGGTCTTGCGGATCGGGTAGGCGCTCTGGAAACGGCGGGGACGGATATTTCCTATGACCAGGCAGCCCAGACGACGACGGTGGGCGGCGTACAGTTTTCCGGCGGTACGATCCGAACGGAAGGAGCGGTATACGCATCATCCTTTAACGGCGTAACGCTGGACGTAGCCAACACGCGGTCGGCCGATGGAGATATCCTGGTAGGGGGCATCAACCTTTCTGAAATGAGACGGTCCCTTTATGGCGAAGGGGAATCCGGCGACGGCGAGGAGAGCCTGACGGAACGGGTGGCGCAGCTGGAAGGCACGCTGACCGGCGTGGCGTATAATGCCGATACAAAGACAACAGCCATTGCCGGGAATCTCACGGTAGGCGGCACGATCAACAGCGTGAGCCTGGGCCGGGGCGAAGCGGGCAATATCCTGCTGGGCGATGTGGATATTACCCAGATGCGGCAGGACGTGGACAGCCTGATGAATGGAGAAACGACGACCGGCGGCACAGTAAATGATTCGATAAGCAAAACGGACGAAGACGGGAATACGACAAAAACGGAAGTTGTTACGAAAGAAGACGGACTGTATATCAAAACGGAAGAGACCGATAAAGACGGCGGTACGACAAGCTATAAAGAATGGAACGTCGGCGAGAGCCTGGACAGCCTGGGCGAACAGATCAGCCAGACCAATGAAGAAGTGGGGCGGCTGACCGGCCGGGTAAACGAGATGGATTATCGGATCAGCGACGTAGGGGCAATGGCGGCGGCCATGTCGAGCTTAAAAACGCTGGGATATAACCCGGCGGCGCCGACGGAAATCTCCGCCGGGATCGGCCATTACGACGGCCATACGGCATATGCGCTGGGCATATTCCACAATGCCAATGAAAATCTGCTGTTCAACGCACAGTACGCGGCGGCCGGTTCAAGAGAGACGATGATCAGCGGCGGCTTTACGGTGCGGATCGGAAGCGGTACGAGCGGCTCTTATGCGCTGGCCGATAAGAAGCTGAGCGAGGAAGAACTGCAGAAACTCATCAGCAAACAGGTAGAAAAAGCGCTGCAGCAGGAACGGCAGAAACATCAGGAAGAAATGGCGCGGCTGCAGCAGGCGCAGGCAGACATGATGCTGGCGATGCAGCAAAAACAGGAAGAAATATTGAAGAAATTGGAAGAAACGGAAAACCGCAAGGGAATTTCCCTTTAATCTTCTGTGAGTAATGCGAAAACGGCTCCTTTGGGGGCCGTTTTTTCTTTTCCATCCCGGCTCCAAGAAGTGTTTTTTTGCACGTCTTTTCCCTGCTGCCGCAGGCAGCGATAAAAAAATGATGAAAAAAGAATATGAAGCCATATAAAATTTGCATGAAAAGAAAATATAACCTGCCTATGTAAACATACCGGCCTTCACGACAGCCATTATAAACGATATGCAAAAAATCATGAATAAATAAAAAAATGGCCGTTTCCTACCGGAGAATGGGTGGATTGAAAATATAGAGGCAATCAGTACAATAAAGGATAGCGATGAGTAATAGATCATATGACAGCGGGGTGCAGCCATGAAAAGAAAGAAACGAATAAACTTGTTGTGCGTTCTGGCCGTATTGGCAGGCAGTATAACGGCGGGGG
>UREG01000126.1 GCA_900546795.1 uncultured Veillonellaceae bacterium | reverse complement strand
TGGCGGTCTATCTCTTGTTTTCGGTTGCTTGCTTCCTTACCGTACATGAGCATTGTGAGCCGGCTGCTAGTCCTATCTGCTGCGCTTGTGTTTCTGTCAGCGATAGGATTTGCCCTTTTTCAGCATATCCAGGATACCCAATTGTTTTATCTACCATTGCTTCCGCTGCGGATACAGGGTGCCCTTTCCGATGCGCAGTTGCCGAAAATTCTGATTTCACCGCTGAAATTGTCTTTTCGGTTGCCGGAATCGGTTCTGCTGCTCCAATACTGCTTCCCGGCGACATAATAATCGTATCTGTCGCCAGTGCCAATAACGCACCTGCCGACCAGGCTCTCGGTGAAATATATGCAGCAGTGCCAAACGGGGCTTCGACTAACATATCTCTCATCGCCACTGCGCTGTCCACTTGACCGCCAAAGGTGTCGATTTCTAAAATCATCAGTTTTACACCCTGTTCTTTTGATTCCCTTATCGCCCGACTGAGAAGCGCTTCCTGCCCTGCATCGATTTCTCCTTTTATGGTTACGACCGAAATAGGGAACGCCTCCTCCGCTGCATACACGGCAGGCAAAAATGCCATCAGGAGTAAGCATATCATCAACCATAGTTTTACCTGCTTCATCATTCTTTTGCTCCATGTTCTGCATCGTATTTTTTTTCATATTTTTGCGATAACTCTTCCGCAAGTTCTGCCAGTTTGCGAAATCTGTGATTCAATCCGGACTTGGACAAACTTCCATGAAGGGTCTCCGCTAATTCTCCCAGGGGAGCTTCCGGATATTGCAAGCGAAGCAGCGCCGCTTCTTTCAGCTTGATCGGCAGCTGTTCTAGTCCATAGTATTTTTGTATCGTTTCTATATGCTGCACTTGCCGAACTGCTGCCTCTACTGTTTTTTGTAAATTCGCCGTTTCACAATTCACAATTCGGTTCACATTATTCCGCATTTCTTTAACAACTCGTACATTTTCAAATTCCAGATAGGATTTAACGGCTCCAATACGCTGCAAAAAAGCGGTAATTCCATTTCCGTCTTTAATATATACGAGATAGTCGCCTTTTCGGTCCGTTAGTTTAGCGCCGATCTTAAACTGCCGTATCGTTCGCAGAAGCAATTCTGCAAAAGAAATATTTCCCGTCACTAATTCCAAATGATAATCTCCTTTTGGCTGATTGACCGAACCGCCTCCTAAAAAAGCGCCTCTAAGCAAAGCCCGCTTGCTTGCACTGCTTTGCAAATCAATATGCCGCAGGCCTTCTGATACGGGAAAAACGCCTAACTGCTCCAACGCATGCTTTGCTTCTTTAGAGGGAAGCACCCGAAGTGTATAGATATTTTTCTTCCGCAGCTTCTGTCCTCGTCTGACCATAACCGTCGGAACTACGTCAAAACACTGTTTCCACATTGATAAAAGCCGGCGCGCCACTGCATTATTGGCAGTGCTGAAACTAAATCCCACGGTCTGTCCCGAACCCAGTAAAATAGACCCGCCCATATATAACAACGCGGCTAACTCTACCTGCTGACATTGCACATCATCCTCGTGATAGCGGGCCGCTTCGTTCTTTACTTCTTCTGCATAAGACATATCTCCCGCTCCTTTTCTGTCAACTGTTATATCTCTTTAAATAATACTGCAAAACGCCCGGCGATACATCTTTATTTAATGCATACACCAAGTCCATCAAAATCTTAGATAATTTATCCGGATCATGAACCGCATTATCTCCCTGACTGATCAAATCACCGCTGATAAGCGTAACACCCATGCGCTCTATTTCCGCCGTATCTACGTTAACCGGATAAGCGCCTTCTTTTTCATAGCGCCGCCGCATTTCTTCCGGCACCGCTCCTGTATTGGCTATTACAAAATCAATACAGTTCTGACATTTCATATGCGCCATGATTGCTTTTAAATGATCGGAAACCGTATACGTATCCGTTTCTCCCGGCTGAGTCATCACATTGCATATATATATTTTGGCTGCGTCACTCGTTTGAATCGCCTGTGCAATCTCCGGGACTAATAAATTCGGCATGATACTCGTATACAAACTGCCCGGCCCAATGATCACCGCATCAGCTTCTGCAATGGCATCCAGCGCAGCCTGCACGGCTTTTGGATGTTCCGGCAAGGTTCGGATTTTCCGAATATGACCATGAATGGAAGGAATATTCGACTCTCCTTCGACAATCGTTCCATCATCCATTTCCGCTACAAGACGTATTTTTTCCGTTGATGCAGGGATCACGCGCCCCCGCACTTTTAAGATTTTACTGGATGCTTCTAATGCTTTTTCAACGTCTCCTCCCAGCACTTCCGTCAGCGCTGCAATAAACAAGTTCCCAAAACT
>UREG01000125.1 GCA_900546795.1 uncultured Veillonellaceae bacterium | reverse complement strand
CTTGTCATATCGGCGCTGTTTGATATAGATTTTAGCCAAAGTTTCTGTAAAACAGCTATCATCCTGTTCTGTTTCCTCTACTGCCGACCGGGAAGTTTCGTCGGCAACAGCCACCGTTTCCTCTTCTGCCTCATCCGTTTCTTCTTCAATCAACGGCAATAAAAGCGGGTTGTCTTCTTTGGGTAACTTCAGGCTGATACCTTCCTCCGTTTCGCTTTGACGAATGAAACCATCTATCAAATCCTGCCCACGCAATTTCGGTACTTCCGTCGGGGTAGTTGATGAGGAATCTGTTTCGTTCGTTTCTTCATCATCCCGTATCAGGTAAGCGGTATAGTCCATTGCATAATCCAATCCCGTTGTCTGTGAATGTTCTTCCGGAACAGTGGCAAGGAAAGCGTCTATTAACGAAAGGGTACGGTCAATACTCGGCTCCTTTTCCAACTCCTTTCCCACAGCATGTGCGGAAGTATGAGGATGGAGAGCATAGCGGTCACCTTCAATCAACCGGAACAACTGCCGTCTGTCTGCAATGTAAAGAACTGCTTTCCGCGGCAACGGAAAAATCGTTCCCTGTCTATTTTTTAGGCGGCGAGGAAGGCATTGCGAAGCAGGCGATCGAAAATTGGGAAAAAGAAAACGGATCGCTTCAGGTAGCCGGTGTACACTCCGGCTTTTTTGATGAAGAAGAAGAACGCAGGATCATTGCAGAGATACAGGAAACCAAGCCGAAGCTGCTTTTGGCGGCGCTGGGGGTTCCTAAGCAGGAAAAATGGATATCCCGCCATATCGGCGAATTGGGCGCGTGCGTGTGTATCGGCGTAGGCGGCTCGCTGGACGTTTTGGCAGGGAAGGTGGATCGGGCGCCGAAATGGATGCAGCGGAACCGGCTGGAATGGCTGTATCGCCTGCTGCGTCAGCCCAGCCGGATCGGGCGGATGATGGCGCTTCCTGCATTTGTAATGAAGGTGCGGGCGAATAAACGTTAGGAAAGTATATGAGGTGAAAGATTGAATAAGCCATTGATTGTTCAGGAAGGATATGTATTTATCGCCGGTGCGGCAGTGCTTACGCTGTTGGCAGGCTTTTTCGGCAATTTGTACATTGCTGTCATTCCTGGATTGCTGACTTGCTTCTTGACCTTCTTTTTCCGTTGTCCTCATCGGAATATTCCGGACGATGAATATGCATTGGTATCGCCGGCTGACGGCAAGGTCATGGAAGTAGAAAAAGTATATGAAGATCTGTATTTGAATCAGGAATGCTGGAAAGTAACGATATTTCTTTCCGTGTTTGATGTACATGTGAACCGGACTCCGCTCCCGGGTATTATCAAATTTCAGCAGTATACCTGCGGCAGATTTAAACCGGCTTATAAAGACGATGTAGGGTTTGAAAACGAACGCCATTCCATTGGCATAGAGAACCCGCATACGAATATTCTGGTAACCCAGATAGCCGGTATTTTGGCGCGCCGTATCGTTTCCTGGGCCAGCCTGGGAGATACGCTCTCTCACGGCCAGCTGTACGGGATGATCAAATTTGGGTCCTGTACGGAAGTGTTTGTGCAGGATAATGTGGAACTGACCGTGAAAAAAGGCGATCGCGTCAAAGGCGGAGAAACTATTATTGGGAGGATCAGACATTGAAAAAGTCATTAATTCCGAATTTTTTTACGTCGTCTAACTTAGGGTTAGGCGTGCTTTGTATTATTTTGGCGCAGCAAGGCGAGCTGGTATGGGCGGCGTTTTGTATACTGGGGTCGCTGTTTGCCGATGCGCTGGACGGAAGAACGGCGCGGGCGCTCGGCGTGAGCGGCGAGTTCGGCAAGGAACTGGATTCGCTGGCTGACGTGGTGTCTTTCGGCGCAGCTTCGGCGTTTTTGATGTATCAGTATGTCCTGCATGAAGCGGGATGGATCGGAATTGCCGCGGCAGTTGTATATTCGGTATGCGGCGCGCTTCGTCTTGCCCGGTTTAATATCAGCAAAAAAGACGTAGTGGGCTTTTTCATGGGAGTGCCGATTCCGACGGGCGGCTGTTTCTTTGCGACGATCGTGCTGTCCGGAACGATGTTTGATCCGTATATCATGTCGGCGGTGGTGCTGATCACCGGACTTTTGCTGTACAGTGAAGTGCATTATCCTGATTTTAAAGGAAAGAGCGCAGATCCTTTGCATACGTCGGCGCTGCTTGCCGTATTGGTCATCGGCGCGGGGATCTTGTACCTTGACTGGCATTCCGTCGTATTCCTGCCGTTTGCGTTGTATATGATATACGGCATCATCAACACGGCCCTCAACCGTAAATAGGGCTGATGCAGTGAGGAGCGAAAATCAGCTATGACATATTTCTTTGATATCGTTATGATTCCAATACAATTAATTATCGTATTTTTTACGCTCTATTATTTTGTGTTGGCCGTGTTCGG
>UREG01000124.1 GCA_900546795.1 uncultured Veillonellaceae bacterium | reverse complement strand
CATCCTTCCCGGTTTGTGCTGGTGGGGACGATGAATCCGGAAGAAGGGGATATCCGGCCGCAGCTGTTGGATCGATTTGGTTTGTCTGTTACGGTCACTGGGGAGCACGAACCGAGTCAGCGTGTGGAAGTTATTAAACGCCGGTTGGCGTATGAAGAAGATGCCGAGGCCTTTATTGCGGCATATGAAAAAGAGCAGCAGGAATTAGCGGAACAGATCCTGGCTGCAAGAAAGCTTCTTTCCAGCGTGACAGTGAGCGATGAATTGCTGGAAATCGTAGCGGCATTGTCCGTTGAATTGGGGGTAGACGGACACCGTGCGGATATTACGGTCATCAAGACGGCGCGTACGTTGGCTGCGTTTCATGGCCGGACAGAGGCGGTGCTGGAAGATATTAAGGAAGCGGCAAAACTGGTACTGCCGCATCGTATGCGCCGCCGGCCGTTTGAAGAAGGCCAGCTGGACTGGGATACGGTAGAGGCATTTTTGAATAAGCGGGCGTAAAGGGGGAGAAGGTGTATGACCGCGTATCACTTTTACCCGTTTACGGCTGTTGTGGGGCAAGACGAAGTAAAAAAAGCCATCAGCATCGCCCTGGTAAATCCTAAGGCAGGGCCGCTGCTGATCAGTGGAAAAAAAGGCACGGCTAAAACGGTATTGGCTCGCAGCTGCCAGGAATTGACCGAAGGAAAAAGCGCAGTAATGATGCCGTTAAATATTACGGAAGATATGTTATTGGGAACGATCGATATAGAGCAGGCGGTTGTTCATGGAAAACGAACGTTTTTGCCCGGTGTATTGGCTAAGGCGCATACACAAATTCTGTATGCCGATGAAGTGAACCTATTTAGGCCGGAACTCATAACGGCTGCATTAGAAGCCGTTTGCAGCGGGAAAAGCCAGATAGAACGGGACGGTATTTCGCATTGTCATGAAGTACGGTGTACGATGATCGCTTCCATGAATCCGGAAGAAGGAATACTTTCTAAACCGGTATTAGAGCGTTTTGGTATGTATGCAGAGATGGAAGATATCCAAGATACTTCCCGGCGGACAGAAATTATAAAAAGGCAAATGGCGTATGAAGCGGACCCGGCCGTTTTTCGAAAGGCTTGGCAGGAAGAAACGAAACGTTGGAAGGAAAGGATACAGCAAGCTTGTCTGCTGCTGCCGAAAATAGAAATAAGCGAGGCAATGATACAGCTGGCGGCGCAGATGTGCGCGCAGGCTTATTGTGCCGGCCACCATGCTGATTTATATCTGCTGGAAACGGCGCGGGCAATTGCAGCGTTGGCGCAAAGAACATATATGCTCCCCGGCGATTTGGAAGAGGCGGCGGTATTTGTCCTGCCTCATCGGATGCGGCGCCCGCCGGAACCGGAGCCGCAGGAATCGCCTGAAGAAGAATCGGATACCGATACAAAAGATCCGGCAGATTCTTCTGATGAGGAGACTTCTGAACAGGAAGAGGACGAGGAAAGAAGCGCACCGCCGGATATAGCGGACGATAGGGAGGACGCTGAATCGGAGCGGGAAGAATCCGAGCCGCCGAAGCCGGAACCAAATGTCGGTGAAGCGAACGAACAGATCGCGGATATCGATAAGGCGTTTCATATGCCGCATATAAAGGTAGAGCTGGGAAATGATCGAAAAGTACGGCGGGGATCCGGCAAACGAAGTCTGACCAAAACGGATATGAAGCAGGGCCGGTATGTGCGGGCGGAAATTCCTAAGCATGAAGTAACCGATTTGGCTTTTGATGCTACGATCCGGGCAGCGGCTCCGTATCAAAATATCCGAGGAAAAAATGGATGCGCGCTTACGATATATACGGAAGATATGCGGCAGAAGGTGCGGGAAAAACGAATTGGCACTACCTTTTTGTTTGCCGTTGATGCCAGCGGCTCTATGGGGGCCAGAGAGCGCATGAAAGCAGTCAAAGGGGCAATTTTCTATATGCTTCAGGAAGCGTATCAGAAAAGAGATCGGGTAGGAATGATCGCGTTTCGGCGGGAGCAGGCAGACGTGCTGCTGCCAATAACCCGCAGTGTCGATTTGGCGCAGAAATGTTTGCAGACCTTGCCGACCGGCGGAAAAACGCCTTTGGCAAAAGGTCTGGAAGCCGCCTGGAATATCCTTACGGCACAAAAAAGAAAAGAGCCGGATACAGAGGCGGTATTGGTGTTCGTTACAGACGGCAGGGCGAATGCCGGTGCGAAAGATCCGATTGGACAGGCGGTGGAATGGGCGGAAAAAATACGGGAAGACGCCATTACTTCCGTTGTGATCGATACGGAAAATGATTTTATCAAATTAGGCGTGGCAAAAAAGGTTGCCGCCGCAATGGGGGCTTCTTATTTCTCACTGCAAAAGCTGCAAAAAGAAGAGGTCATTCATATTGTAAAACATATAGGAGAGTAATCTATGAAAAAATATATTATTATGGGGGCGTTAGCCTTGCTGCTGCTGGGGATCGGTTCGGCATCGTATGCACAGGACAATGGCAGGACGCTATTTACAGAGA
>UREG01000123.1 GCA_900546795.1 uncultured Veillonellaceae bacterium | reverse complement strand
AAAGGGTGTCTTCTCTTTTTTATTCTTTTTGTAACATATGTATTGTAACTCTACAGTAAAGTTGTAGAGTGAATTCGTATAAATCTTGATTAAATGGGACTTATATGAGAAAATATAAATCTACTGGAAAAGAGGTAGAAAATGAAACGGCAGAAGAAAATAGCATTGATCAATGATATGACCGGTTACGGCCGTTGTTCGCTGACCGTAGAGATACCGATCATTTCTGCTATGAATATACAAACGTGTCCGCTGCCTACGGCGGTACTATCGGCGCATACTGGATTTCCATTATATTTTCTGGATGATTATACAGAAAAAATGGCTATTTATATGGATAACTGGAAAGCATTAAACGTACAGTTTGATGGTATATGCACGGGATTTTTAGGTTCGGAAAAGCAAATCGAGTTGGTAGAGCGTTTTTTTCATTTATTTAAAAAAGAGGATACGCTGACTGTAGTGGATCCGGTCATGGGAGATGACGGCCGTATCTATGCGTCTTATACAGAAGCGATGTGTCAGGGAATGAAACGGCTTTTGCCATATGCCGATGTGATTACGCCCAATATGACAGAAGCCTGCGTATTATTGGATATACCTTATGAAGATTCGCTGCAGTTTGGGGAAACGAAGTGGAAAGAAATGGCGCGGCAGCTTTGTGAAAAAGGACCGACTAAAGTTGTATTGACGGGAATCCATCAAGGCGATCAGGTAGGGAATCTGGTATATGAAGCCAGCGGGAGCAGCCAGCTTCTTATGTCGGAAAAAATTGGAATCAGCCGGGCGGGTACAGGAGATGTGTTTACGTCTGTTGTGGCCGGCAGTCTGGTTCGCGGCAATGAATTGGCTGATGCGGTCCGCCAGGCGATGGAATTTATCTGCCGGGCGCTGCGATATACAGAACAGCAGGGATTGGAATGGAATGAAGGTATTTGTTTTGAGCCGTTTTTAGTTAGCTTATCTCAAGATTAGTATATAGGTAAAGGAAGGACCTTTTCGGAGGGATAACGGTTGACAGAATTACAAATCAATGAGCAAATAATAAACATTTTGGACAATTTGAATGTCGGTGTGCTGTATTGTAAAAATGACAAATATTCTACGATTCTGTATGCTAACGATTATTTTTACTCTATGATCGGCTATACGAGGGCGGAAGTAAAGGCGCTGTTTCATGACCACTTCGCGGAAATGGTTGTGGATAATGTACCGGAGATTTTGATCATGGTGCAGGATGCGATTGAAAATGGGACAGACTTGAATTATGAGTACCGTATGCGGAGAAAAGACGGCGAAATTATCTGGATCCATGATACGGCTAGATATGATCGGAAATATGACTGCTTTTATGTAACGATCATGGACATTACAGCATCAAAAAAGATAGAATCGGAGCGGGAAAAACTGCTGACGTATTTGCAGTATATTCCCAATAAAATCACGATATTTGATGCAGACGGCAAGATATCGTATCGGAACGAGAAAGCGCGGGCGGTAGGATCGCATACCGCACAGGCGGAAACGTTCGAGGATCTAGTTAAAGATTTTGTCATTGGCAAGGAATACAGCCAGATTTGTTATGCCTGGGACCGGGGAACACCTATCGGCTATGAAACGCGGTTTGTTAATGAACAGGGTGGGATGGAACATGACAGCAATTATCTGATCCCTATCATTGACGGCGAAAAACATATAAAAAATTACATGCAGATCAGCGAGGATTTGCAGATGAAAGACAGCTTAACTTCTTTTCCGACTCGGGGGCGGTTTGAAGCGTATTACAAAACGCTGGTGGAACGGCTGGAGCCAAACGAGGTATTCCTGTGTTTAATGGATATGGATGATTTCAAAGAAATCAACGATCAATACGGGCATCTAGTAGGCGACGAAGCGATCCGATTCGTTGGGAAGAAATTGCTGGAACAGCTCGGCAGGCATGATTATATCTGTCGGTACGGAGGAGATGAATTTATGCTTCTTCTGGTAGATGTAACAGTGGACGAAGTGCGGGAGCGAATGGAACATATGCTGGAATATACGCGGAAAACCATGCGGATCGGCGGAGTGGACATTCAGCTGAAATTTAGTATTGGCGTGGTCTCTAACCATGGAAAACGTACTTCCTATGATGAGATGATGAAAAAGGCGGATCATGCGCTGTATCAAATTAAGTCCGGACAAAAAGGCGGATTTCATATTTATCAGGAAGAGGAATAAAAGTATCCCGGCCGATAACGGTCGGGATACTTTTATTTATAGGGATGCCTGGTATATGCGGTTAGGGAAATTATTATTTTGGTTCAATAGCGGAAATGCAAGAGGAAGAACGGAATAGAGGAGAGAGAAAGCTGCTGCGGCAGTACGGTGTGCCGATTTACAGAAGCTGGACAGCAGGTGTAAGGGCTGACTGCCGTATAATAGAAGGCAATATCTGATTGGAATTAGCAGGATAGAAATGAGAGCAGAAAAAAGCAGAGGGGATTTAAAGAAATAAAAGCGGCGGATAAACTGGAAGTTCTATGCTCCGCAGTATA
>UREG01000122.1 GCA_900546795.1 uncultured Veillonellaceae bacterium | reverse complement strand
GGAGCTGCTTTGTCTGTATGCGGCCTAACGCGCCGCTTGCCGCAAAAGCTGCGCAGCATGAAGGAGCGGTATGCGTTTGGGCAGGCCTCTGCCGTAAAGGGTAAGAGAGGGGCGGCGCCCCTGCCGTGCAAGATAGGTACAGTGAAAAAGGCTGCAAAACCGTGCCGTTTGGTTTTATGGAAAGCGCCGTCTTAGGTTGCTGCAGGGCAGACTGGCGGATACTTTTTCCGATATGCTGCAGTATCGGCTGTAAAAAAGACGATGCGGCTCTGCGGCAAAAGGGGGAGGGCCGCCGGATCGGGCGGCGGGGGAATCGGGATCTGTTCTTCTTCCCAATAGGTCAGGCAGAGGGCGAGGACATCGGCTGCCATTTCCAGGGCTTCTTCCCAAGTCCGGCCCGCAGTTTGGCAGTGGGAAAGGCCGGGGAAAGAAACAAAATAAGCGCCGGACGGGGAGTCGGGTTCCGGCAAAAGGAAGGTAAGTACCGCAGGGTAGGTATAGAGCATGGACAGGCACCTCCAGTTTATATAGATATGAATAGTATAGCATGGATACTGGGGGAGGGGCAGTCTTGTTTGGCGCGGCAAAATACAGTATGATGGAGAAAAAGAAATGTGGGGGACGGTCATGAAAAAGACGATACATGTGCCGGGATTTATCATCGGCACGGCAGAAAACAAAGAAGCAAGAACGGGCGTATCCGTTATTATTGCAAAAGACGGCGCGGCTGCCGGTGTGGAAGTACGGGGCTGCGCGCCGGGAACGAGGGAGACGGATTTACTGCGGCCGGAAAAGACGGTGGACGCGATCCATGCGGTCGTATTGGCAGGCGGCAGTGCGTTTGGGCTGGAAGCGGCTTGCGGCGTAATGGACTATTTGGAAGAAAAAGGCATCGGGTTTGATGTGGGCGTTGCCAAAGTTCCGATCGTATGCAGTGCGGTGCTGTTTGATTTGGCCGTAGGCGATCCTTCGGTTCGGCCGGATAAAGCGATGGGACGGCAGGCGGCGGAAAAAGCCGGTCTCACGATAGAAACAGGCAGCACGGGCGCAGGATGCGGGGCGACGGTAGGCAAGCTGAAAGGATTTGACCGGGCGATGAACAGCGGCGCCGGCTATGCCGAAACGGTTTTGGAAAGCGGGCTGGCGGTAGGTGCGTATGTATGCGTGAATGCCTGCGGCGAAGTATATGAAGGCGAACGGGTGCTGGCCGGGGTGCGGGGCGAAGACGGCCGGTCCATCGTATCTTCTCATGAATTGATGATGAACGGCTATGAACGGATATTAGGCGGCAATACGACGATCGGCTGTATCCTCACCAATGCGAAGCTGACAAAAGCCCAGTGCCGGCTGGTCTGCGGTACGGCGCATAACGGCTATGCGCTGGCGATACGGCCGGTGCATACGTCGATGGACGGCGACACGGTGTTTACGATGGCCAGCGGTCAGATAGAAGTGCCGGTCGATACGGTCTGCTATTTGGCGCAGGAAATGATGCGCCAGGCCATTGTGAATGCCGTAAAGAGCGTGCAGGAAACAGAAGGGTAACAAAAAAGGGAACTCTTTGTAAGAGTTCCCTTTTTGCTGCAATGCGCCTTTTGGTGTGGTGGTGTTTCTATTCGGGAGGAAAAGATACGGTCTGCTTGGAAGGAAGCCAGATGCAAAGCGCCTGCCATTTTACGGCTGTCTTTTGCCGGCCGAATAGAGTATAGGTGGTGAGAGAGGGGGGGATATTCCCCGGTGTTGGCGCTATAGCTGCGTATCAGAATCCGAGGGAATTGAGCCAAGGATCGATACGGGAAGCGGAGTTAGCCGTCAGACCGGGCAGGACGGTGCCTTTTTCGCCCAGCTGCTGGATTGCCGGCATGCTTTCAGAAATATCGCTTCCGCCGCTGGTGCAGAATGGAATGATGATCTTGCCGGTCAGATCATAGGATTCCATAAAGGTGTATACGGCCATCGGCGCGGTATGCCACCAGATCGGATATCCGATGAAGATGACATCGTAATTGGCAATATCGGGAAGCGGCGTCTGAATAGCGGGCCGCTGGTTTTCATCGCGTTCTTTTTTGGCGACTTCGGTGCAGGCGCGGTATTCTTCCGGATACGGAGTTACCGTCTGGATTTCAAAGATATCGCCGCCCACTTTCTGGTGGATGGTGTCCGCTGCTTTGCGGGTCGTGCCGCTGTAAGAGAAATACGCGACCAGAACCCGTTTATCTTTGATATTGGCAACGGCCTGCGGCGGAGGCTGGGTGGACTGCTGTGCAGGAGCGGAGCTGCCGCAGGCTGTGATGACCAATGCAAACAGGCAAAGAATAAGGAGAGATAAAAGTTTTTTCATTTCTGTCACCTCCGGGAGCGAATTATTTTTTCAGTACCATAGCAAGAACGTCCCGGGCATTGTCCGCTGTTGAGGAATCGGTCGTTTGTTCTAAGACATCCGCCCATTCCGTGAGCTGTTCCTGATCGATTCCATTATATAAGCTGGCGTTCAGATGAGAACGAAGCTGGGGATTGACATTTTTTAAACCTGCCAATGCCGATACGGTAGCCAGTTCCCGTTCCTGATA
>UREG01000121.1 GCA_900546795.1 uncultured Veillonellaceae bacterium | reverse complement strand
TTTGGGATATACGCCGCCCAAACCGGAAGTAACCAGCACATCGCCGTCTAAAATATCCGCTTCCCGCGGAATATTAATAAACTGCGGTTCCAGAGGGGAATTGCCGTTGCCCCGCACAATGGATACAACCCGCGACTCCGGCCGCTGCACAACCGCTCCCACGCTGCTTCGGGGATCGAGAATCAGCTGCACTCGGGAAGAGTACGGATACACTTCCGCAATAAATCCCACCACGCCTTTCGGCGTAATAATCGGCATAAAGGGCTGCACGCCGTCTGTTTCTCCCCGATCGATCACCAGCGTATTGCTCCAAGTCCCATAATTCCGGGAAATCACGCTTCCGATCATCAGCCGGTACTGCGGATTTTTGCTGCGATAATCCAGCAGTGTCTGCAGCCGCAGATTTTCCGCCTTTGTTTCTTCCCAGGCATTTTTTTCCGCTTCCAGCGCTGCGATCCTGTTTTCCATCTCTTCCCATTCCACCCGAGTTTTAAGCGCCGAATCGATCACGTCGATTCCGGTATGGATTCCGGACAGCACGCGGCTTCCCGTCAGCTCAAACGGCATCGCGCCGATATGGAATGCCTTTGTAATAAACGGAAGGGATTCCCGCTGCTTCCACGCCCATCCGATCAGTCCTAATATAAGAAAAACTGCCAGCACGCTTGTCATGCCTCGTTTTCCAAATGAAAACATAGTTGCTCCTCCTATGTCCGCCCCGCCTGCCAAACGCAGGCGAACCGTACTTCTAATTAACTTCTTTCTTTTCTTTACATATTTCTTTTATACAGCCGCTTTGCGCCTTCGATAATGCCTGCCAGCGATTCCCGCTGCGCCAGCGCCATGCCTATTCCCAATACGCCGGCATTTTCCGGATCATCGGCCAAATATACCGGCAGTCCCAGCGACTGGCTCAAAAATTCCGGCAGCCCCTGCAGTCTGGCGCTGCCGCCGGTAAGCACGATTCCATTTTCCATGATATCCGCGCATAACTCCGGCGGCGTACTGCCCAGCACGGTTTGCAGCAATTCCAAGATCCGCCCCAGCGGTTCCTGAAAAATTTCATACAATTCGCTGGCACGGATATCAGCGACCATTTGTACGCCATTCGTCATATCTCTGCCGGTGATGGTAACTATCGGATCGTCGATCGGCTGCTGCGCCGTACCGATGGCTATTTTCAAATCTTCAATCGTTTTATAGCCGACCAAAAGGTCATACCGTTCCCGAATATATTCCACGATTCGCTGGTTGAAAGAAAAACCGCCGATCTGAACGGAAGCGGACACCACAATGCCGCCCAGGGACAGCACTGCGGCCTCCGTCATGCCCCCGCCGATATCGACGACCATATGCCCTTTCGGCTGAAAAATGGGCAGTCCCGCGCCAATAGCCGCAGCCGCGCCGCCTTCGATCAGATACGCCTCCTGCGCCCCGCTTTGCATAAGCGCGTCCAGCAGCGCCCGTTTCTCTACGCTCGTACTTCCCGACGGAATCCCCATGAGCACGCGGAACCGCTTCACACTTCGATTCAGCGACTTATTGATAAAATACCGCAGCATAAACCGGGCTGCCTGATAGTCCGCTACCACGCCGTTTTGCAGCGCCCGCCGCGAAAACGTCCGTTCCGGCCGGCGCACCAGCGCTTTGACCGCTTCGTCGCCAACGGCAATCATATTCTTTTCTTCGTCCTGCGCCGCCACGATAGCCGGTTCGGACAATACGATGTTGCGTCCTTCCACAAAGACCCGCACACGGCTGGAACCAAAATCGATTCCCACATTTTTTATTAAAGGAGAAGTAAAATTCAACATAAAGCTCCTCTTTTCTTATCCATCTATCTCTAAAAATTTTTCTGTAAAATTGAAAACTTCATCATAATATTTTACCATACATTGCCCATATACACTACAAAACAAGACTGTTTTCCTGCCAAAACCTTTATTTTCCCCACTTTTCATAGTATACTCAAACCAAATCAACCAAAGGAGGACGCTATGGACTTTATTTACCGCACCGCATTCCGGCTATTCACCGACTATGCCGCCCGCTTTGCCCGCACCGTCATGCACAAAGAAGTGGCGGAGAAAAACCTTCATACCTTTTATGTAATCGAAAACTGCCGCCTGCTGGCCTCTTCCCTGTCTCTTTCCCGCGAAATGACCTATTTGGCGCTGCTGGCAGGCCTGCTCCATGACATCGGCCGCTTCCCCCAACTCAGCCGCTGGCATACCTTTCGCGACCGCGATTCGGCAAACCATGCCGCCCTGAGTACAGACTGGTTTCTCGCCTCGCCGCTCCCGGCGCTTTTGACTGAGCGGCAGAAAAACCTGCTCCTTTTTGCGGTCTACAATCATAACGCCAAAATCCTTCCTCCTGCTCCCAAAGACGCGCTCTTATTGGCAAAACTTCTCCGCGACGCAGACAAACTCGATATATATCGTGTTCTGTCGCCTACGGTATCGCCCAGCACCAAAGAGGGCTGCTCGCCGGCGCTGGTTCGTTCTTTTCTTGCAAAAGAACAGGCAGATTACAGTCTCATGCAGACACCGGACGACCGCAAGCTCTTCCGGCAGATC
>UREG01000120.1 GCA_900546795.1 uncultured Veillonellaceae bacterium | reverse complement strand
GAATACGTCCGCACCATGCCCGAAGCGGTGGAATCAGAATACGTAGATTTTCTTTCTGACGATGTTCTGTCCATCGACACGCTGGTAAAAGAAACGTATATAAAGGTATTGGATCTATTTCCGATCGCCTATGATCTGCTGTACCACGTGTCGCAGGGACGAAAAAAAGGCTCTGTTATCCAGACACTGGTGGCCTGGGGATTAAAACGCCGCATGCTTCGGCTCATACGGGGAAAAAAGCCGGATATGCTTATTTTTACCCACCCTTTTCCCTGCGCGGCCGCGTGCCTGCTCAAACGGCAGGGGCTGCTCTCTATTCCCGTCATTGGCGTCATTACGGATTTTGCCATACATCAATTCTGGATATATAAACAGGTAGACGCCTACTGTCTGCCGACGCAGCGCCTGGCAGAAGAATTGGCCCGGCATGGCATCGACCGGGAACGGATTCATGTAACCGGCATTCCGGTACGGCGCAATTTCTTTTCGGACAATACGGCAAAGAGCGCCGAACAAAGAGAAACTACGGTGCTGGTCATGGGCGGAGGCCTGGGGCTGGGCTCTCTGCAAAAAGCGCTGGAACGCATGGACAGCATCGATTCCATCGACCGGTTCATCATCGTAGCCGGCCATAACGCGGCGCTTTATGAAGATTTGATACAAATGAAAGATACGCTGCGCCACCCCATAGAGATATACGGGTACACCAATGAAATCGCCAATCTGATGGATCGGTCGGTGCTGCTCGTCACTAAGCCGGGGGCGCTGACCTGTACGGAAGCGGCGGCAAAACAGATTCCCATGGTGTTTTTCAACGCAATTCCCGGACAGGAAGAAGAAAACGCAAGATACTTGGAACAGCTGGGCTGCGCCCGCTGGGCAAGAGATATAGATAATCTGGACGATGTGGTTACCGCGCTGCTGGCGCAGCCGAACCGCATGAAAGATATGGCGCAGGCCTGCCGCCGCTGTCGGATAGACGGCGCGGCCAATGTAGCAACCCAGATACGCCGGCAATTTTTGCAGAAAGAAACAGAAGGCAGCCGGCTGGCTTTGGGAGAAACGGCAAAGACAATGGAGAGTTGACATGGAAGAAATCAATACGAAGACAGAAGAACCAAGAGAAGAAACAGCGGCTGCAAGTGAAACACAAGCGCCGGCAGAGGAAAACGTGCTGCCGGCTCCTAAAACCGTGCAGGACATCATTGTCCGCGGACTGACGGACCGCTTCTTTCAGAGAAAAGGGCGGGCGTCCCGCAAAGAATACTGGGTGCTGATCCTGTTTCAGTTCATCGTGCTGTATATCATGAAATTTTCTATCCAGGGCATACCCGCCGAACGGGTAGGGCAGACGATGATCAATGTACTGCTGGGCGCGGACTATATTCTGGCGCTGCTTTTATTTGCCATGACAGCGGCGGCGACGGTTCGCCGGCTTCATGACGTGGGAAGAAGCGGCTGGTGGGCGATGGTGTACGTTGCCGCCTTTTTCTTTCCGCCCTTGGGCGTACTGCTGCTGACTCCGTTTACCCTGCGGGCGTCATCGGGACAGGAAAACGCATACGGCGCGCCTCTGGAATAAGAAACGGCATAGAAAAAAGCTGTTTTACCGGAAAAGGTAAAACAGCTTTTTATACATGTTTAGTAAACGAAATTTGCATCCCGCATCTGCCGCAGCGCAGTAAGGCGGCCGGGCCAATCCGGATACTCCTGGAGAATATCGATCAGGGCATGCACATGCTCCAGAGAAACGCTCCATTGAAACGAATCGTCGCCGGAATAGACGGAAAACAAAAGCGGCTGATCCACATCGCAGGGCATGATGCCGTCTTCATCGGTAAGCACCGCGTAGGCTCCGCCGTCCTCTACATCGGTAAACAATACGGTTTCTTCATCAAAAAGAATTTCATCAAATCCAAAAGGCTCTAAAAGTTCGGTGAGTGTTGTCATGACAGACCTCCTATCTTATGAGTCTATTGTACTGTACTTTGCGGGGGATAACAAGAAAAAACTGGAAGTTGGGAGATACCATGCATATATTGACGCTGGAAAATATCAGCAAATCTTATGGCATAAAAACACTATTTACGGAAGCGACGATAGGGATCGCCGCAGGCGATAAAATCGGCCTGATCGGCATCAACGGCACCGGAAAATCATCGCTGCTGAAAATCATTGCAGGCATAGAGCCGCCGGACACAGGCTCCATTGTGAAAGGAAACGGCGTTGCGATCCATTACTTGCCGCAGCAGCCCGTATTCCAGCCGGGACATACTCTGCTGGACGCGGTGCTTGACGGCGACTTGCCGGTTATGCGGACGCTCTGCCGCTACGAACAGGCAGTTCGGGAACTCAATGAAGATAAAGACTGCCGGGAAAAACAGCAGGCCGTCCTCGCGCTGTCGGCAGAAATGGATCGGCAAAACGGCTGGGAACTGGAACAGCAGGCCCGCATGATTCTGACCCGCCTGGGATTTCAGGATCTGACCGTACAGGCAGACTGCCTTTCCGGAGGCCAGCAAAAACGGCTGGGCCTGGCGCGGGCGCTGATCACGCCCTGCGACCTGCTGATTCTTGATGAACCGACAAACCATTTAGATGAAATCACGATCGAATGGCTGGAACAATATCTGAAAGGGCGCAAAGGCTCGCTGATCGTCAGCACCCACGACCGATATTTCCTCGACAGCGTCAGAT
>UREG01000119.1 GCA_900546795.1 uncultured Veillonellaceae bacterium | reverse complement strand
AGGTGATCCACGGCCCGAGTTTTCGTCCTCCCAGAATATAATCGCTCAACTCTTTTGATTTTCGGTAATAATAGACGCCAATGCCCATCATTGCGCCCAGGTAGATGGCAAAGGCAAGCAGTACACTGAAGTCAGTGCCAAGCATAGAATACACTCCTTCCTATAGATACAATATCTTTTTATTATAATAAAAAAGAGAGAGGAGAGCAATTGATATTCAAATGAATACAAGATGCATCTCCTCTGACGCAGCTATTCAGTTTTTCCAGACGGTTCGGCAGGATCGAAGGACACAGTCACGGTTGTGCCGATATTGACTTTGCTTTTTAGCGATAACTGTGCATGATTTGCATCGGCAATACTCTTGGCGATGGAAAGGCCGAGTCCGTTGCCTCCTGTAGATTTGGTTCGGGAAGAATCAATGCGGTAAAATCGTTCAAATACCCGCTGTAAATCTTCCTCTGGAATGCCTATGCCGGTATCTCGTACAGAAAAGCAGATTTTATCATTTACCTTCCGGCACGACAGATAGATGATACCGGAATCTGTCGTATATTTCAGCGCGTTGTCGATAAAGATGCGCATCATTTGTTTTACACTGCCCGGTTCGGCATAGATCTGATGTTTTTCCGTTGTTTCCAAAACAATTTCCCGATTGCCGGCGATCAGGCAAGTTTCTGTGTAAATTTCTTTCAGCAGGGCTTCTGTGTCGATTTTTCTGAATTTCATCTGCAGGGAACCTTTAGTAGAGCGGGCAAAATAAAGCAGGCGCTCAATGAGTTCTCTCATGCTTTCCGTTTCCGCTTTGATGGCGGAAATACTTTCATTCAGAATTTCCGGATCTTGCTTGCCCCAGCGTTCGAGCATGTCTACATAGCCGGAGATTACGGTAATCGGCGTACGCAGTTCGTGAGAAGCATCGCTGACGAATTGCTGCTGCTGCTTATATCCATATTCAATGCGGTCCAGCGTTTTATTGATCGTATCAGCTAATTCATGCACTTCATCATGGCTGTCCGGCAGCGAAATACGCTGGCCTAATGAAGTAACTTCGATATTTTTCATGGTATCCTGCATGATTTTTAATGGAGCCAAGGCTTTTTCGGTCATGTACATGCCGGAAAGAATCGTAATGAATAAACTAATAATGATCGTAAAAAGCAGCTGATTGGATAACAGCGAAATAAAATCAGCTTCATGGGAGGAGAAGCGGGAAAACCGCAGGAAATACAAGGACTTAGTAGCCGGATCTGTCCATGTCGTATAATAACAGTAGCGGTTATGGGTGTCAGGAAGAACGGTGCCGAAAAGATCCTCCTTTGATAAGCTGCCGTTAATATATTGATTGATATGGGTGTCCCAAAACTGGCTTACTTCATAGGTCGGATAATTATCTACGATCAAGACGCCTTTGGAGTTATACACTTGAAGATAAACCGATTGCGTCAAATTCACGCGGCGAAATACGCTGGAGTCTATCTTTTGATATGTATTGAGATAGTCCGTTACATTTTGTGCACTGTTTTCCATGATTTGCTTGATTTGCGCCTGGATCATAAAATGCAGGCTTCCCAGGGTGATGAGCACGGTCATAAGCAGAATGCAGGAGACCAGAAAAGAATAAAGCCCGACAAGGCGGATATAAATGGACGTAGTACTTCCGCCGGGAAGCAGCCGGGAAAGAAATTGTTTACTCTTTTGCCACATAGCCTATGCCCCGTACCGTATGAATATATTTACGGCCGACGACTTCATCAATTTTACTGCGCAGATAACGAATGTAGACATCGACAACGTTCGTATCGCCCATATAATCGTATCCCCACACTTCTTCAAGAATTCGGTCGCGGGTAAGAACGATGTTTTTGTTGCGTATGAGATAAGTGAGAAGCTCAAACTCTTTTTTAGTAAGATTAAATGTCTGTTCACCGACCTGTACTTCATGGCGATCTAAATATAAGGTTAGATTTTGAAGCTGCAGGAAATTTTCATTGGCTTTATCTACCGTCTGTTTGCGGAGAAGGACACGGATTCGGGCAAACAGCTCTTTGCTGTTAAACGGTTTAGTCAAATAATCGTTTGCACCGTAATCAAGCCCAGCGACTTTCGTTTCGATATCGTCTTTTGCGGATAAAATTAAAATTGGCACGTTAGAGATTTCTCTCGTGCGCTGGCATATAGTCAGGCCGTCAATATCCGGCAGCATGATATCGAGCAGGATCAAATCGAAGTGATTCTGGCCGATTCGGTCCAAAGCGGCGCTGCCATTATATTCAATGGTGCATTCATATCCTTCATGCTCCAGCTCCAGCTGCAGAAAGCGGGCGATTTTTTTTTCATCTTCTACGATCAATATACGTTCAGGTACTGTCATAACAATACTTCCTCCTTGATGCTGTACTGTTCACGATGCAACCGGTGAGACCATGTACAAGTTTATACTTATTATACACTAATATGACTGCTTTTAACACGATTTAAAATAATAAAGTATTAACTTATAAGAATTTTATTGCCAACTGCAGAAACGATATTTTTTGTATACGATGACGGACATAGATCGCCGATGTATAGAATAGAAAAACAATTTAATTTTTTTCTAATCTTGCGCTAATTATAGGTTAAGGTATTTTGTATACAATAACCGAGTAGTAGTAATAGTCTACACATGAAACTTTACAGAATTGTTCATACCCCTCGAACACCC
>UREG01000118.1 GCA_900546795.1 uncultured Veillonellaceae bacterium | reverse complement strand
TTGAAACGGACTATGCCGTGCGCCATGGGGCGGACGAAATCGATATGGTGCTGGCCATTGGGGCGGCAAAGACAGACGATTGGGACTATGTAAGAGAAGATATCCGGAAAGTCGTTGAAGCGGCGAAAGGACGGCCGGTTAAGGTGATTTTGGAAACAGGGCTGCTGACAGAAGAAGAAAAGCGCCGCGCCTGTCAAATTGCCGCCGAAGCCGGCGCAGCCTATGTAAAGACTTCCACTGGTTTTGGGCACGGCGGCGCAGCGGAAAGCGATATTTTACTGATGAAAGAAGCGGTGCAGGGACGATGCCTGGTAAAAGCTTCCGGCGGTATACGGGATCTTGCCGCCGCGAAAGCGATGGTCGCCGCGGGAGCCGATCGGATAGGGACCAGCTGCGGCGCAGCGATTGCCGCTGCGGAGGCAAAATGATTCAAGTATACGCTTTGGCCAGCGGCAGCGCCGGCAACGCGACATACGTGCGGTGTGGGAATACCCGCGTCCTTATCGATGCGGGCATTAGTTTTAAACGAATCAAGGATGAATTAAAAAAATTGGATTGCCGGCCGGAAGACTTGGACGGACTTTTTCTGACGCATGAACATGAAGACCATATCAAAGGGATTGGAACGCTGCTCAAACAAACGGATATTCCGGTCTACGGAACAAAAGAGACGTGGGAGGCGCTGGGGGATAAAATCGATTCCTACCGGCATCGGTTCATTCGTCTGACAAAGAAGGTGCCGTTTGCCTCAGCGGATATCTATCCCTTTTCGATTTCTCACGATGCCGCCAATCCGGTAGGATACTGTATTTACAGCAACAGAAAAAAAATAACCGTAGTTACGGATCTGGGATTTGTGACCGATACCGTCCGGCAGGCGCTGGACGGCAGTCATGTGCTGCTGCTGGAAGCGAATCATGATATAGATATGCTGCGGTACGGTCCGTACCCCGTTTCTTTGAGAAATCGGATATTGGGAACAAAAGGGCATTTGTCTAATGAAGGCGCCGGCTGGGCAGTCGTGAATATGGAGCGGCCGGACAATATGCAGCTGATCCTGGCGCACCGCAGCTCACGCAATAACAATCCGGACCTGCAATGGCTCACCGTAGCGTCTATTTTGGAAGGACGGGGCCTGGAATTGGGTGAAGACATTACCATGATGCAGGCGCAGGAGAAAACATGTGTCGGCTGTACGCTGAAGGAGGAATATGATGAATAAAAAACAAAAATGGATTGCAGTGCTGGCCTTTGTACTTTTGGGTGCAAGCATTGCGGGAAAATTTGCGGATATACATATTTTTGAACCGCGGCCGCAGTTTATGCAGGAATCGATGTCGCAGCTGGAACCGCCGCCGGCAGAAAAGAAAGAACTGTCGCAGACGAGAAATACCGCGATCGTTCAGGCCGTAAAAAAAGTCAGCCCTGCAGTGGTAGGGATTACGACAAAAGTATATGACCGGGATATTTTTAATCGTAAAATACAAGTAGGCGAAGGCGTGGGATCTGGATTTATTTTCGATCCTTCCGGCTATATTATCACGAACCAGCATGTGGTTGGGACGGCAAAAGAAGTTGCCGTGTCTTTGGCAGACGGGCAGAACGTAACCGGGAGAGTAATTGGAACCGACAGCCGTACGGATTTGGCGGTCGTTAAAATAGATGTGGATAATCTCCCCGCAGCTCCGCTTGGCAACAGCGATACGCTGGAAGTCGGCGAGCCGGCAATCGCTATCGGAAATCCGCTTGGATTGGAGTTTCAAGGCAGTGTAACAGCCGGTATTATCAGTGCGTTTAACCGGCAGCTGGATTCTTCCGGTCAGGCGCTTCGGCTTATCCAGACAGACGCGGCGATTAATCCGGGAAATTCCGGCGGTGCTTTGATCAACGCAGATGGGGAAGTTATCGGAATCAACAGCGCGAAGATATCCAAAGAAGGCATTGAAGGGATTGGATTTGCGATTCCGATCAATGCAGCCCGGCCGATCGTGAAAGAGCTGATAGAAAAAGGCAAGGTAACGCGGCCGTATCTTGGGTTATACGGCGTAGATAAAACGCTGGCTGCCCGGTATGGCTACGATATGAATGCCGACGGGGTGCTGGTCGTCCAGGTTGCCAGAAACAGTCCGCTGGCAGAAGCCGGCATAGAACGAGGGGATTTGATCGTCGAGCTCCACGGGCAGAAGATCGAACGTTTTGCCGATTTGGAAGCCGTTCTTTCCAAGGCGCAGGCAGGCGATACCGTGCAGATTGCGTTTATCCGCAGCGGCCGAACGTATGAAGGTAAGGTTACGCTGGCGGAAGCGCCGGGAGACGGAGAATGAAATTTACCATCGTAACTATCGGCAAAATCAAAGAACCGTATTTAAAAGCGGGGATAGAAGAATTTACGAAACGCCTGCGGCCGTACTGCCAGCTGCAAATCGTTGAACTGCCGGAAGAACGCATGCCGGATAAACCCAGTGAAGCGGAAAAGCAGCAAGTGTTAGAAAAAGAAGCGGAAAAAATGCTGCGCCAGGTGAAGGAAGACGCTTATGTGATAGCATTGGATCTGCATGGGAAGTCTATTTCATCCGAAGAGCTGGCTGAGCAGTTTTCTAAACTGGCCCTGCAGGGCAGCAGCCATATTACGTTTATTATCGGAGGCCCGTTTGGCCTTTCTGATCGGATCAGGAAGGCGGCAAAACAGCGGATATCGTTTGGCCGCCTTACCTTTACGCATCAAATGATACGCCTTATTTTGACAGA
>UREG01000117.1 GCA_900546795.1 uncultured Veillonellaceae bacterium | reverse complement strand
TTATTTTTACAAAAAATGTGGCGTTTTTGAAACGTATAAAAAAGTCTCTGACTTTTGGTACGCTGAGGGGCTCCATGGTAAACATGGAGCCCAAATGTTTTCAGCCTTCGGGTATGTGTATCTCGCGGATGAGAAAATCCTTGCCCGAAAGTATGATTTTTTCAAAGCTGCCGCAGTTGGGGCAATAGCCCTCGTGCTCAATGACATGGAACAGCTCGTTGCATTCGTCGCATTCAGCCATGCCGGGAATGACATTTATCACAAGCTTTGTGTCCTTGAGCCATGTATCCCCAACGACGACGGGATATATATCCTCAACATACTTGGGGATGACCAGCGACAGCTCGCCTATATCGAGGACGATCTCCGCGACCTCCTTAATGTCGTTTCGCTCGCAAAATCGGTGACGGTTTTGACCATTGAGCGGACAACTCCGATCTCGTGCATAGCGGCTGCTTACTTTCTTGCGATCTTCTTGGTGACGAGCTTTGCGACTGCCGCCGGAGCATTGCCGGCTGCGCCGCAGCCGAGGCAGCGGGAGGTCTCTATCTTCATCTGCTCCTCGGTGAAGGTACCACGCAAATCCTTGAAGGTTTTCTTTGCTTCCTTGGCAGAGCCGTCGGCGGCATGCTGTCTGGGAGCAGTGTCGAAGCCCGCAACGGAAATGCCTGCGGTGAAGCCTGAAGCGGAACCAGCGCCGGCGGCTGCACCGCAAGCGGCGGAACCGGCTGTCCATACCGGCGGTTCTTTCGCAGAAGCAAAGGACAGCGGCGCGGAGGCTGTTTCGCAGGAACCGGCAGCGGCAGCGCAGGAATCTGAAAAAAAAAATCCTGACGCCAGCCGGATCATTACGGTAGAAGAGCTGCCGCCGGACGAAGAAGCAACAAAATCGATTAAAAAGTTGATTGAAACAGTAGGACACTGTACAATATATGAAGAAAATATTTAAACTAACGAGTTAAAGGAGGACTTTTCAATGTTTGGAGGAAAAGGCGGCTTCGGCAACATGGCCGGTATGATGAAAAAAATGCAGAAATTGCAGGCAGATATGAAAAAAATGCAGGAAGAACTGAAAAAGAAAACCGTGGAAGCGACAGTCGGCGGCGGTGTGGTTACCGTAGTGATGAACGGCGAAAAAATCGTGGAACGGGTAACGATTGATCCGAGCGTTATCAATGCGGACGATAAAGATATGCTGGAAGATTTGATCATTGCGGCATACAATGAAGCGTCCCGCAAGGTAGACGATATGATGAGCCAGGAGATGGGCAAGCTGACTGGCGGCATGAATCTGCCGTCCGGACTGTTCTAAAATGGCAGAGCCGTTGGAACGGCTGGCCGAACAGTTCCGCCGTCTGCCGGGGATCGGCGTAAAGACGGCGCGCCGTCTGGCCTACCATATTATTGAACAGCCGCAGGAAAAAGTAGACGATTTTATTAAAGCGATTGAGGACGCGCGGCAGAAAATGACGTATTGTTCCCGCTGCTTTACCTTATCGTCTCAGGACCCTTGTGAATTTTGTTCCGATCCGCAGCGCGACCATACCACGATCTGTGTGGTAGAAACGCCAAGAGACGTGATGGCGATTGAGCGGAGCCGGGATTATAAAGGGCTTTACCATGTTCTGCACGGCGCCTTGTCTCCGCTGGACGGGATCGGCGTCGGCGATATTCGGATCAAAGAACTGCTGCAGCGGCTGCAGCAAGAAGAGGTGCAGGAAGTCATTTTGGCGACCGATCCGGACGTGGAAGGCGAGGCGACTGCATTGTATATTGCCAGATTGCTTAAGCCAACCGGTATCCGCGTAACGCGGATTGCCCGCGGCCTGCCGATGGGCGGCGATATCGAATACGCAGACGAAGTGACCCTGGCCGGAGCTGTGGAAAATCGGCGGGAAATGTAAGGAGGAGAAGACGAAATGGACTTGGGCAGTTCCAGTATCATTTCCATCTTTGTGGGAATCGCGATTTTATGGCTCGTATGCAAATGGGTGCTGGTGCCGATTAAAAATTTATTGGTGAATGTACTTTTCGGACTGATTGCCATATATATCATTAATATTATTTGTGCTGCGATGCAGTATCCTGAAGTGCCGATCAACTGGATTACCGGAACGATCATCGGCATATTTGGATTCCCGGGAACGATTTTAGTTTCAGTATATTACATATTCTTTTCATAAACGGAGGGCTTGTATTTTCGTATGAAAATGCAGGTCCTTTACTACTTGATGACGAGGAAGATAGATATGAAAAAAATTTGGTATGCCGTGATGGCGCTGGCAGTTTGCCTGATCGGAGTACATTTTAGTCCGCCGAGAGTCGCGACAGAAGCCGCCGAGCCGAGGGAAATTCCGCTGACGCTGACGGTAGACGGCAGCCTGGCGGCGCTTCGTATGGAAGTGATCGTACCGCGCCTGTCCGGGCCGATCGTTTCCGCGCCTCTGCCTGCAATAGGGCAGCAGGTAAAGCAGGGCGACGTAGTGGCGAAAATTGATGGGAGCGGATACGAAGCGGAATTGGCGGCAGCTCGCTCTGCATCGTCACGCACCGTAGTTTCCGCGCCGGCAGGCAATACTGCGCAAATACAAAGCTGGTATGACATGGGAGCGATCTCGAAAGCAGAATATGACCGCATGATGGCGGCGGCTGCACCGGCAGTATCGGTTGTGTCCGGCGTGGATCGGGGCGCCGCAGAGGCGGCTGCCTTTGCCCTATCTCAGCTGGAGCTTAAAGCGGGAATGGACGGGATCATTACGGCGGTAGCTTCCAATCCGGC
>UREG01000116.1 GCA_900546795.1 uncultured Veillonellaceae bacterium | reverse complement strand
TGAAGATGTTCCGTCAGATGACAACCGGAAAAGTAGTTGTGATGGGCAGAAAGACCGGATTCTTCTTTATCTTTTTGCGCCGTTTGCGTTTATTTGCTATCTGCTGGCCCATTACCGCAAAGGGTTCATGGCTCTGCCCATCCTTACGGTAATCGGCACGATCGTATTCTCCTGTCTGGTAATCTCGGAAGCGCTCGTTCCTTTTACGCAATACCGCTCTTTTGAATCCCGTCAGCAGATTGCGCAGCAGTATCCGTATCCGATGTATGCGCTGGGAAATTACCGCGCCTCCTATGCATTTTATACCGGTCAGGTCATGACCGCAGTCCGCTATCAGAATCCGTATGAAGAAGAGCGGAGTAAAGTTTGGGAAGGCAAATGGACGATGCCGGCGATCGATATCGAGCAGCTGGAACTCGAAAAAGATAAACGAAAACCGTTTATTATTACGGTGTCGGGAAAAGATAAAGAAATTTTAAAGAACTATCCCATATATGAAAAGTTACGCATCATATATGTATTAGAAAAAGAAACCTGGTTTCTATATAAATGAGGTGATATGCTTTGTTTCAACAGTTTATCGATCGGCTGACAGCTTATGAACGTCCGCAGGTTTTCAATCCGTGGCAGGAATACGATGAGCGCTGCGATATCGATACGCTTGCACCGCAGGTGCGTCTTGACCAGCTGATCCGTTACCTTCGCCCTCGTTTGGAAACGGCGCATACCCTGCTTATCGCGGAAGCCGCCGGGTATCAGGGCTGCCGTTTTTCCGGCATTCCCATGACCTGTGAACGCATGCTTTTGGATAAGCATAAACAAGTCCGCCCCGCCATGATTATCGAAGGCCCGGCACAGCGGACGAGCCGGCCGGACTGCCCATACTTCAAGCAAAGCACGCAGCAAACCGGCGGCCTAAACGAGCCGACGGATACCTATGTCTGGGGCGCAGTTTTGGACAATGGCCTGAATCCCAATGAAGTGCTGTTATGGAATATTTTTCCGTTCCACCCTCATAAAGGAACTCCGTTTACCAATCGCACGCCCGTTCCGGCAGAGCTTGCCGATGGGCTAACCTTTGCCAAAGAACTGCTGGCGCTGTGCCGCCGCTCGCCTTCTTTGGTCGCTATCGGGCGAAAATCCGCGGATACGCTGACCGCAGCAGGGCTTGCGCCGGCCGCGGTAGTGCGCCATCCTGCCAACGGCGGAGCTTCTGCGTTCCGCCAGGGATTTGCCGAGTATTTGGCAAACCGACATTCTATAAAAAAGACAGGTGATATGCATGAATCTATGTAAACGCAAACCACTGGAAGATTTGCTTCAGCTTGCCCAGAAACGGCATTTGAAGCAAACGCTGTCCGCGCTGGATATTACTCTTTTGGGATTAGGGGTCATCATCGGCACCGGTATTTTTGTTTTGACCGGGATCGCCGCTGCGCAGTATGCCGGCCCCGCACTGATCTTATCATTCATTTTAGCTGGTATTACCTGCGCCTTTGTCAGTCTCGTCTATGCTGAACTGGCCTCGAGTATCCCGCTGTCCGGCAGCTCGTATACCTACGCTTACATTTCTTTGGGCGAGGTATTTGGCTGGCTCGTGGGCTGGAGTATTATTTTGGAATATACCGTAGGCGCCTGCGCCATTGCCGGGGGCTGGTCGGCCTATATCGTAAGTATCCTTCATTCGATAGGCATTGAAATCCCCAAAGCGCTCACCATGGTTCCTTCCGACGGCGGCATCGTCAATCTGCCGGCCATGCTGATCGTTCTCTGCACTACGGTGCTGCTGATTTATGGCACGAAAGAAAGCGCGACAGCCAACAAAATCCTGGTCGCTGTAAAAATCGGCACGATTCTTCTCTTCCTGGCGCTGGCGATTCCTCATATCAACACGGCGAACTGGGAACCGTTCATGCCCTTTGGCTGGCACGGCGTTTCTGCCGGCGCAGCCGTTCTTTTCTTCGCGTATCTTGGATTTGATGCGCTGTCCACGACTGCGGAAGAAGCAAAAAATCCAACCCGCGATCTTCCGATCGGCATTATCGCGTCCCTGCTGATCTGTACGCTTCTTTACATGGCAGTGAGTGCGGCTATGACGGGCGTTGTGCCCTATCCGCAGCTCGATACCGCAGCGCCGGCAGCCTACGTCCTTCAATATGCCGGAATGTCTTTTGGTTCCGCTCTTGTAGGGACAGGCGCAATCGCCGGTCTGTCTACAGTACTCATGGTCATGATCTATGCGCAGACCCGTTCATTTTATGCGATGAGCCGAGATGGGCTGATCCCCGCTTGGCTGTGCACGATCCATCCTAAATTCGGCACGCCGCATATCATCACGGCCATTGTCGGCACCGTTGTCGCGTTAGTCGCCGGATTTACGCCCATTCATATTGTAGCGGAAATGTGCAGTGCCGGAACGATCTTTGCATTTCTCTGTTCCTGTGTCGGCGCGCTGCGGCTTCGGAAATTATATCCGAATATCCCCCGCGGATTCCGCTGCCCTGCACTGTCCATCGTCGCTCCGCTGGGATTCTTCTTCTGTCTGTATATCATGACCAATCTATCCACGCATACCTTGCAGCTCTTTGCCGCGTGGACCGTCATCGGCCTGCTCATCTATTATTTCTACGGACGAAAACACAGCTTCCTTCAGCGGAATATCCATTCTGCGGAAGATATGATACAGGGAAAATAAAAAAGGACTCTAACGAGTCCTTTTTTATTTTCTTGGCTATGTCACAACAAACAGTTGATAAATAGCCATTTTTATAGGGGAGTATCA
>UREG01000115.1 GCA_900546795.1 uncultured Veillonellaceae bacterium | reverse complement strand
ACTTTTAGCCACGTATTCTGCCACCTTCTTCTTCACCGTTGATGTATTATTCCGGAAAGAATATCAATGAAAAAAGCGTCGATGAATTGTATAATGTTGTCAATATATTGATGAACAATGAATTTAAAGAATATTCTCCGACGGACATGAAGGTAACGGTATCGGTGACCGGCGACAAGAAAGTAGCCCGCATTGTAGAAGCAACGGCTTCTCCGATTGTTGTCAGCCCGGGAGATGTGATCGATTTGGAAGTACAGATTCATCCGTATCGCGGCGAAATGAAAACAGAACGCCTGAGCTATACGGTGCCGAAAAATCAGCCGATCGGACCTGCCACGCTTGAAATCCGCGGCGGCGGCGTTGTTCCTCTTCCGTATCTGATTGAAAAACAAAAATATAATCTCACAGATGAAATCTTGCAGCGGCTGAGAACGTATGAAGATTTTGCAGATTTAAAAAAGAAATTGGAAACGGAAGATACCAATCAGGAATTGGTTGCAGAGATTCTGCAGACCGGAGTCAGCATGGTTGATGATGGAGAAGAACCAGTAAGCAAAACGAAGATAGAAGGCAAAGAAACAAATAAACTGCCGGAATCCGTGGTGCAGCCAAAAGCAGAAGACGCGATGCCTGACGAAGATACGGCCAAGGCAAAAATAAAAACGCCGTATATTATCGTAGGTGACGGGCAGATCATGATTCAAATCGTAAAACCGGAAGATAAAGAAAAGACGCTGCGAAAACGGAATCAGAACAATAAAGAAAAAGCTGTCATGCAGCCGGAAGATACGAAAGAGTCAGCAGAACCGAAAAAAGAAAATAATACGGAAAGAAAATAAAGAATTAGTAAAGAATAAAAAGCAAATAAGTGTAAAATAAGAAAAGCATGATCCCCGCAAGCACAGATTAAAAGGGGATTATGCTTTTTGTTTTGCAGAATTTAATGGTTGACGGGATAATCATTCTCAGTGTATAATTCTCACATAAACTACTGTAGTTGAGTGAAGCGCAAGGGAATATTGTGAGTAGAAAAGAATGAGGAGACTTTCAAAAGCGGATTCCCGGCAAAAATAAAATAATGAAACTTGAGGGATCGATATGAAAAAACAAATGACAACTATCCTTGCGGCACTTTCTGTGAGTGCGGCGGCTTTTGCAGCGAATCCGTTCTCTGATGTACCGGCAAATCACTGGGCATATCAGTCTGTCAGCGAGCTGGCGGCGGCTGGGATTATCGACGGTTATCCGGACGGAACCTATAAAGGCGGAAACGAAATTACTCGGTATGAAATGGCGCAGATGACGGCAAAAGCCATGGCGCATGCAGATAAAGCAGATGCGCAGCAGCGGGCAGTGATCAACCAGCTGGCAGATGAATTCTCCAATGAATTGAACAGCCTCGGCGTTCGGGTAGATAATTTGGAAAAGAAAATCGGCAATGTACAAGTGACGGGCGATTTCCGTATGCGGTATCAAGGAATCAGCGGCGATAATAAAAAAGACGCGGTAGCGTTTATGGATCCGATGGGCAATGGCAAAGACAGTAAATTTGATATGCGTGCCCGCGTACAGTTTAACGCACAAGTAGCAGAAGGCACGGAAGCGGTTGTCCGCCTTTCCTCCGATGATGTGGAATTTGGGAATAATACGGACTCCCATGTATGGATGGATCTGGGATATTTGAGCCAGGATCTTGGGCCGCATGCAAATCTTCAAGTGGGCCGTACGGAATTATTTGTCGGACAGGGCTTGCTCTATGATGATACATTTGACGGCGCAGTACTGCGGGTAGGAAATGATCATGTGACCTTGACCGGAGCCTATGGGTATCTGCAGCAGGCAGATCTGTTCGGCAGTTTTGACAGCTGGTTCGACAGAGGCAATACAGGCGATGTGGAAAAATCATCGGACTCTCCTGAAGTAGGTTTTGTACAGTTGGAAGGGTCTGCCGGAAACTTTACCGCAGAAGCATTCTATATGCAAATGGGAAAATCTGCAGATTATAAAGATACGACGGACAATACCACCGTATGGGGATATGATAAAGTATACGGGGCAGGCGCTTCGTATGCGGCAGGCGCATTTACGCTGGGCGGCGAATGGACTCGGGCAAAACTGAAAAGCGACATCGTTTCTGTAAACGACAGCGATGCTTGGACGGCTTATATAGGCTATAAAGGAGCCGATTATAATGAACCGGGCTCCTATGGCGTGCAGGTCAATTACTTTGATTTAGATGCAGGAAGCGGCGTATTCAGTACGACGTATGATCCATACTATCTCCAAAATTTATATGGAGCAACGGCATGGCATGCGGCAGTTACTTATGTACCGGTGAAAAATATGGATATTACGCTGGGATATTCCTTTAACGTAAAAATGAAAGAGCAAAAGAACGGCGGCATCAGCACGCCGGAAAGAGATTTGCCGGACTATGCTATTGTGCAGGTCGGTTACCATTTCTAACAGCAGTATACAAACAGCTCTCGTCTAGGCGGGGGCTGTTTAATTTTTGCTGCAAAATATTTTTAGCCCTGAAAATAAGCGAAAAAATGAATAGGGGAAAAGGATACAGAGAGAATATTCTAATTTTTTCATATTTATTGACCGCATAGGCATAGTAATGTATAATGGGGACAAATAGTCGTATTGACTACATCTCTCAATAGTGTGGGATGGAAAGAAGAGGAAACTAGGCAACTCGCTCAAACCAACCATTCTTTAGAGAGAAATTTTCTTGAAAAGAGGTTTTGTACATGAAAAAACAGCTTGCAACAGCAGTATTTGCGACGTTGGCTATGGGCGCGGTCGCATTTGCGGCAAATCCGTTCTCTGATGTACCGGCAGACCATTGGGCATATCAGTCTGTCAGTGAATTGGCAACAGCCGGAATTATCGATGGATACCCGGACGGTACGTATAAAGGCGGCAACGAAATTACTCGATATGAAATGGCGCAGATGACGGCAAAAGCCATGGCTCGTGCAGATAAAGCAGATGCGCAGCAGC
>UREG01000114.1 GCA_900546795.1 uncultured Veillonellaceae bacterium | reverse complement strand
TTTTTATTTGGTTGAGAGCAAGAGGGGGATACAGATGACAAAGCGATGGCGAAGCGCAGCGATACAGGCGAATCAGATAAGAATCGAATTAGGGGGAGTAGAAAATGATGCAGGAAATGATAAAAAAAGTAATGAAAAAAGAGGACCTGACGTTTGAGGAAGCCGCAGCCGTGATGAATCAGATGATGACGGGACAGGCAACACCGGTGCAGATGGCGGCGTTTTTAACCGCTCTTTCAGTAAAAGGCGAATCGATTGAAGAAATCACGGCATGTGCAGAAGCGATGAGAAAACATGCGCGGCCGTTCGTTCACCCGGGAATGGAAGTATTGGAAATCGTAGGAACCGGCGGAGACGGCGCGCAGTCGTTCAACATTTCTACGACGTCGGCGATGGTTATCGCTGCAGGGGGCGTGAAGGTGGCAAAACACGGCAACCGGGCCGCATCGTCTAAGAGCGGGGCTGCCGATGTGCTGGAAGCCTTGGGAGCAAAGCTCGATATTGATCCGGAATTAGGCGAGATGCTGCTGCGGCAGGCGGGGATCTGCTTCTTGTTTGCGCAGTATTATCATCAGTCGATGAAATATGTCGCGCCGGTACGAAAGGAACTGGGCATTCGGACGATCTTTAATCTGTTGGGGCCGCTGACGAATCCGGCAGCGCCGTCTATGCAGATCTTAGGAGTGTACAACGGTGATTTGATTCGGCCGTTGGCAGAGGTGCTGGCACGGCTGGGAATCCGGCGAGGAATGGTCGTTTTTGGAACCGATGTGCTGGACGAATTTTCGGTCAGTGCGCCGACAAAAGTCTGTGAGATCCGAAACGGAGAGATTACAGAATATACCGTATATCCGGAAGAGTTCTTTGGCAAACGGTATGATAAGTCCGAAATCGTAGGCGGTACGCCGCAGGAAAATGCCCGCATTACAGAAGACGTGCTTCGCGGGGTATCGGGAGCAAAACGGGCGGCAGTCCTCCTCAATGCGGGGGCGGGCCTGTATATTGGCGGAAAAGCGGATTCGCTGAAAGAAGGCGTTTCTTTGGCCGCGGAATTGATCGATACAGGAAAAGCGTATGAAATGCTGGCAACGTTCGTTCGCATGACAAAGGGGGCGGCCTGATGATATTAGACGATATTGCAGCTTCTGCTAAAAAGCGGGTAGACCGGGATAAGCGGGAGCGGGGACAGGCAGTACGGGAAGCGGCGGAACAGCTGGGGAAATTGGAAGGTTCGCCGTTTATGGCGCAGATTCAGCAGCCGGAACTCTCGTTTATTTGTGAAATAAAAAAAGCTTCGCCGTCCAAAGGGGTGATACGGGAATCTTTTCCGTATCTGGATTTGGCAAAAGAATATGAGGCAGCCGGAGCCAATGCCGTATCGGTATTGACGGAACCGGAATATTTTCAGGGAAGCTCGGTATATTTGCAGGAAATCGCGCAGACGATTGCGCTGCCTGTGCTGCGAAAAGATTTTATTGTCGATGTGTTTCAGATCTATGAAGCGCGGACGTTAGGGGCAGCGGCCGTACTTTTAATTGCAGCGATTACAGACGATCGACAGCTGAAGGAATATCTGGCCTGCTGCCGGTCGCTGGGGCTGGACGCACTGTGCGAAGCGCATAATGAAGAGGAAGTGCGGCGGCTGGCTGCCGCCGGAGCGGATATCATCGGAATTAATAATCGGAATTTAAAAGATTTTACCGTACATATGGAAACGAGCCTTCAGCTGCGGAGCCTGATCCCTGCAGAGGCCGCCTGCATATCGGAAAGCGGCATTCAGACAAAGGACGATATCCAGGCGTTAAGAAGCGCCGGATATGACGGGGTATTGATTGGAGAAACACTGATGCGCAGCGCGTCGATCAGCCGGACGCTGCAGGAGCTGCGGCAATGACGAAGATAAAGATCTGCGGGCTGTTTCGGGACGAAGATATCCTGGCGGTCAATGAATATGTGCCGGATATGATCGGATTTGTTTTTGCGCCAAGCCGCCGGCAGGTGCAGCGGGAGCAGGCGGTGCGTTGGAGCCGTATGGTGCGGCGCGATATCCAAAAGGTCGGAGTTTTTGTCAATGCGCCGTTGGAAGAGATCACCCGCATTGCCGCAGACTGCCGCTTGGAGTGGATACAGCTGCATGGAAGTGAATCGGACGATGTGGTGCGGCAGGTACAGCGCCGTACCGGGCTTTCGGTTATTCAGGCGATGACAGTCGAACGATGGAAGGCGCGAAACGGCGTGGATAGTCCGGCGGAAATGGTTCTGCTCGATCAAGGAAAAGGCGGTACGGGCCGGGCATTTGATTGGACGCAGATCGGAATCATGAAGCGGCCGTGGATCTTGGCAGGCGGCATCGGCCTGCACAATCTGGAAAGCGCGCTGGCCTATCAGCCGGACGGCATCGATATCAGCAGCGGCGCGGAAACGGAAGGAAAAAAAGATCGGGAAAAAATAAAAGAGTTGATCGCATATATCAGAAAGGGGCAAACGAAATGACGAAAGGAAGATTTGGGATACACGGCGGGCAATATGTGCCGGAAATCTTGATGGGGGAAATCGAACGTATTGAAAAGGCATATGAATATTATAAAAACGACGAAGCGTTCCAAAAGGAACTCAACGACCTCTTGAATGAATATGCGGGGCGGCCGTCTCTTTTGTATTATGCGGAAAAAATGACTAAGGATCTGGGCGGCGCTAAGATTTATCTTAAACGGGAAGATTTGAATCACACGGGTTCTCATAAGATCAATAATGTATTAGGCCAGGTCTTGATGGCAAAGAAAATGGGAAAAACAAGGATCATTGCCGAAACGGGCGCCGGCCAGCACGGCGTAGCGACGGCAACGGCAGCCGCATTGCTGGACATGGAATGTGAGATTTTTATGGGAAAAGAAGATACAGATCGTCAAGCTTTAAATGTTTATCGTATGGAACTTTTAGGAGCTAAAGTACATCCTGTAACTACAGGGACAATGACTTTAAAAGATGCGGTCAATGAAGCAATGAGAGAATGGACAAAACGTGTGGATGATACGATGTATGTTTTAGGTTCTGTGATGGGACCTCATCCATTTCCAATGATGGTGAGAGATTTCCAAAGTGTGATTTCTAAAGAAGCAAGAGAACAAATTCTTGAATATGAAGGTAAACTTCCTACAGCTGTGATGGCTTGTGTTGGTGGTGGAAGTAA
>UREG01000113.1 GCA_900546795.1 uncultured Veillonellaceae bacterium | reverse complement strand
CGGGGCTTGGGCAGCGAGAAAGGCCGGAACGCAGGCATATAAACAGTTTTATGATGCGGTAAAGCAGGACGTGCAGGTAACATTTATCAAGATCAAAGGGCATTCGGGCGACAAATATAACGAGCTGGCAGATGAGCTGGCAAAATCTGCGCTGGGGATAACCAAATAGAAAGCGAAAGTTCTGACAGGAAAAGGAGCGGAATAGGAATGGGCTGTTTTTCACAAGTCAGGACTTTTTTTGTGACTTTTTACATGTTTTTGATAATAAAATGTAGTAAGTGAAAATGAAAAGTGGTATTATATATACTGATAATGAAATGCAAATGGTAGTGTAAAGCGGGATGTTATGAGAGAAAAAAATAGGTGGCAGATACGGTCTGCAGAAGAAAGCAAAATAAAATATTTAGCAGAGAAATGGCAGGTTTCGGAACTGATTGCTCATTTGCTGGTGAACCGGGGCATGGAAACGGTGGAAGCAGGGAATCATTTTCTTCATGACACGCCGGAAGACATGGGCGATCCTTTTTTGATGAAGGGAATGAAAGAAGCGGCAGAACGGATTGGGCAGGCGCTGGACCGAAAGGAATCCATTGTAATTTACGGGGACTATGATGTAGACGGCATCAGTTCTACATCGCTGCTTTGGCGCTTTTTTAAACGGCTGGGCGCCGAAGTCCGGTTCTATATACCGGAGCGGCAAAGTGAAGGCTATGGGCTGAATCGGGAAGCGCTGGAACAGCTGATCCGGGAAAAAACAGATTTGGTGATCACTGTGGACTGCGGGATCAGTTCGTATGACGATGTGGCTGCAGTGCGCGGCCGATTGGATATCATTGTGACGGATCATCATGAAGTGCCGGAACAAATACCGCCGGCAGTGGCCGTCGTCAATCCGAAGCAGCCGGGATGTCTTTATCCGCATAAACAGCTGGCCGGGGTGGGCGTAGCGTATAAATTATGTCAGGCGTTGTGGCGCGTGCGCCGCGGAGGTTTGTATACGGAAGATATGGAGATAGCCGCGCTGGGAACGGTAGCGGATGTAGTGCCGTTATTGGATGAGAACCGTATTATCGTAAAGTATGGCTTGCGGGACATGCAGAAAACGGCAAATAAGGGGCTGGCTGCATTGATTGAAGTGGCAGGCTTGTCGGATAAGAAAATAAATGCAGGCCATATCGGATTTACCCTGGCGCCGCGGCTCAATGCGGCCGGGCGTGTCAGTCATGCCGGAGAAGGGGTGCGTTTGCTGACCACGGAAGATTGGGACGAAGCGATGGAGATCGCAGAATCGCTGAACGAGACGAACAGCGAGCGGCAGCAAATTGAGCGGTCGATTATCGAGGCAGTTGAAGAAACGCTGCAGCGGCGGGATATACAGCAGGAAAAAGTGCTGGTAGTAGCCGGACAGGATTGGCATTCCGGCGTGATCGGTATTGTAGCGTCCCGCATGGTAGATAAATATTATCGGCCGACCTTGATTATTTCGGTGCATGACGGGATAGGAAAAGGGTCGTGCCGGAGTATTGATGCGTTTGATATGCATGGTGCGCTGGCATATGCTTCTGATTTGCTGATCCAGTTCGGCGGTCATCATCAGGCGGCTGGATTTAGTATTGAACAAGATAAGATACCGCTGCTGCAGGAACGGCTGACAGAATATGCGGAGCGGTATTTGACGGCAGCCGATTACATTCCCATGCTGCATATAGAGGGAAAAGTTCCGCTTTCGTCCGTGACGTTGCCGCTTATTGAGGAGCTGGAAGTGATGGAGCCCTGCGGCAGAGAAAACCCTGAAGCGCTGTTTGTTGCCGAGCAGGTGGAGATCACGTCCATTCATCGGATCGGAAAAGATCATAATCATGTTAAGATCCAGGCGGCTGCGGACGGAGCGGAAATTGAAGGCGTAGGCTGGCACATGGGCGATTATACCGATTATATTTTTGCCGGAGATCGGGTAAATCTGGCCTTTAAAATGAAAATTAATGAATTTAGAGACGTAGTAAAACCGCAGCTTATTTTAGAAGATATCCATATGAAGCAGCAGCAGGATATCCGCATCGACCGGGAACTGCTGATCCATATTTATCAGCAGCTGCGGTATATCCTGGATACCGGAGAAGAATTGCCGATGTACCGGCTGGAACAGGATTTGCTTTTCCGCCTGGGAGCGAACGTAAGCAAGGCCTGCCTGATTACGGGTCTCCATGTGTTTCGGGAGATTGGGCTGCTGCTGGTGTATGATAGAGACGGCCAGCGGTTCTGCCGGCTGATGACAGTAGCGGGCAAATTAGATTTGACTACGTCTGTCACGTTTTTGCAGCATAGCCGATAGAGGAGGGATACCAGATGGAACATGAAGTGATACGTGATAAATATGAAGAGATGGAACACCTGATAGCGCAGATCCATCAGTATTTGCCTCAGGCGGACTGCGCAGATGTAAAAAAAGCGTTTGCCGTAGCGGACAAAGCGCATGAACAGCAGGTAAGAGCCAGCGGAGAGCCGTATATTATCCATCCGATTGCGGTAGCAAAGATACTGGCGGAACTGCAGATCGATACGCGGACGATCAGCGCGGCGCTGATGCATGACGTGGTGGAAGATACGGAATACGGCCTTGATTTTATAGCGAAAGAATTCGGCGAGGATATCGCGTTTTTGGTTGACGGCGTTACCAAGCTGAACCGCATTGATTATCGCACGAAAGAAGACCAGCAGCTGGAAAGCTACCGCAAAATGTTTCTGGCTATGGCCAAAGATGTGCGGGTCGTAGTGATCAAATTGGCGGATAGACTTCATAATATGAGAACCCTTAAGTTCATGCGAAGTGAAAAGCAGAAGCGGATAGCAAAAGAAACCTTGGAAGTATTTGCTCCGCTGGCGCACCGGCTGGGGATATTCAATATGAAATGGGAACTGGAAGATCTCTCGTTCCGCTATCTGGAACCGGATAAATACTATGATCTGGTAGCGCAGATGAAAGAAAAACGGCATGTGCGGGAAGCGATTGTCAACGAAGCGATCACGGTTTTGAAAGAGGCGCTCGACAACAGCCATATCGAAGCGGACATCAAAGGGCGGCCGAAACATTTTTACAGCATCTATAAAAAAATGAAAAAAGATAACCGGGACTTGAGCCAAATATATGATTTATATGCGGTCCGGGTTATCGTGGATACCGTACAGGACTGCTACGGCACGCTGGGGATCG
>UREG01000112.1 GCA_900546795.1 uncultured Veillonellaceae bacterium | reverse complement strand
CCGGCTTCTCAGCACCCCGGCTCTCTGTAAGTGCACGATTTGTTTTTACTTCCGCTTCGTCGGTTTATAACTATTCACTTTTTGCTTGTGCTTATCTTAGCACCGGATCGGTATTCCGTCAATACAATTTAAAAATTATTTTCAACTCTCTCCGCTGCTGTAGTAATAATACAAATGCTGCCCCTAATATGGCAGCACGTTTTCTCTCCATCAATGCAGCACAGAAGAAACCCTTTCCCAAAGAAATCCTTATCTCTTCCATATCTCTTCCATGCATCTATATGCGCAAAAACGCCTGCCGCTTACCGCTTTATGAAACCTCATTCTACCGAGTCCAAAACTTGCAGCATGCAACCGCAGCAACCAGTCTCCTCCCTCATTCCTATACACTAACATCTTCCCCCAGCAATGAACAAAGACGGAATATTCCATTCCGCCTTCGTTTGTACGTAATCCGTTTTAAATTATCTTTATCCGAGAAAAAAGTATCTCCCTAAAACAATGAGCTGGCATCTCAAACGATGAATGGACAGCGCAAACGCCAATCCACGCACCCTCTGATGGGTGCAATATCACGAACGCTGCGCCATCTCTCCGCCTCGTCCACTTTTCAATCCACACACCCGCCTGGATGCGACGGCAAATAGATTCATACTTTCGCTCTATTCGTCTTTATTTTATCAAACTAGCTGCAAAAAATTTTAGGATTTCTCCCACATTATCTTCTTTCTCGCCGCTCTCATCGTAATAGTTCCCTATTCACTGCACCGAAATATAGGTTTACTTCTCCCATCCCCCTTTTCCTATACCGCGAAAAATATTTCCTCAATTTTTATAAATGCTCCTACTATCTCTTCCTCATTTTATAACAGTAAGTAAATAGCGCGCCCAGTCATAGGAAATACGGAGCTGTCAATATATATTTCTTCAAATAAAACGCTCTTTTTACCCGCTTCACCTAAAAAGAGTAAAACACAGCGGCACCAACACCGGCACTACGGATGAACAAATAATCCCATTAAACACCGCCAGCACTACAGTGGCTTCATCGGTATACCGCATCAGAATCGGCAGCGTCGTATCTTCACTCGTCGCCGCAGCAGGCGCTATGCAAGTATAGTCGTTCAGTGTCGCCGCAATGAAGGGAATCAGAAAAAAAGATATAATCTCTCTCATTAAATTACTAAGAAATGTGATACTTCCCAGCTCAGGGCCAGCTGCCTCGCCTACCAATACGCCGGACAGGCTATACCACCCCAATCCGCTCGTCACAGCCGTACTTTCTGCCAGTCCATACCCGGTAAGCCAGTGACAGACAATTCCTCCCAGAAAAGAAGCCAGTACAATGCCAAACGGAATTACCAATATCCGAATATGATATTCTTTCATGCGCTGCAAAAGACCGCGCCGCAGCCCTACGCTAATTCCAACCAACAACATCAGTACATTTAAAATCACAGCCGAATTATCCGCAATCTGATCGAGAAATACCACGTGCCATTCGGACAACCCGTAACCGATCCCGCTAATCAATGCAATCAGCGCCCATACTGCCATCATCGTGCATCCCTCCGTCTCCGATTATCCATAAGATATCGGGTCAATACATATACGACGGCAATAGACAGCAAGGTCGGTATGATGCAGAAAACAAAACTTTGCCACCCGATGCGAGACATTTCTTCTAAAAAGTTTTCCCGTCTCCCCAGCATAGTCCCCATTGAAAAGATCAGGAGCAACGTGCATATCATTTGCAAGTTTTCATTCCATTTTTTATATGCCAACGGAAACCATTTATTTCCAATCAGCACGCCGATACACATAATGACTAAAATATCCACTTGGGTATTCCCTCCATCTCCCCTTTGCTTGTCTCAGAATACCATAGGGAGCAAACACCGTCAATTTTCAATATGGCCGTGAAAAAGCCCAGCTTTTTAGTAAGCCGGGCTTTCTTTCTATTTCATATGTTTTTTGATTACTTCTGCAATCCGCTTGATTCCTAATTCAATGCGTTCTTCATCCATATTCGAGTAGTTGAGACGGAACATATTGTAATGACCGCCGTTTGGATAGAACGAATCGCCCGGCACATACGCTACTTTCTTTTCAATGCACTCGAGCATCAAATCTTTTGCTTTCATATATTCCGGTAAGGTTACCCACATGAATAACCCGCCTTCCGGATACGTATATTTCACTTCTTCCGGGAAATTTTCTTTGATCGCGCGCAGCATAACATCACGCCGTTTTTTATACACGTCTTTGATCTTTTGAATATGTGCGTCCAAATCAAACATATCAATATAGAATGCAGCCTGCCGCTGTGCAAAGGAAGAGGTCTGCAAATCTCCGGCTTGTTTCAGCATATTGCATTTTTCCAAAATTGCCGGCGCAGCGCAAATCCAGCCCAACCGAAGGCCTGGCGCAAATATTTTAGAGAAGGTTCCCAAAAATACCACCAATCCTTTTGTATCCAAGGATTTCAAAGAAGGCAGGATCTCGCCTTCAAACCGCAGCTCGCCATACGGATTGTCTTCAATAACTGGAATTTCATAGCGATTGATAATTTCCATAAATTTTTGCCGGCGCTCAAGCGTCCAGGTAATCCCTGTCGGATTTTGGAAATCAGGAATAACATAAATCATTCGAACGCGTTTTTCCGCAGCCAAAATTTTATCCAATTCTTCCGGTATCATCCCCTGCTCATCCGTAGGGACTGCAATAAATTTAGGGCCAGACAGTCTGAATGCATTGATCGCCCCCAAATACGAAGGGCTCTCCATCAGAACGATATCGTCTTTATTCAAGAAGACACGCCCTACCATATCCAATCCCTGCTGGGAACCGCTGATCATCAAAATATCCTCAGCCGTCGTTTTGCAGTTGTATACAGAATTCATCCGATCGGAAATCTGCCGGCGCAGCATCCCGTATCCATCTGTCGGTCCATATTGCAGCGCTTGGCGGCCTTCTTCTTTCAAAATCCGTTCATCGACCGTTTTCATTTCTTCCAGCGGGAATAATTCCGGCGCCGGCAGTCCGCCAGCAAACGAAATCATTTCTGGCTGTTCCGTTAACTTCAATAGTTCTCGAATTTCAGAACTATGCAACCCAGTTGCAACATCAGAAAAATGTATAGCCATGTACATTCACTCCTTTGGAGCTGCCAAAGCAGTTCCATATTTTATTTAATTATATAGTTCCATCATATCAAATAAACTCTTTGTATACAATATATTTTATACTAAATGTACCGCTTTCTTGTAGAGTTACAATACATATATTACAAAAAAAAATAAAAAAGAGAAGATACCCTTTTTGTGATATGATTAAGTCACCAACACCCATCCACACAGAAAAGAGGTC
>UREG01000111.1 GCA_900546795.1 uncultured Veillonellaceae bacterium | reverse complement strand
CACCGCGGCTATAATTCGGAGCCTCTTGCGTAATCGCTACGTCATGCGGATGGCTTTCACGCAGACCGGCGCTTGTGATTTCCACAAACCGCGTATTTTCGATCATTTCCTGAATCGTATGCACTCCGCAGTACCCCATGCTGGCGCGAAGACCGCCGACCATCTGATAAATCGCATTGGATACCAGTCCTTTATACGGTACCCGGCCTTCAATGCCTTCCGGCACCAATTTGCTCATTTCTTTTGTAGACGACTGGAAATACCGGTCCTTGCTGCCGCTGGCCATTGCGCCCAGCGAGCCCATGCCCCGGTATGCTTTGTAGCTCCGGCCCTGATAAATGATCGTTTCGCCCGGGCTTTCTTCCGTACCTGCCAGCAGATTGCCGAGCATAACCAGGTTTGCCCCGGCTGCGATCGCTTTTGCCATATCCCCGGAATACTTGATGCCGCCGTCTGCGATGATCGGGATACCGAACCGGCGGGCTGCTTTCGCACATTCATATACCGCCGTAATCTGCGGCACGCCGATGCCGGCGATAATACGGGTCGTACAGATAGAACCAGGCCCAATGCCGACTTTAACAGCGTCCACGCCCGCTTCGATCAGCGCTTCCGTCGCTTCTCCCGTAGCTACGTTCCCCGCAATGATTTCTACATGCGGATAGGATTTTCTGATTTCTTTGATCGTGTTCAGCACGCCGAGAGAATGGCCGTGCGCCGTATCGATAACTACGATATCCACTTTTGCGGCAACCAGCGCGTCCATACGTTCTCTAAGATCCGGACCTACCCCGACGGCAGCGGCAACCAGCAGGCGGCCGTTGGAATCTTTTGCAGAATTCGGATATTTATGTGCTTTTTCGATATCTTTAATTGTAATGAGACCTTTGAGCTTGCCTTCTTTATCTACGAGCGGCAGCTTTTCAATCCGGTGTCCCCGCAGAATTTCTTTTGCTTCCGCAAGCGATGTGCCTACCGGAGCGGTAATCAGAGAGTCTTTCGTCATAATGTCCCCGATCCGCCGTTTCATATCGTCTTCAAACCGCATATCCCGGTTTGTGATGATGCCGACCAGTTTGCCGTCTACCGTAATCGGTACGCCGGAAATTTTATATTTCCCCATCAGTTCGTTGGCATCTTCCAGCAAATTGTCGGGATGCAGGAAAATCGGATCGATAATAATACCGTGTTCGGAACGCTTTACTTTATCCACTTCCCGCGCCTGCTCTGCAATCGACATGTTTTTATGGATAACGCCGATACCGCCTTCCCGCGCCATCGCAATCGCCATCGGCGCTTCCGTAACCGTATCCATGCCCGCACTCATGATCGGGATATTCAATTTGATATTCTTCGTAATATACGTCGATACGTCTACTTCCCGCGGCAATACATCAGATTTCGCCGGCACCAGCAAAACGTCGTCAAAAGTCAGGCCTTTCAAGCCAAATTTGTCGTCTCTCATGTTCACACCACCCTCTTATTGTCTATCGGAGCGAAGGATACCACCTTCAGCAAAATCGGTCGCTTTCATATCATGATAAATCACTTTTACCGCCTCAATCGGGCAAGCCATGGTTTCCGCAGTGGCTTCAGAAATGATTTTTGCCAGTTTCCGTTTCTGTTCTACAGAACGGCCTTCTACTAATTCTACATGAATTATGGGCATCAAAACTTCCTCCTCTTATCTTATTATCTTGTATTTATACTATTATAAGACAAACTATTTGTTATGTATAGGGAAAAAGCCGTGCATTCCTGACATATTTTTCAGAAGCCTTTATCATTTTTAACAAAAAAAGAACACCTTCGCCCAAAGACGAAAGTGTTCGCTCTTATCCAGATAGTTTCGCGGTCCACCGATACACCATCGTGCCGCCGTAAACGGAAACAGCCACCGCCAGCGACTCGAATACTGCCGGAGAAATAAATACCAGCGGGTTATTTTGGAAAACGGGGAACAGCGTAAACAGCACAGTGCCATAAATCGTACCATGCGATACAAAAAACACCGAATGGATCCCCATCCACAAAACCGCCGTTGCCACGATGCGGAGCACGCCCCACAGCCGGCTGATCCCCTTAGGATATTGTTTCTTCCACGGAAAAAAATAACAGGCAAAGGTCAGCATGGCCAGCGCGTACAATAAAAAGGTAAAAAATCCGATAAATACGACAAACCCGGCCAGCACGCCGTTTGTCATATCCACCGGCGGTATGGTCGGAAATACAAACATGCCCAAAAACGCGCAGGGAAAGGGCACAATGATCAAGATACAGTTGATGATATCCCGCCATCGGCTCGTCTGCTTAGGAACAAACCAGGCGATCATCGCCGCTCCTGCCGCATGCTGGAAAAAGAGAACCGCCGTCATCCAAAAGAACATGCCGCCCAGCCGCAGCGCCCAGTTCTGCCAGACCGCCGTCTGCGTCAGCATATCCAGCACGCCCATGCCGGCCATCAGCACAATCCCCCAGCCATATAAAAAATATCCCATCGCCGCCCGGATATGGCCAATATCCTCAGACAGCCGCTCTTTGACCTGCCGGTGCACGGGAATCCCCAAAGACAGCAGCAAAAACAAAATAAATCCCCAGGCATTCAGCCCTTCATCGCCTGCGGCATACAGCCCCAGCGGAACCGGTATAACAAAGATCCCCGCCGCAAGCGTACTGCGCAGCTGTTTGATCCACCAAGACTTCATCGCATCAAACCTCCGCTTTCCTGCCGCAAAATACCTGTGTACATACATAGGCTGCCAACATGATAAAACACAGTTCCGCATACATGAACACGCTGAACACAATATCCCGGCCTATCGTCGGAAAACTCCAGAACCCGGAACTCTTCCACAGTTTATCGCCAAAAAACAGACCGCCCCGCACCAAAAACCAGACGACCATGTACCAGATCCCGCTGATCCGCCGCTCCTCCCTGCCAAACCGCGCATAACGGGAGCGCAGATACGCAAGCGGAATAAATACAGACAGCGCCAAATAACTGATGAGCGCCACCGCCGCGCTGGAACCGTTATGAATCGTATACGCTCCGATCGGTATGGGAATAATAAAAATGCTCATGTATAAACACTGCCGGAAAATATCTTTCCACCAAGACATATGCTTACTACCTCCTAACGTTTCTTGTATTAGTATACCCAGATTCCTGTTTTTTGTACAGAATCACTTTTATCCCCCACGTTGTTCAGCTGCAAAAAAATACAGACGATGTTTCCATCGCCTGCGCGCTGCCGCCGAAGCGGCGCATTTAGTTCCTATATATACATTATTTATTTTTCTCCGGAATCCGCAGCGAAAAATGGACGACCAGATCCGGATACCCTTCGATCGGCAGCCAGCCGCGGACTTTCTCTTCTGCCGGCCGGTCAACCTGCCCCGTCCGTTCTTTCAGGGCCGCCGCTTTCCGACATCCCCGATGACTTTCCGGCGATCCCGCCTGTACGCAGAGCTGACCGGCTTCCAGTCCCGCCTGTTCTGCAAATGGATTGACGGCAATTAAGATCGGAAGAGC
>UREG01000110.1 GCA_900546795.1 uncultured Veillonellaceae bacterium | reverse complement strand
GCTTTTTCTATGGCCGTCAAAAGGAGCGGCAAGTGCCTGTATCGGCAGCAGGTGGCAAACGGCAAATGAACAGCGTGCCGCTAAGAGGAAGCGGCGCAGCGTTGGCGGCAGATGCAAAGCAGTCGTTTAGAAGGAGAGGATATACAGAAAAAAGCAGAATATTGCCGATACAGCCGGCAAAAAAGTAGTATTTTGGCTGGAATATTTGTTATAATAAAAATTATGAGCAGAGGAGGTGGAAGGAATGGAGCTGGCAACATGGTTTGAAGGGCTGATGGGTCATCAGGCGCTGAAAGAAAAATGGCTGCACCTGCTCCATTCCGGTCATCTGCCCCACGCGATGCTGTTTGCCGGCAGCGAGGGACTGGGAAAGACGACAGCGGCATTTGCCCTGGCTTCCGCTCTGTGCGGGCGGCCGGTTATGACCGGTCTGGAGCCTGCCTCTCAGACGCTGATGGAGCAGGATCGCGATGAAGTATATTATCTCCGTCCGACGGGGAAACTGCTTAAAGTAGAGCAGTTTCGGGCGCTGCAGGAAGAATTGCAGATGACCGGGCGGGAAGATGGAACTCGTATTTGTATCATAGATGAAGCGCAGACGATGAATAAAGAGTTTGCGAACCGCATGCTGAAGACGCTGGAAGAACCGCCGGAACAGGTGTATTTCATCCTGATAACGTCGCAGGAAAAGCGCATGCTGCCGACTATTTTGTCGCGGTGCGCGGTATTCCGGTTTTTACCGGTGCCTGCGCCGGAGCTGACGGCGGAACTATGCCGGGTAAAAGGCTGGGAAGAATCGGCTTGTGAACAGGCGGTGCTGCTGGGCGGCGGAAATGTACGGCGCACGCTGGAACTGTATGAAACCGGCCAGGTCGAAGGCGTGCAGGATGCGTTGGAATTCCTGCGCTTATTGGCAGAAAGCCGGACGCCGTATACTTCCTGGTACCAAACGATGGAGAAGGAAGGATTTTTGTCGTCTGCCGTATTGCGGTGGATTGTACAGCTTTGCCGGGATATGCTGGTCCTGCGGGCCGGGGCGGTACAGGCCGTAGGGCTGAAAAAGTATCAGGCCGCGATGGTGCAGCTGCTGCCTGTCTGGACGAACCGCGCGCTGCTGCAAATGATACAGGCGGCGGAAGAAGCTATGGAAGCGCTGGAACGGCATGTGAATCAAAAATTAGTTTGGGACTATTTGTGCATAGAAGGAAAACGAAGTATAAAGGAGGGATATCCTTGCTGACAGTTGTCGGAGTACGCTTTAAAAAAGCGGGAAAAATATATTACTTTTCTCCCGGCGGCGTGGCGATTGAAACGGGTGATCATGTCATCGTAGAAACCGCGCGGGGAAAAGAATTTGGGCTTGTGGTGATCGGGCCGCGGGAGGTAGAAGAATCTGCCGTAGTGCAGCCGCTGAAACCGATCATTCGCAAGGCTGGGGAAAAAGATTTCAAGATCGTAGAAAAAAATAAGAAAAAGGCGGAAGAAGCCTGGAAGATATGCCTGGAAAAAATAGAAAAACACAAGCTGCCGATGAAGTTGATCGGCGTGGAATATACATTTGATGCGGCAAAGCTCATTTACTTTTTTACGGCAGACGGCCGCGTCGATTTTCGGGAATTGGTCAAAGATCTGGCATCGGTATTTCGGACGCGTATCGAACTGCGCCAAGTCGGCTACCGGGACGAAGCCAAGATTATTAATTCCATCGGCTGCTGCGGCAGACCCTTGTGCTGCGCTACCTTTTTAGGTGATTTTGAACCGGTATCGATCCGAATGGCAAAAGATCAGGGACTGGCGCTCAATCCTACGAAAATTTCGGGAATCTGCGGCCGCCTGATGTGCTGCCTGCGGTATGAAAACGACTTGTATACCTCGGGAGAACTCAAATGCTGCGGCGCGTGCGGAACGAAGCCGCAGACGCCGGAAACCCCGCCGCCGGGCATCGGCAAAACCGTTATGACCGACGAAGGGCCGGGCAAAGTGCTGCGCATCAACTCGCGGAACCGAACGGTAAAAATCCAGCTCGATACGGGCAGAAATATAGATTTGGCATGGGCGGATATAGTCAGCGATGAAATATGAAATTCATGATGGAGAACGGCTGGACGATCTGCTGATCGACGGAATGAAACTCATTCAGCGGCCGGACGAATTTTGTTTTTCCATCGATGCGGTGCTGCTGGCTCATTTCGGCGCTGTCCGCCCGAAGCAGCGGATTTTGGAGCTGGGAAGCGGCACGGCCGTTATACCGCTGCTGCTGACGTCCCTGGGAGCCAATTCGGTCGACGGGATAGAACTGAATCCGGTCATGGCGGATATTTGCCGCCGCAATGTAGCGATGAACGGCAGAGAAGATAAAATCCGGATACTGGAAGGCGACTATCGAAACATAGAAAATCTGGTCGTGTCCGGGAGTTATGATTTGGTCTACGTCAATCCGCCCTATCGGGAAGCGGGACGCGGATATATTAATGCGCATGCCGGCATAGGAAAGGCTTGCCACGAAATGACCGCTACGCTGGCCGATGTATTGCATGCAGTGCGGTACAGCTTAAAATATCGGGGACGGCTGCGCATGATTCATTTGGCGGAACGCCTGCCGCAGATTATGGAAGCCTTGCGGCACGCAGATTTAGAGCCGAAACGCCTGCAATGTGTGCACGGCAGTGAAACGAAGCCGAGCAAATTGATATTGGTGGAAGCCGTGCGCGGCGGCCATGACGGCATGGAAGTGCTGCCGCCGTTGTTTATCTACGGAAAAGACGGAGAATACAGCGATACCGTGCGGCAATGGTATGGAAAATAGGAGGTTCGGACATGGCGGAAGTATTTCAAAAAGGAACGCTGTATCTTTGCCCGACGCCTATCGGGAATTTAGAAGATATGACCTATCGGGCGGTGCGCTGTCTGAAAGAAGCGGATCTGATTGCAGCGGAAGACACGCGCCATACCCGGCAGCTGCTCCAGTGTTTTGCGATCGATACGCCGCTGGTAAGCTATCATGAACATAATAAAGACAGCAAAGGGCCGGAACTGATCGAACGGCTGCAAGAAGGCCTGATGATCGCCGTGGTAAGCGATGCGGGCATGCCGGCCATCTCTGATCCGGGGGCGGATTTAGTGCGGCTGGCGATTGAAGCGGATATTCCCGTAGTGCCCCTGCCGGGCGCCAATGCGGCGCTGACCGGGTTGGTGGCATCGGGCTTGGATACGACGCGTTTTTCTTTCCTTGGCTTTTTGCCGAAAACAAAAAAGCACCGCATCCCTGTGCTGCAAAAGCTAAAAGAAAGAGAAGACACGCTTATTTTTTACGAAGCGCCCCATCGGATAGAAACCGTCCTCGAAGAAATGCAGGCGGAATTGGGCGATCGGCATGCGGTCCTATGCAGGGAACTGACAAAACGATATGAAGAATTTCTCCGCGGCACCTTGTCGGAAATTCTGGCGCGTCTGCGGGAGCAGGGGCCGCGCGGCGAATTTGTCGTGCTGGTATCCGGTTATTCCGGCGGTGAAGACGTACAGGAAGCGGCGGATTATCCGTCTCTCGTTCAAAGCTATATGGAACGGGGACTTTCGAAAAAAGACGCGATACGGGAAACTGCAAAGCAGTTGGGTGTATCTAAACGAGATGTATACCAGGCTGTCATCGGCCTGGATGTATAAATAAACTACAACCGGTCTCATTTGCCGGGTATGGAGGTATTTTGAATGGCAAACAAAAAGTATTACATTACCACCCCGATTTATTATCCGAGTGCCAAACTGCATATCGGCCACACGTACT
>UREG01000109.1 GCA_900546795.1 uncultured Veillonellaceae bacterium | reverse complement strand
CAGCCCATTCGCGGCGCAGCGCATCGCCGATCCCCGCAGCCACAGTTCCCGGCGCGGCAACCACCGCTTTATCAAACCACATATTCCCCCAAGTCATCTGTACATCGCTGCGCAGTCCCTGAATCTTCTTGTCCCGCCGCTTTATTTCTTCTTCCACAGCCGTTGTATCAGAAGGCAGGATCGCCGCAATCGTCTGGAGCCACTGCTTCGTTCCCTCCAGCCCATAAGGGAGGCCGGCGCATACATAGGGCATGCCAAATTCTTTCTCTAAATAGACGGCTATTTCTCCGCCCAATTCTGCATGCAGCACAATATTTAACGCCGCGCCGGTCAGCTCTTTTATCTTTCCAAGCGGGGATCCGCTTCCCAGGCATACATTCACTTCATATCCGCACAATTCCAGCAAACGGACGATTTCTTTTATATCCTCTTTTCCCGCACAGTAAAACGGCGTGCCGCCAATAAGATTGACTCGGTTAGGCATGACAGGCTGAGGCACTAAAGAAAGGTCATTCAAAATCGTCAGCGCCGCTTTTCGGTATCCTTCGGCAAATCCGCCGATAATCCCGCCGCAATCCATAACCGATACGAGATGCGGCAGCGCCGCTTTTTTCGCAATGCCGAGAATATCATCGCCGATCAAGCTCAAGGAACAGCTCGTTTCTATCAGCAATAATTCCGGCTGCGTCTCCCGCGCTTTCAGTCTCTCCAGAGCTTCTGCAAGGAAGGATTCCGAGCCATATATAATCGCTTCATTGTTCGGCTGCGAACCGTGCATCCGCCGGGCTATATCCGTCTCCATCCGCTCCAAATGCCGAAGCGCATAAAAATAGCACCACATCGGTCCGTTCACTAATACTTCCGCATTAGGTATCCCGGCAATAAAAGCCGCCGCTCCCGTCAGCGCACACGTATCCGACCGATTGCAAACATTGCTCCATACCGGCTCAGACATAAGAAATTCCCCCTTTTACCTGCCGGCTGCAAAGGCACCGATATACGGCCTGCATATATTCAATCGCTCCTTCTGCTCCTGCCTTAGGTATCATTGGCAAAAATAATTGCTTTTTCTCTATCCCATGTAATTCATGGGTCGTCAAAATAACTTCTGCTTCCGCCGCCAGGGAATCGCCGTCTTTTTCTGATATAACCGGTATATCGGTGCAGGCATGTATTGCCGCTTCCATTTTTTCCCTTTCTTTTTCCGGATAAGAAGAAAGCAAAATAATCCCACGCACGTCCAATTCCAGCAGCCCGGCAATTTCCAATATGGATTCCGGCTGAAAATACACCAGCCACCGGCCGATAACAATCACTGCTTTTTTCTTTCTGGTAACCGGTAAGAACCGTTCACAGGCGCGCCGTATCCGCTCTTCTTCTTTTTCAATCAGCTGGGAAGCTTTTTCTTGACAGTCAAATAAAACGCCTGCCTCTCGTATCCACTTCTTTGTCTGATCCCAACCGACGGGATAGCAGTCTTTAATATAGGAAAAGCCATATCGTTCTTTGAAGCGCTCCGCAAGGCGCATCATTTTTTCATGGCTTTGTCCCCGGCCGCCAAGAACGATCAGCGCCGCTGCTTTTGCAGCATCGCCTAACGCATCAAACGGAATATATCCGGGATACTGCCCAATAACCGTGACACCCAATTCAGCAAGCAGCCGTTTTGTTTCCAGCGCATATTGTCCGCCCGGTCCTCCGCTGTCGCCAAAAAGCAGCGCCGTATTGGCCTCCTGCTTTTGCTTCTTAAAAAATCGCTTTGCAATGTTGTCGGCCGCTTCCAGATATCCCTGATAATATTCACCGTCTAAAAAACCATATGTGCTGACGGTAACGATCGGGATTCCAAACCGTTCTTCTGCTTCCCGGGCAATGGACTCTACGTCATCGCCGATCACGCCTGCCAAACAGGAATTTGCAATGACAATACATTTAGGCTCCTCATCTTTTACAACCGCGGCAATGCACTGCATCAATCGCTCCGCACCGCCGAAAATGGCATGCTTCTCTTCCAGCTGGCTGGATACAATCGGAACGGACCGGCCATACATTCCCTTCCGCTCTGCTGCGCCGCGGTAATAACTATTGATATCCATCGACCGCGTCACATGCGCGCAGGCTCTGGGACTATGGAAGATAACCGCCATGCCCTCACAAAAAGCCGCCGCCCGCCATACCCCGGGCATACTGCAGCTGCAGCTTTTTTTCTTACTGATAAATCGTTTAGTTTGTATGCCCATATGCTGCCACCAGTTCTTCCAATTCTTCAAAACTCATTGGGGAAGGCACTGCCATCTCCTCATTATGAAGCATAGCTTCTGCAAGTTCCCGGTATATTTGTGCCTGCCGGCTTTCCGGAGCATACTGCAGCACTGTCTGCCGCTGATTTTCCGCTTCATTTACAATACCGTCCCGAGGAATAAAGGCAATCAGCCGGCTATGAATACGGCGGGCAAACTCTTCCAGCAGCTTCTTTTCATTAGGGGTATTCCGGCTGTTGCCGATAATCCCGCCGAGCCGAACGCCGCCGCGCAGTGCAAACCGTTTTATCCCTTTGGCAATATTGTTTGCCGCATACAAACTCATCAGTTCCCCTGACGATACAATATAAATATCCGTCGCATACCCTTCCCGAATCGGTACGGCAAAACCGCCGCACACCACGTCGCCCAATACATCGTATAACACGACGTCTTCGTCATCTAATACTTCCAGAGAATTTAATTTTTCCAAAGCGACAATAATCCCCCGGCCGGCACAGCCTACTCCCGGTTCCGGTCCGCCGGCTTCCACGCATTTAATGCCGTTATACCCTATATGAACGATATCTTCTTTTGCAACTTCTTCTTTATCCCGAACCGTATCCAATACCGTCTGCCGGCAGATATGACCCAGCACCAGCCGCGTCGAATCATTTTTCGGATCACAACCGATTTGACAGACCTTCAAATTCCGTTCACTCATTGCTGCCGAAATATTGGAAGACGTTGTGGATTTGCCAATACCGCCTTTACCATAAATCGCAATTTTCTTCATGCCCCGCACTCCCTGTTCGTTTATAGTCTATTTCGTCATAAATAAAACTAATATATCTACCAAAATTTTAAACTATATACTAAGACTATAGTCAAGAAAAAGGTACAAAAAAGCACCTATCTGAAAAGATAGGTGCCCTTTTCTAATGCTTGCAGTGCCCTGTAGTTTCTCCGTTCATGATCCGTCTGAACATCGCATGCGCTTCTTCGGAAGACTTTCCGTTTTCCAGCGCCTTTTGCATGTGGATCATTGCGCTGCGGTATTTGGCGTGCGCTTCATCTTTTGGAATCGCGTCCACATTCTTAGGATCAAACTCCATCACTTTTTTGAAGATCGCATGAATTTCTTCGCTGGATTTACCAGCTTTCTTTGCAGCCTCCACATGTTTCATTGCGCTCTCGTACCGTTTTTTCCCATGCGGATCCGTAGGAATCTGAAATTCCGGATGCTTTGTACATGCCATACTATCACCTCCATTATGTGCTTACTATACACTATATTCCCACCATATAGTCAATACATGGCAAAAGGCAGGACCTCAAAACGCCGCCGAATAAACGCTCTGGTCTTGGAGTTCCACTCACACAGCAGCACCGCTTCTTCACCGCAGTACGTATCCAGTACCGTCCCTTTTTCCAAAATAGCGCTGTTGGCCTCCCACATATTCATATATCGGTTATCTCCGGTCTGATTGCAAACAATCATCGGCAATCCGGTTCTTTCACTGCACCGCTGCCATACCGCAGTGGGATCTCCGCAGCAGGAGCCATACGGCCA
>UREG01000108.1 GCA_900546795.1 uncultured Veillonellaceae bacterium | reverse complement strand
TGCCATGAAGAATGGAGAAACAGCCGTCTTTTAAATAAGCGTCATTTGGTTCTTTGATTTTTTCACGGTCGATGGCCAGTGGATGGGTATCTAAATACTCTCTCAACGTGCCGCCCATGGCAAGTTCCGTATCCAAGTCAAGATGCTCTCGGATCGTCTGCAGCACGGCAGGAACTCCGCCGGCACGATGGAAGTCGTTGATATTGAAGGATGCGGAAGGCTTGAATTTAGCGATGACCGGGACAGAAGACTGCAGTGCGTCAAAGTCTTTCAGCGTGAAATCAAAATGCAGTACGTTGGCTAACGCAAGCGTGTGGAGGACTGCGTTTGTGGAGCCGCCGCTGGCAGAGATATGTTTTATGCCGTTGCTGAACGCTTGTTTCGTCATGATTTGACGGAACGTTTTTTGTTCTTGCACTAATTCGACGATGCGTTCGCCGACACTGCGGGCCTGCCGGCTCTTTTCACCGGAACAAAAGAGCATGGTGGAAGAGCCGAAGGGCGCAGCGCCTGTAGCTTCAAGGAAGGCGCCCATCGTGTTTGCTGTGCCGTACATGGAACAAGTACCGGCGGAAGAACACATATTGACCCGCCAGCGGTCAAAGGTAATCTGATCGATTTTTCCATCGCGGAATTTACCGATCGCTTCTTTTAAGTCGCTGGTACAGTATACGGTGCCGCCGTCTTCATAAGGAAGCATCGCGCCGGCAGTGAGAAACAAGCTGGGCAGATTCAGATGAGCCGCTGCCATCAGCATGCCCGGAATGATTTTATCGCAGGAACCGAGGAAAACTACGCCGTCAAATCCATGCGCTTCTACCATCGATTCAATGGACGCCGCGATCAGATCGCGCTGCGGAAGAACATAGTGCATGCCATTTCCCTGTGCCATTCCGTCGCAGGGAGCGGGTACGCCGAATTCTCCCGGCGTGCCGCCGGCAGCCCAAATTCCTTCTTTTACATACTGGACTAATTCTTTGAACGGTTTATGTCCCGGATTTACATCGGTATAGGAATTGACAATACCAATGATCGGCTTGCGGATATCTTTTTTTCGATAGCCTACAGAAGACATAAGGCCAAGAAAATAGCCTTCTAACATATCTTTTTCATTACCTCGTCTAGTCATATCAAACACCTCTTTTATAAAATATAGTGAATAAAAACGTTACCAAAGACCGATGAATTTCCACCAAATTGGACCGATGCCAAACCAAATCAGGGCATTAAAGACGGCAAACGTCAGTCCTAATCCCCACCATTCTTTTTGCGTAACATAATTCGGGCCGAATAAAACCGGAGCCGGCCCCATGCCGTAATGGGTAAGTCCGGCGCACAGGACGGAGGAAAAACCCAGGAACAGCGCCGCGTAATACGGCGGAGCGCCCGCAGAAATCGCTACGGTAAGAAAGGCCGCATACATGGCCGTCACATGAGAGGAAGTGGCGGCAAAGAAATAGTGAGATAAAATATAGGCTGCTGCCAGCGCATACAGCGCAGCAATCCAGGATACGCCCGTAAGAGACGTAGAAATCAATTCCGCCAGCCATTTAATGAAGCCAAATTTTACCAGTAAACCTGCCAGACCGATCAAGGTGCCCATCCAGAGCAAATTGTCCCAGGCCATAGATTCTTTGGCAGCTTCTTTATAAGGCATAGCGCCCAGCCAGATGATGGAAACGACAGATAAAATAGCAACCAGCGTAGCGTTTAGTCCCGTCCATTGCGTAGTAGCCCACAAAATAAGGGCGATAGAGAAAACGGCAGCAATGCATTTTTCGTTGCGGCTCATAGGCCCTAATTTTGCCAGTTCCTGCCGGGCGATTTCTTTGGCGGCGGAAGTTTCCTTAATTTCCGGCGGATACAGTTTGTGCATCAGCAAGGGAAGCACGGCAAGGCAGATGCCGCCGGGAACGATTGCTGCCAATGCCCAAGTAAACCAAGACAGTTCGATATCGCTGACTTGTTTGGCAAAGGTAACGACCAACGAGTTGGAAGCGATAGCAGTAATAAACATCATAGAAGTAACGACTACGCTTTGATACAGCGTTTGAGTTAAATACGCCCCCAGTTTCTTGCGGGATTCAGTATTTGGTTCCGAAGAAAATGCCGAAGATAAACTGCGGACGATCGGGAAAAGGATGCCGCCTGCCCGGGCCGTATTAGACGGCGTTGCAGGAGCAATAATAAGATCGCTTAATAAAATTGCGTATCCCAGTTTGATGGAACTGCTTCCCAGTTTTTGAATCAGCAGATACGCAATGCGTGTGCCCAGCCCGGAATTAATAAACCCGCGGGCGAATAAGATGGCGGATACAACAAGCCAAATGGTGGAGTTGCTGTAACCGGACAATGCTTCTGCAAGCGTCGTAGTTTTGGTAAGGACACAGACGGCTACGGCTGTGATACCGATCGCTCCCATAGGAACGGGCTGAAGGATATAGCCCAGAATGGTGGCTGTAATAATAGCAAATAAATGAAGAGCTTTGACAGAAAGCCCTTCCGGGACCGGAGCAAACCAGATACAGACTCCGACGAGAAGGATCAGCAATGTCTTTGTGTTCTTGCTCATGAGGATACCTCCTTGGGTATGTAATGGTGAGTGTGCAAGAGGTATTTAATTGCGCAAAATAAATACGGTTCATGCGATACTTGTATCGTCTGACTGTAGTATAAAAGAAAGCGCAACAATAAACAAACAAAGAATCAGGGATAGGATCACAAATAAAATTTGTGATAAAATATAACTGGAGAATGGGGTGAGGCAATGACCAACAGCAGGAAAATGTTCAAGTTCGCAGTAGAAGAAATGAACTTTACGAAAGCTGCCCGGCGGGCGCATGTTACGCAGCAATGTTTAAGTTTGCATATAAAAAAGCTGGAAGAAGAGTATGGCACGCCTTTATTTGAGCGGCGGCCCAAACTAAAGCTGACCGGAGCCGGTGAATCGCTGTATCAGGCGCTGTGCCGGCTGGAAATTATCGAGCATTCGATTACCGAACAAATGCAGGATATCAAGGACGAGAGGAAAGGATCGATTTCTTTCGGCATCAACGCCTCGCGGGCCAGAGTGCTGCTGCCCAAGATTATGGAGGCCTATCATGCGCGGTTTCCTCAGGTGCGGGTGGCTTTGGTATTAGAGGATATGCACCGTTTGGTACCGCGTGTTCTAAACGGGGAACTGGATATGTTCTTAGGGATAGACTGCATAGGAAATCGTAACTTTCGTATGATTCCGCTGGTAAAGGAAGAGGTATTTTTTATTGCGAAAAAGAGCGTGCTGAAGCAATATGCTCATACGGAAGCCATATATGAAAAGACCATAGAAACAGGCTGTATTGATTTGAAAGAGTTTTTGCCTATACCAATGACGGGAAATAATTTTGGCAGCTCATTTACGACGCTGATAAATCGGTATTTTTCCGCACATAATTTAAATCGGGACATTGTATTTTCTGTCAGCGACTATGATTTGCAGATAAAGATCTGCCGAAAAAATAATGTAGCGGCCTGCTGTCCGAAAAGCGTGCTGCCGGTGGTATTGCAGGAAAATGAATTCGGTGAAGAAGAAAAACTGCACATATTTCGGCTCCATGATATGGAGGACCGGCTTCGGCTGGATTTGATTCTGCATAAAGAACTGTATGTCAGTCAATATAAGCAAGTGTTTATGGACTTGGTGCAGAAAACCATACAGGAGCATCTAAACGAAATCGATGCGAAGTTAATGTAAGGAAACAATTGGCGGCGAATAATTCGCTGTAGTTATAATGGTGTAAAGTTGTAGAGTGAATTCGTATATGTAGGTTAGTCAAAGATATGTTACATTACTGGATAAAAAAGAAGAAAGAACT
>UREG01000107.1 GCA_900546795.1 uncultured Veillonellaceae bacterium | reverse complement strand
GTACGGCGCTTGCTCCAAAGCATTTGCGAAAAGCGGACACCTTATTGGCGCTGAAGTTGATATACTCCACCGTCAGGGTTTGGCGGTCCACCACGGAGCAGATACAGTGCTGCACCCCAAGGCGGCGGCACACCTCGTCCATAATCAAATTCAGCGAGGCGGTGACGATTACATCGTCCTTTTCCGGGTGATACCAGGTTTCCAGTTCAAACAGGGAATCTCCGCCCATCAGAAAATAAAACCGGTGATCAGGATATGTTTTTTGCAGCCGTTTCAGAGTTTGAGCCGTGTAGGTTGTTCCCTCATGGCGCAGCTCAAAATCTGAAAATGCAAAATAAGGTGTGTCTTTGATCGCCTGTTTGATCATATTACTGCGGTGCTCCTCAGAAATAATTTCGGAGGAGTTTTTATGAGGGGGATTTTTGGATGGCATAAACCAGATCCGGTCAAGTCCTGCCTGCTCATATGCAGCCAAAGCCATGGTCAGATGAGCATTATGAATGGGATTAAAGGTGCCTCCCATAATACCGATCTGACTCATTTTTTGGCAGCATCCCTTCTTTTCTTTTCCTTTTCGGGATTTAATTTATATAAGACAATTTTCTTGCCAATGACCTGAACCACCTGGGAGCCGGTACGCTCTGCCAGAATCCGTGCAAGCTCTTTTGGATCATCTGTACAGTTTTTTAATACGGATATTTTGATCAGCTCTCTGGCGTGGAGTGCATCACGGATCGCCTGGGTCATCTGTGGTGTCAGACTTGCCTTGCCAATCTGGAAGATGCTGTCCATTGTCATTGCCTGGGATTTTAACTCTGCCCGTTCTTTACTTGTCATATTTATTACCATGCCTTTCTTTGGGTTTTTCATACCTATTATAAACGAAGATGTGGCGGTTGCCAAACACTTTTTGGAATAATCCTGCATTTTGTACAATATATTATGGTAATTGAAGGAGATATGAGGTTTCCTATGAAGTATCAAAAAGCGTTTGCCCTGTTTTTAGCAGTGCTGCTGTTTGCCGGCAGCCTGGGAAATCCAATACATAATGTGACGGTTTATGCACAGGAGGAAAAGAAGGCCGAAGAAAATAATACGATGGATATTACTGCGCAGTCCGCAGTTTTGATCGAAAACAGCAGCGGGCGTATCTTATATGAGAAGGAAAAAGACAAATATGGCGGCGTGGCTGTGCGCGCTGGCCAGCGTAGGGATGCTGTCCTGTGCATACGCACAAGATGAGGTAAGCGTAAATGGGAGGGATACAACCTCTTCGCAGCAGGCGGTGGAAAGCGGCTGGGCTGGTGACGGTCAGCCCGTATTCCGGCTGGCGGAAGTACTGGTCAGCGGGCAGCGGTATATTGCCGGCGAATATGTGCGCGCTACGAGCCAGGTCGGGATTTTAGGCGAGCAGGACGTTATGCTGCTGCCGCTTAGTGTTACGACTATTTCGGAAAAAGCGGTGGAAGATTTTATCAATCCGACCGATGGATTGGCAGGGCTGCTTACTTTGGTGCCGTCCATTTCTTCGGTAGGGAACCAGGCGGCGGATCAGCTCAATATCCGCGGGTTTAATGAAAACGGCCGCGGGTATACGTTAAATGGGATTCCGGGCATGAGCGCCATGAACCGGCAGACGATCAATTATATCGATTCGATCGATGTGATCGAAGGGCCGTCGACAGGGATTACCGGTTCCAATGTGGCTGCCAGCAGCAGCAGCGTAGGCGGCACGATCAATATTAACAGCAAAAAAGCGCTGTCCGAACCGATTACCAGCGTGGGACTGAATTGGTATTCCAAGAGCGCGTTTGAACAGACCGTGGACGTGGGACGGCGGTTTGGCGATGATGAACGCTGGGGCGTTCGGATTAATGCAGCCAACGTAGAAGGCGAGCGCGGGATCGATCATTGGGATCTGAACCAGAAAGATTTTTATATCAATATTGACCAGAAAACGAAGAGCAGTAAGACGAATTTGCTGGTCGGTTATGTGGATACAGACAGCCAGGGACGGCCGCAGTATGTACGGATCGACAGAAAGCTGGACTTTTTGCCGAGCGCGCCGGACGGCTCGAACAATCTGAATCCGGAATGGCGGCGGGATAAATATAAACAGTATATCATCGCCTTGAATCATGAACAGAAATTAAATGAACATATGACGGCGTTCTTAAATGCCGGTCATTATAAACAAGACTGGTATTACTGTCTGGAAAATGACTCGGCTCCGACCATCATCGATGCAGAAGGCAATTATACGACGACCTTTGAATATTACCCGCTGATCGACAAGAACGATTATATCCAGATCGGGATCAACGGCGATTTCAAAACGGGCGCGCTGAATCATGAATATGTGTTTGGCGTAGATCGGATGTGGCGGTATTACGGCGGTTCGTGGACGGGCATTGACGGAACGTTTACGGGCAATATCTATCATCCGGATTCCGGTTCCTGGGTAAAACCGGAAGGGGATCAGAAAAGCGATGCGTATTACGCCAACAAATACCGTATGAGCGGCTGGTCTCTCATGGATACGATCACGACGGACGATGAAAAGCTCACGGTATTCCTTGGTCTTAGCGGCAAGAGCTATGATGGAGATAAATATAATGCCCGCGGCGAGCATACCGGGAAAAACAGCGAGCATGCCTATGACATATCGCCAAGTTACGGCGTGAACTACCAGTTTACTCCGGCGTTTGCCGCATTTGCCAGCCATACGGAACAGTTCCGGGAAGGGGATTCGGTTGGAAGCGGCTATCAGAACCGGGGCGAAATACTGGCGCCGTATAAAACGAAGCAGAATGAAATCGGCGTGAAAGTAAAGACCGGCGATTTCTTCCATAAGCTGAGTTATTTTGATATCAAAAAACCGAATACGGCGGAACGGACGTATGACGGCGACAGCCTGCCGACGCTGGAATTGTCCGGTGAACGGCGGCATCGCGGGGTGGAATATACCGCAACCGGTGCGATCGATAAAAAATGGAACTTTATCGGCGGTATGATGTATCTGGATACGGAACAGATGACCGGCGAAATGGAAAGCAACGGCAAACGGGTCAACGGCGTGCCGAAATGGACGGCCAGCGCCGGCATGGAATATAATGCCAACGAAGAATTTGCAGCATTGTTCCGGGCTAGTTATGTCGGTTCGTCGTATATTCAGAATGAACGGCTCGAAGTGCCGGGATATTTCCGGTTTGACGTGGGCGTAAAATATAAGACGCAGCTGAATGATACGCCGGTATTGATAAGAGCGATGTGCTATAATGTAACGAACAAACATTACTGGCAGCCGAACGGCGATACCTTGTATATCGGTTCGCCGAGAACGTTTATGCTGTCTGCGGAACTTAAATTGTAATACGGCGGGCGGCGCAGATAACGCAGGGGCGGCAGGTTCCTGCGTTATCGTTTTTCAGGAGGGTATATGAAAGGGACGTATCAGGGGCTGGCGGCAGCATTGGTTTTGGCGGCGTTTTTATGGCCGAAGGAAGAGCCGGTTCGGACGGATACCGCCGAGCCGGCAGCCGCCGTGCAGGAATCGTATTCGCCGGTTTCGATCAGGAACAGCAATTCTAAACAGGAATGGGAATGGGACGTGTATACGCAGCCGCCGAAGCGGACAGCGGCGTTTTGGCAAAATTCGGTGGAAACGCTGCTGGCGCTGGGTGCAGGGGATCGGATCGTCATGGCGATCGGCGTGCCGGATCGGAAATATTTGCGGCCGGAATACCGTCAGATGTATGATCAGATTCCGTATAAAAGCATGGAGATGCCGGATATGGAAACCATGCTGATGGCGGAGCCGGATCTGATTCTGGGCTGGAGTTCCACGTTTAATGCGAAGAATCTGCGGAGTACGGATTTTTGGAAAGAGCGGGGCATTCATACCTATATTGCCGGCTCTACGTCGCCGATATATCCGAAACGGACGCTGGATGAGGAGTATCGGTATGTAATGGAATTGGGCGAGATTTTTGGGAAAAAGGAACGGGCTGAGGAGCTGGTGGGACGCATGGAAGACGCGGTGCGAAAAGCCAGTGAGACGGCGCGGCGGCAAGGGATATCGCCGCGGGTCGTTTTGATAGAGTTTACGG
>UREG01000106.1 GCA_900546795.1 uncultured Veillonellaceae bacterium | reverse complement strand
GGTGCCGCTGTCGGCCGTTCGGGCGATCATGGGCGACGGCATTATCTGCGGCGTAACGGGGATCGATGCAGAGGGCAAGGCGGTCACGCCGTATATCAACTATCTGGATTCTCGGACTGCCAAAGAAGCGGATGCGATGGACGTCCCTGCTTCCTGGGGCGAAAAGACCGGCAATACGAAAGCGTCCTGCATGTTTCCGGCTCTCATTGCCGGCTGGCTGCGCAGAAACCATGCAGAATTTCAAAAACGGGGCGTCGCCTTTGTCCATAACGCGCCGTATATTTTGATGAAACTGGCAGGCGCTGCCGGAACAGACGCATGGATTGATTGGGGCACCCTGTCCGGCTGGGGATTCGGCTATGACCTGCGGACAAAAGAATGGGATCGGGACGCATTGGCGGCTCTTGGCTTAGACAGTCTGGTTATGCCCCGCATCGCAGCGCCCTATGAAGTGATGGGACGCCTGTCCAAAGAAGCGGCGCAGCAGACCGGATTTCCCGAGGGGATTCCCATTTGCGCCGGGGCAGGCGATACCATGCAGTCTCTGCTCGGCTGCGGCTGCGCGGAAGCGGGCACGGCGGTCGATGTTGCCGGCACCTGCGCCATGCTCTGTGCGGCGACCAAAGGCGTCGTGCCGGGCTTATCGGCTTCCGGTTCTCTGATCTTCAATTCCGGCACGCTGCCGGACACCTATTTCTACTGGGGATTTGTCCGAGCCGGCGGCTTGTCGCTTCGGTGGTTTAAAGATAATATCTGCGAAGGCGGAGAAAGTGAATACCGGCGGCTCAGCGAACGGGCAGCCTGCCTTTCGCCCGGTGCGGACGGAGTCTGGTTTATTCCCTATTTGACCGGCGGCTATGGGGAATATGAACACCTGAAAGCCAGCTTTTTGAATCTGCAGCTCGATACGGACCGCTATACCCTGTGGCGCGCCGTATTGGAAGCCATTGCATATGAATACCGAGACTGCGCGGAGCTGTATCGGGAGCATGGACAGGCAATTGAAGAACTGATCATCACGGAAGGCGGAAGCCGGGACGCATTGTGGAATCAGATTAAAGCCGATGTCCTTCATTGCCGGACCGCCGTGCCGCCGGCAGCGGCCGGCGCGCTGCTTGCAAATGCGTGGACAGCGGCGTATGCCGTCGGCGATATAACGGATCTGAAAGAAATGGCGCTGGCGCATCAGGAAGGCCGAACGGTTTGGCAGCCGGACAACGCGCGGAGACGGCGGTATGACGAACTTTATGAAGCCCGGCTGGCGCTGCGGAAAACCTTATGCATATGATACCCGGGAGAAATGGATAAAAAGTATTTCTAAAACCATGATAAAGGGGTATAATGAGAATATGACGTTAAGAGAGGGGATGGCATGCGATGAGAACGCTGTCCAGAGAATTTATGGACGCTTTGCTGTACGGCGAACTAAAAGAAGTTTTGCAGGTAGTCCGTACAGATGACACACTGAGTATGGAACTTCGCACGGATTATGTCGCTATCTATTTTCGGGGCGGCAATATCCTGCGGATCAATAAAATGGGAAAACATTATCAGCCGATTTTTGACTTTCATTACTGCCAGCACCGGATTCGTCCGTCGATCTATGAACCGCAGCTGTGGCGGCTTCAGACGGTTCCCGATTGGATTCGGCATATGCCGGCAATGAAAGCGGAAGTGGATCTGTGGCGGTATGAACATCCGCGGCGTGCAAAAGAGATGGAACAATTTGTCTGCCGAAGCAACAATTACAGCCCGGTAGCCAATGAAACGGATTATTATATCGCCGACTTGCTGTATAACAGCCAGGAAATCGAATGCAAAGCCAATATGATCGGCATAAAATGGCCGTCCATACCGGAAATCCGCCGGGATCGAACCGCGCCGTCGCTGGTATTTTTCGAACTCAAATACGGCGATCAGAACCTGACGGGAGAAAACGGCCTGATAGAAAACTTCCGCAACATCTGCCGCTGCATGGAAGATCAGAAAACCGCGGATCTGATTATGGACGATGCAGAATCCATGATCAACCAGAAAGCCGAGCTGAATCTGCTGCGGGGCATGAAAAAATCCATTATCTTGAATCGGAAAGTGAAACCGGAATTTGTGCTTATGTTCCTGAATCACAAACCAAGCAAAACGGCGCTGCTGAACGCGCTGAAAGATACGATTTTAGAAGTGCCGGAAATTTTTGAATACGTAGACGTGAAAGTGGCGCAGGCCAGCTCCATGGGCTACGGCCTGTACGAAAGCCAGATGATAGACGTACGGGATTTTGTCGCTAAACTAGAAGAAAACCGGATTCACTTTTCTCTGTAATAGGAAGATCAAAGAGCCTTTCCCCCTTGGGGGAAGGCTCTTTTGTGTTATGCGGCTGAATCGGCAGGGAGGGAAGTTGATTTCCAGATAACGATTTATGGATCAGCACCGACCGTGCTGGTTTTTTATTTTAAAACCATATGGTTAGGAATGTATGCCGTATTTCTTTCCCGTGATACTTTCTCTGATGCGGCCTGCTGCTGCCTTCGGGAGAAATTATTTTTTGCGTATTGTACAATACATCAAGCAGGCGGAGGCTTAGCAGAAAGATCGGTTCCGCTGCAGGTACAATCATTTGGATTACTGATACTCATCATAGATAGAATCATATTGCATGAAGATAAAAAAGCCGATATGATGAAGGCAGATAAGCGGAACGTATCATATTAGAAAAGAGGGGATAGAATGTTATGGGCAGGATTACTCATTATTTTAGTTACCGTATATTGTTTGATGAAACAATATGAAACGCGATTAGTGTTGTTTATTTCCGGTGTATTGATGGCTGTTTTAGCTGGAGACATCATGATCGCTTTTCAGGCATTTAGTAAATCGATGAAAAATGCGAATCTGATTGAACCGATCATTGCTTCCATGGGATTTGCCATGGTGCTGCAAGTGACACAATGCGACCAGCATTTGATCTATTTATTAGCGCGGGGCTTAAAAAAGCTGGGTCCTGCATTAGTTCCGGGCGCGGTGTTGGCAACTGCATTGGTGAATACGTCTATTACAAGCGCCGGCGGCTGCTCGGCTGCAGTAGGGGCGATTCTGATTCCGGTATTGATGGGCGCCGGGGTGCACCCTGCTATGGCAGCGGCGGCAGTATTTGCAGGCACCTATGGTTCCCCCATGCTGAATCCTGGATTTGGGCAGATAGCGATTGTTGCCGATGTGGCGAAGTCTACGCCCATTGCTGTGATAGGAAACCATGCGAGCGTGGTTATTATATTGGCTGTTATTTCTGCGCTGTCATTAACGATCGTGGCTTATCTGAAAAAAGAGCATAAAGGCTATGAAAGCAGCGTTACGGCAGAACTCAGCGGTCTAAAGATAAATTATCTTATGGCATTTGTGCCGATGCTTCCTTTGCTGCTGCTGGTATTGGGAAGTACGGGCGTGGTGCCGGTATTGAAAAAGCTGGCTATCTCTCATGCGATGCTGATAGGCGCAGTTGCCGCTTTTGGCGTGACGAGAAAGAATCCCGCAGAAATTTCAAAAGCATTTTTTAAAGGCGCGGGGGACGGATTTGCATCTGTTTTTGGTATTATTACGATGGCGCTTGTTTTCGTATCCGGCGTACAGGCGCTGGGTGTCATTCAGTGGATGATTGACGGTATGATTGAAAATCCTTCCGTGGCTAAAATTAGTGCGACTGTGGGGCCTTTTTTGCTGGGGGTTATCAGCGGCTCTGGGGAAGCGGCTTCAATTGCATTTAATCAGTCCGTAACGATTCATGCAGAAACACTGGGGTTGAATGCATTGGATTTAGGAAGCTTGGCTGCAATCAGCGGTGCGTTGGGAAGAACGATGTCTCCTATCGCGGGGGCTGCAATTATTTGTGCCGGCTTTGCAAAAGTAAATCCGTTTGAACTGGCAAAAAGAAATGCCTTGGGCATGATTATCGGCGTCATAGCCACGATGGTGTTATTGATGTATTGAAAAGGAGAAAACATATGGCGGTCTTGATAAAGAAAATAGGGAGTTTTTATATAGGCGGTCGCCAAGTGACCATTGAAAATAAGGAGAAGCAGCGGCGGCAGTTTGTAAAAGGCGGCCCCGTAAGAGAGGTAGATCCCAACGGAGATTTCACTACCGGGCAAATGTATGTGCAATACTATGAACTCGAAAATCCGGCATATCAGTACCCGGTGCTGTT
>UREG01000105.1 GCA_900546795.1 uncultured Veillonellaceae bacterium | reverse complement strand
TGCGGATGGCATCCTGTTGGACGGCATTATCTCACGTAAGAAACAGATGATACCTACACTCATGAATGAGATGTCAGAGCGAGCGTAGCTCGCTCTGTGAACATAGCTTAAAGGCTTTGGCGGTAATCCCTCGGGGATTCCCCAAAGCTTTTTTTGTATGCTCTCGAGAAGGTCGAGTAATTCTGAAAGCCGCAGGAATAGCATACTTCCGTGATCGGCGTGCCGGCGGCGATCAGCTCTTTGGCGAGAAACAGCCGCTTGGTGAGCAGATAGCCGCCGATGGTGTAGCCGGTCTGCGCCTTGAACGTGTGCATCAGGTAGGAGCGGCTTAAGTAAAAGCGGGAGGCCAGGTCATCGATCGAGAGATCCTCGGTCAGATGAGCGTTTAGATAGGTGAGAATCGAGAGAATCTTCTCGTTGGAAGCGGAGTCTCCCACGAATTCAATGTGGTGGTGCAGGGCGGCGCGGTTGAGCTGAATCATAAATTCCAGGAATAAAAGCCGGTGGTGCAGCGCCGCCGCATAGTCTTCCCAGCCATAGCCCAGCGCATAGTACAGCCGCTTCAGGGTATCGCTTAAAAATGTGGATGCCGCGCCTTGTTTCGTCGTGCTCCCCACTTCTTCATTGTCCAATACACAATGCACGGCAATGTGATTTTCTTTTTTCCCTTGGATAAACGCCCGGAACGATGCAAATACGCATTGCAGATCATCGAGGCGGGGCGCGGAAATAAATTCTTCCTGCGCGCCCCATAGGCTTCCCGGCGCGCGGTTATAGACATACAGATCGTGGCCTAAAATCTCTTCCTCTTTTACGCCGGCAGCTTCTGCAATCTGTTTCATGAACGTCCCTTTGGCTTCCTGACCGCCATAGAGAGGAATGACGTTCTTTTTCATGTCATAGGCCTGTCCGTCGTTTGCGCTGCGATTCATGTGGATCGCCAGGCTGGGGATCAGGAGCATATCTTTCTCCAGCTGCACCAATTTGCTGACAAAGGCGCCGTTCTCTTTTATAACGACGCGGCCGGCAGCGGATAACGGCCGGTCAAACCACGGCGCGCAGAGCATGCCACCATATTTTTCTACGTTCAGTTTGACATACTGCTGTTCTACGCAGATTTCCGGATCTTCTTTTATTTTAAACAGCGGCGAATCACTGTGGCTGGCAATGATGCGAAAGCTTTCTGTCCGCCATTCGGGAATGGTAAACGCAATCAAGGCGGAATCATTCCGCGTTACCACATAGGAACCGCCTTTTTGAATATTCCAAAGTTCTTCTTCCCGCAGTTCCGTAAATCCCATATATAGGAGCGCGCTTTTCATTGCCTGCACCGCATGGAAGGCGGTGGGACTTTTCTGTATAAAATGCAGCAAGTTTTTTGCTGTTTCCCGGTACATACTATCCCTTCTTTCGTTTTTATTCATCATATCATACCCATATTGCAAAGAAAACGGTACAGCTGCGGAGGCCGTACCGTTGTTCGCTTATTTTTTTACAAGGCTTTCTTTCAGATCCGTTTTGATATGAAGTTCGCGGAGCTGTTTTGCCGGCACATCGGACGGCGCTTTGCACATCTGATCGATGGCGCTCTGCGTTTTCGGGAATGCAATAACATCGCGGATCGATTTGCGTTTAAGCATCAGCATGATCATGCGATCCAAGCCGAATGCCAGGCCGCCATGCGGAGGCGCGCCGTATTCAAACGCTTCCAGGAAGAAACCGAACCGGTCTTTTGCCTCTTCTTCCGACAGGCCGATCGCTTTGAAAATCTTTTCCTGCAATTCTTCCTGATAAATACGCAGGCTGCCGCCGCCGAGTTCGACGCCGTTTAATACCATATCGTATGCTTTTGCATATACTTTCGACGGGTCGGTTTCCAGCATCGGAATATCTTCGTCCCGCGGCGCGGTAAACGGATGGTGCATCGCTACATACCGTTTTTCTTCTTCGCTGTATTCAAACATCGGGAAGTCTGTTACCCAGGTAAAGGCAAATTTGTTTTCGTCGATAATGCCGCTGCGGCGGGCCATTTCCAGACGAAGCTGTCCCAAAGCGTTGGCGACAACAGCCGGTTTATCCGCGATCATCAGAACCAAATCGCCGGTTTCCGATTCGCAGGCTTCGCCGATCGCACGGATCGTGTCTTCTCCGAGGAATTTCATGATCTGCGATTTAATGCCGTCCGGAGTAAAGCAAATCCAGGCCAGCCCTTTAGCGCCGTACTGATTTACATAGTCCACCAGTCCGTCCAGTTCACGGCGCGGAATCTGGGAATACCCTTTTACATTGATCGCTTTTACCACGCCGCCATTGTCGATTACTGATTTAAATACTTTAAATTCCGTATCTTTTACCAGGGAAGTTACATCGTAAAAATGCATATCAAAGCGTACGTCCGGTTTATCCGAGCCGTATAAATTCATGGCCTGATCCCAAGTAAGGCGCGGGAATGGCCGAGGGATATCCATGCCGAGCACGTTGGTAAAGATATGAGCCATCATATCTTCCATAAGGTTCATAATATATTCCTGATCTACAAAGCTCATTTCCATGTCGAGCTGCGTAAATTCTGGCTGCCGGTCTGCACGCAGGTCTTCGTCGCGGAAACAGCGGGCGATCTGGAAATATTTTTCCATGCCGGAAATCATCAGGAGCTGTTTAAACAACTGCGGGGATTGCGGCAGCGCATAGAAGCAGCCCGGGTTTACCCGGCTGGGCACCAAATAGTCGCGGGCGCCTTCCGGCGTGCTTTTCGTAAGCACCGGCGTTTCAATTTCGATAAAGTCGTGTTTATCCAGGAAATCGCGCATCGCTTTGGTTACTTTGTGGCGCATCATAAGGTTGCGCTGCATTTCCGGCCGGCGAAGATCGAGGTACCGGTATTTCAAGCGGATATTTTCGTCTACATCGATGTTGTCTTCTATATAGAACGGCGGTGTTTTAGACGGATTCAAAATCCGCATTTCATGGCAGATCACTTCGACCGTTCCCGTTGCCATGTTCGGGTTTACCGTAGCTTCATCCCGTTTTCTTACATCGCCGCGAACGCACAGCACATATTCGTTCCGAACGGCTTCCGCTTTATGGAAGGATTCCGTGTCATGTTCCGGTGAAGCGACGATCTGCACCACGCCGGACCGGTCGCGAAGATCAATAAAGATCAAGCCGCCGTGATCGCGGCGCCGTTCCACCCAGCCGCATAAAACGACTTCCGCACCTGTCTGCTGTTCTGAAATTTGACCGCAATGATGGCTGCGGGTCAATCCCTGCATTGTTTCCATAATTTATTTCTTCCCTTCTGTATGTGTCTTTATATATTCTACCACACTATTCAAGGCTATGAGCTCTTGTTCTTTCGTTTCCATATTGCGAACCTGCACTTTTCCCTGCGCCAATTCGTCGTCGCCCAGGATCAGGGTATAGGCGGCGCCGATTTTGTTCGCGTATTTCATCTGCCCTTTCATACTCTTATCCATTACGTCGATTTCACAAGGAATATACTGGCTGCGGAAAGCATGCTGCAGGACGAACGCTTCTTTTTTGGCGTTTTCCCCAAGAGCGGCAATATAGACCGGTTTCGTTTCTTCTGCCGGCGGGAGCAGTCCCTGTTCTTTGAGCGTCAGAAGCAGTCGTTCCATGCCTACGGCAAATCCAATGCCCGGCGTTGCCGGCCCGCCCATTTCTTCTACCAGGCCATCGTACCGGCCGCCGCCGCAGATCGTACTCTGCGCGCCCAGCGGCGCATACATAATCTCAAATGCCGTGTTGGTATAATAATCCAGGCCGCGTACCAAGCGGGGATCTACTTCAAACGGTATGTGAAGCGCCGTCAGGTATTCCTGGACACGATGGAAGTGATCCGCACATTCGTCACAAAGGTTTTCCGTCAATTCCGGCGCGCCTTCGGAAGCCGCTTTACAGGATTCTTCCTTGCAGTCGAGCACCCGCAGCGGATTGCGTTCCAGCCGCTCTTTGCAGTCATGGCACAAATGCTCTTCCCGTTCTTTGAAAAACTGGATCAGTTTTTCTCGGTATACAGGTCGGCATTTTGGACATCCCACCGAGTTGATATGCAGGCGGAGTTCTTCTAATCCCAATTCTTTAAACAGCTGCATGGCCAGCGTGATGATTTCTGCATCTACCGCCGGATCTTTTGCGCCCAGCACTTCGATCCCAAACTGATGGAACTGCCGGTAACGCCCGGCCTGCGGCCTGTCGTACCTAAACATCGGCCCGATATAAAACAGCTTTGTCGGCGCCGGATCGGCATACATTTTATTTTCTACATAAGCTCTT
>UREG01000104.1 GCA_900546795.1 uncultured Veillonellaceae bacterium | reverse complement strand
CGTTCGACATACGGTACACCCCCCATAGACGGAACAGCTCCCAGCAACTTTTTTGTATATAGCTGCTGCGGATGGGAAATAATCTGTTCCCGCGATCCACTTTCTATGATTTTTCCATTCTGCATAACGATAATTTTATCGGAAATATACGATGCCACTCCGATATTATGCGTTACTAAAATGCAGGCCAACTGATATGCATTGCGTATATCTATGAGCTGACGAATGATTTGTGCCTGTGTCGTCACATCCAATGCACTCGTCGGCTCATCTCCTAAAAGCAGCATTGGATTAAAGGCAATAGCCATAGCAATTCCCACACGCTGACGCATACCGCCGGACAATTCAAAAGGATAACTTTCCATCACAGCTGCCGCATCAGCCAAATGCACCCGTTCCAAGATAGAAACAGCAAAATCATAAGCTTCTTTCTCCCTTAGCTGCGGCGAATGCACTCTGATATAATCTAAAAATTGCACACCAATTTTTCGTACCGGGTTAAGCATACTTCCGCTATCTTGAAAAATCATAGATATTTCTACACCATATCCTGTGCGACGCTCTTCAGCAGTTGCCACCGTCAGCTCTTTTCCATTAAATAGGATAGAGCCTCCAGATATCCAGCCATTTCCAGGAAGGCATCCCATAATAGCTCGAATGACGGTTGTTTTACCGCTGCCGCTTTCCCCTACAATTGTGAGAATCTCACCTTTTTCCAGCGTAAAGCTAACCCCTTCTACGATGCGCCTGGCACCATAACTAATATCCAAATCCTTTACTTGTAACAGCATTGTCTATCTCTCCTCAATTGGCAGCCGGTTTAATATCTTTCGTCAGCCAATAGTAGTCGCAAGGTAAAATTTCTGCATTAATTACGGACGTATTGCTAACCATATTCGTTTCCGGATAGCCAAAAATAATGGTAGCGGCATCATCTAAAAGTATCTTCTGCATCGCAATAACGAGTTCTTTTCGTTTTATCGGATTAAATTCCATTGCCAACTGATCGCTCAAAGCATCAAATTCCGGATTGCTATATCCACTTCCATTCTGGGGATTACTGCCATTTACATTCGTTTTCCAGTACATGTTGATAAACACTTCCGGATCTCCACCCTGTGCAGCCAATACATTAGAAATAAGCAAATCATATTCACCACGAGTTCCAATGCCATCCAATACATTATAATCCACGTTTTTCAGATTAATCTTGATGCCGACCTTCTTAGCATCCGACTGTGTAGCTTCAGCATAAAGCGGCAATTCTGCACGGCCACTGTAGAATACAAAATCCAGCTCCAAATTTTTTCCATCTTTATCTACATAACCATCACCATCCGAATCTTTCCATCCGGCATCTGCCAGGAGCTGCTTAGCTCGCATTTCATTAAAAGTATTCGGATCTTTTAGTTGATCAAATCCATAATCCATCGAAGGCGGAATAGCAGGTCCACCAGTAATAAACGTATCTTTCAGCAGTACTTTATTGTAAGTTTCCCGATCCAACGCAGACAATAAAGCTTCTCTCACTCGTTTGTCATGAAGCGGTCTGCCTTCGGCGCTATTCAAGCGGGCCAGCACATCTCGCAAAGAAGCAATTGTACTTATATTATACTTATCTTTATTATTAAACAAGGATAAATCCCCGGCAGCCACATTAATTGCCATATCGATTTCACCAGACTGAAGTGCCATAGCCCGCGTGTTTGGATCATCAATAGTAGGGATTTCTACATGTTTATACGGCACTTCACCATCCCAGTAATTAGGATTGGCTTCCATCACAGCTTTTGCTTTGCTGTATTCTTTTACCATGTACGGACCTGTGCAGATGGGTCCCTGTTTTGCATAATCCCGATCTGTTACAGAGGTGTCAATAATAATAAAGAGAGGATCCCCCAACATGCCCGGCAAAGTAGCAACCGGTGTTTTAGTGGTAATTGTCAGTGTCTGACCATCTGCAGTAATATTCGTGTATTCAAACATCGCTTTTGCCCGCGCTGCTCGCTGAAACGTTCGTTCAATGGATTTTTTTACTGCATCTGCCGTTACTTTGTTGCCATTAGAAAATACAGCCTTATCATTGATTTTAAACGTCCACGTCATTTTATCATCGCTAACGTTCCAGCTTTCCGCTAACCATGGCACAGCATTCATTTGTTTGTCAAATTTTACCAAACATTCCCCCAAGCCATATCGCATAACCACCCAGCCAAAATAGTTGTCGGTCGGTTCCAGACTGTCTGCAAAATTCGTTACCCCAAATTTCAATGTGTCTTTCGCAGCCACTGCCTTTTCTCCATCACTGCCGCATCCAGCCGCCAAAGCCATGATCCCCATCATTGCTAATACTAACCCTAGTTTTACTGTTTTTTTCATACCAATTTCTCCTCCAAACTCTCTTTATAACTTACACCATAACCTTTTTCTAATTATTGCTCATCTCGCGGATCCAGCACATCCCGCAGCGCATCTCCCCAAATATTAAATATGACTACAGTAATAAATATCGCTAAACCGGGATAAATCATAAGCCACGGAGCAATTTGCAGCTGCTGCCTCCCTTCATTCAGCATCAGCCCCCATTCCGGAGCCGGCGGCTGTGAGCCAAAACCAAGAAAAGATAAACCAGCCAATTCCATCATCATTGCACCGATATCCGCTGCTGCGGTAATTACCATCAACGGCAACACATTTGGCAAAACATGCTTTATCAGAATATGAACAGATCTTCCGCCATTAATAACCGCCGCTTCAATAAAATCTCGCTTCTTGATTTTTAGTACCATACTCCGAGCTAACCTGGCATATTTCGTCCACGTTACGATGGTCAGCGCGATAATCGCATTGATCAAGCTTCCCCCTAGTATTCCCGCAATAGCAATCGCCAAAATCATTCCAGGAAAAGATATCATCATGTCGGAGATACGCATGATAACAGCATCTGTTTTTCCTCCGAAATATCCTGCAACCACGCCTAAAGTCGTTCCCACTGTAAAGACACAAGCTACGAGAAGCAGCACACTGCTCAGCGAATAGCTTGCACCGTATAAAATGCGGCTAAAACAATCTCTCCCTAATTTATCTGTACCAAACCAGTGCTGTGCTGACGGTTCCAAGTTAGCATTGCGCATCGTGGCTTCCAACGGATCGTAGGGCGCAAGAATCGGCGCCGCTAACGCTACTATAATAAGTAACAAAACACAGAAAGAAGAGACAGCAAAAGCACGGTTCGTTTTCAACCCTTGAATCAATGTTTCCATATTATTTCCCCACCTTTCTCAAATGAGGATCTAACTTACTGTAGGAAATATCCACAATCAGATTAATGAGCAAATACATAAGAGCTATCCAAAGAACAATCCCCTGCACCAACTGAAAGTCACGATAAATAATAGATTCTACAGCCAAATAACCTAGACCAGGCCAACTAAATACGATCTCTACAACCGCAGCACCGCCCAAAAGATTCCCAAAACTTAATCCCAGAAGCGTTATCAATGGCAGCAAAGCATTTGGCAATACCTCTTTCCATAAAATATACCGTTCACTCATACCTCGCGTCCTTGCACCAACTACATAATCTTGATGCAGTTCTTCCAATACAGCCGCCCTCACCTGACGTGTATATTTTGCCGACATGACAATTCCAAGTGTCATGGCCGGAAGAATGATTGCCTCCAAATTGCCGCTGCTGCTGACAATAGGGAACAGTCCTAATTTCAGACCGAAAATCCATAAGAGCATCAATCCCATCCAAAAGTTCGGAATTGAAACTCCCAAAAAGGTTATTCCTCGAACAGCATAATCAAACCAGCTATTTTGCTTAACTGCCGAATAAATTCCCATCGGTATGGATGTAACCAACATAAATATGGTAGATGATACAGCCAACATAATTGTATTCGGCAAACTATGGATTAATTCATCAACAACGGGTTTCTTAACCATATAGGAATATCCCAAATTTCCCTGTAAAGCTCGGCCCAACCAATCGAGATATTGGAATAAAAAAGGTTTATCCAACCCCAATTCATGGCGCAGTGCGTCAATTTCAACTTGACTAACAACAATATCTTCATTTCCTGCAATCATCTGACGTACCGGATCCCCGGGAGATAACATAACTAGCGCGAACGTAATGAAACTGATGCCTACCAACACTATTCCAATTTGTACCAATCGATGGAATAACTCTCTCCCTTTCAAAAAATCACCTCCTAAAAAATCAAAACAAAAAACACCTTCTAATGGTGTATTTTAGCACATCGTTTGAGGAAAAGAAATACTGGCGTTCGTTCCCAGCAAGTT
>UREG01000103.1 GCA_900546795.1 uncultured Veillonellaceae bacterium | reverse complement strand
CGGCCATGCCGGCAATACGCCGACCATTGAAGATGTGGCCAGAAAACTTCGCCGCGAAAAAGGGATTGTCTGCTTCTCCATCGATCTGTGGCAGGGCCTGACTCCGGAAGCGAAAAAAGATATCTACGGCGACGGCCCGGATTCTTCCGGCCACGGCGGCGATCCGCTCACCTCGGTCATGCTCTATCTCTATCCGGAAAGCATGCGCATGGATCTGCTCGGCCCGGTAGAAAATATTAAAGAATATAAAGGCGTGCCGGTAACCAACCTGAAAAAAGGCATGGTCAAAGGCGTTCCGTTTAATCTGTACATGGATATGATCGACGTTACCAAACAGGGCGTCATGGGCAATCCGTTTGCATCCAGCGCAGAACGGGGCGAAAAAATTGTCAGCCATTTAGTAGACGCATGCTGTGAAATGGTGCATATCATTCAGTCCCACGATACGCATACCGATAAATAACGCTAAGGAGGAATAGTTATGATTGCAGCCTTAGGCTTTGCTTCTATCGCTATCTTTTTATATGCGACGATGACAAAGAAATTGTCCATTCAAGTCGCTCTGATCGCTATTCCGGTCATTGCCGCCCTCATCGGCGGTTTTGGCTTTGGCATCGGCAAGATGATGATCAACGGTATTTTGAAGGTAACTCCTTCCGCAATGATCCCTATTTTCGCCGTTATCTATTTTGGTCTCATGATCGATGCCGGCCTGTTTGACCCGATGGTAAACAAAATCCTTAAACTGGTCAAAGGAGATCCGGTCAAAATCACGATCGGCGCCGCCATTTTGGCTATGCTCGTATCCCTTGACGGCGACGGTACGACCACCTTTATCATTTCCGTTTCCGCTATGCTGCCGATCACAACGAAGCTGAAAATGAACCCGCTCATTCTGCCGTTTGCCGTGGGCATGGCAGCCGGCGTCATGAACCCGCTTCCCTGGAGCGGCCCGACGACCCGCGTAATGGCAGTGCTTCATGCCGATTCGTCCGTAATCTTTACGCCGATTGTTCCGGCTATGCTCGCCGGGATTGCCTGGGTGCTCTTTGCCTGCTATTATGTGGGCAAAAAAGAACGGGCCCGCCTCGGCGTTATGGATATGGAAGCGCATACCTTTGACGGCCTGGGTGAAGATGAAAGCGCCAAACGGCCGCAGCTGTTCTGGTTCAACTGCATTTTGACCGTAGCTATGATCGCCCTCTTACTGGCAGATATCATGCCGATGGCTACGATCTTTATCATCGGATTTGCCCTGGCTATCACGGTCAACTATCCTAAACTGGACGACCAGACGAAACGGCTCAAAGCCTATGCCGGCGAAGTGCTGATGATCGTTACGCTAATCTTTTCTGCCGGCTGCTTCACCGGTATCCTTTCTGAAACGAAGATGATCTCGGAAATGGCAAAAGCCCTCGTTTCCATGATCCCTCAGGACATGGGCGGACTGCTTCCGCTTTCCGTTGCAGTAACCAGTATGCCGCTTAGTTTGGTATTCCCCACCGACGCGTACTATTTCGGCGTCCTGCCCGTCATTTATGAAATGGCTTCTTCTCTTGGCATCGACCCGGTGCAGATCGGCCGCGCCGCCGTACTCGGCCAAATGACGGTCGGATTCCCGGTAAGCCCGCTAGCCGCCGCTACGCTGGTCCTTATCAGCGTGGCCCGCGTCAACATGATCGATCACCAGAAATTTATTTTCTTCTGGGCGTTTGGCACGACCATCGTCATGACCATCGTATCGTATCTGACCGGCGCGCTCACATTCTGATTCTTTCCTGCCCAATACGGCATTCACGATGGCAAAAAGCCAGGTTCCCCGCAGAGGGAGCCTGGCTTTTTTTATTTCAGCGGAGCTTCTTCGTCTTCCTGAGTGCGGATAAGATCGCTTTTATACGGAATCTTCCCATCGAGAATATCGCGGTACAGCTGTTCTTTAAACGCGATATAGTCCAGATTCGCCTGGATCTCCTCTGCTTTTTTCAGCAGCTGTTCTTTCTGTACGGCCAGCATGCCCATCCGTTCCGGCACCGAATCCTTTCCTTCCAGGCACAGCGCCAAGTACCGTTTGATCGTTTCAATATTCATGCCGCATTTTTTCAGGCAGTGCAGGTTTTTTATCCATCGTACCTGCCGTTCTTCAAAAACGCGATAATTGTTCTTATCTCTTCTTAGCTCCGGCACCAGGCCCTTGTTGCAATAAAACTTTAATGTTTCATACGGAAGATCTGTCATTTCACAAACCTGTTTCATGGTATACATCCTGCATCCGCTCCTAAAAAAATTTTAAAAAAACCTCTTGCCCGGTAGCTGCTACCGTATTGTACAGTTATATTGTAACAAAGGACAGGCAATAAAATCTATCTTCATTTCCACTATTTTCTTAGAAAGGACGATGTACGATGAAACTTTCCAAACGAATCCTTTTAACCGGAGCTTTGCTCACCTTATGTGTTGGCGGCGCTGCTTTTGCCGCTGATGATCTGAACAGCCCGCCGCCGGCAAATCCATACGGTCTGGTATACCGCGGCGCAATCACGCAGAACGTTCCCGGCCAGGTAAACATCCATCCGGTTTCCTATACGCTCCACGGCGTTTCCATCGCCGCCAACGTATATACGCCGGCCAATTACGACCCGAATAAAAAATATCCGGCCATCGTCGTCGCTCACCCGAACGGCGGCACGAAAGAACAGGTTGCCGGTCTGTATGCACAGCGGCTTGCCAGCCTGGGATATATCACCATTACGGCAGACGCAGCCTATCAGGGAGCCAGCGGCGGTGAACCGCGGCATTTAGACGTACCGTATTACCGGACGGAAGATATTCATGGCATGGCAGATTTTATCTCTACCTATCCCGGCGTTGATCCGGATCGGTTAGGCGTTCTGGGCATCTGCGGCGGCGGCGGTTATACGCTCAATGCAGCTAAATCCGACAAACGCTTCAAAGCCGTCGCAACGCTGAGCATGTTTAATACCGGCGAAGTACGGAGAAACGGTTATATGAACACCGGCCTTGATACGGTGCAGAAACGGCTCCATGAAGCATCGGACGCCAGAGCCGCTCAGGTACTGTCCGGCAAAACGCCGATCTCCGGTACGGTAGATTTTGATTCTATCGATGAAGAAGCCATCGCAAAAATCCCGAACGATCTGTATCGGGAAGGCATGAGCTATTACGGCAAAACCCATCGTCATCCCAACGCTACGTTCTCGTACACGACGAGCAGCCTGATGGAATTGATGACCTGGGATGCTACCGATAATATCGAATTGATCGATCAGCCGCTGCTTCTTATGGCAGGCAGCAAATCCGATTCCCTGTACATGTCTCAGGAAGCTTATAAAAAAGCGACCGGAACGCAGGATAAAGAGCTGTTCCTCGTAGACGGCGCAACACATATCCAAACCTATTTCGTTCCGGCATACGTCGATCAGTTTGTAGCGAAACTGAAAGATTTCTACGGCCGCCATATCTGATTCCCCGAATAAAGGAGAGTATGTTATGACACGGAAATTTCTGTCTATCACCGCATTTCTCACGCTTGGCATCGCAGCTTTTGCCAGCGCCGCATCACAGGAAGTCACGCCGATTGCACTGCAGCGGACACAGGCCGCCGCAAGCCAAAACTTTACCGGTGAAGCGTTTGTCACTTCCGTACTGCAGCCGCATCCGGAATCGAACGTATACGCCGCTTATGTTACCTTTGCTCCCGGCGCGCGGACAAACTGGCATATCCATCCCAGCGCCCAGACGCTGATCGTCACTTCCGGCGTCGGCTATACCCAGGAATGGGGCAAAGAAGTCGTTACTCTTCACCCCGGCGACGTGGTCTACTGCCCGCCCGGCGTGAAACACTGGCACGGCGCTTCTGCGGATCAGACCATGACGCATTTAGCGATTTCACAGCGCACCGACCGCTCGGTTACCTGGCTCGAACCGGTAAATCCGGCGGACTATCCTTCCAAAAACTAAGCTTGCTATTTTATCGTAAAGGAGAATGACTCATGTTGAAAAAAGCCGTACTTCTGACCTTACTTGCTATTCAGGCCTTTGGCTGCGCCGCCCTTGCTCACGCCGCGGATTTGTCGCCGAAACAGCAGAGCATTACCGCGATTTCCGCCCTGACCGCGCAGGGAGATCTGGACCGGCTTCGCCCGGCAATCGCCCGCGGACTGGATAACGGCATGACCGTCAATGAAATCAAAGAAGTCCTCGTCCATCTCTACGCTTACACCGGATTTCCCCGCAGCTTGAACGGATTGAATACCCTGCTTGCGGTAGTCAAAGACCGGAGCGCAGCCGGGATACAGGACACGATCGGCCGGGACGCTTCGCCCGCAGCTGCTGACCGGGAC
>UREG01000102.1 GCA_900546795.1 uncultured Veillonellaceae bacterium | reverse complement strand
ATTTTATATCAAGCATTTTATTAAAGATATGAAACTAGCCGAAGAAGAAAGCCGGGACCGGCAGCTCTCCCTTCCGGTTCTTCATCAAGTGCTGGTTTTATATGAAGAACTGCAGAAGGAAGGCAAAGATCAGCTCGGCACCCAGGGGCTCATAGAATATTATCAGCAGTAACGCTTATATCGGTATGTATCACACGGCGTTTTCTTCAACGCCGTGTTTTTATTTTATTTTAATTTTTGTTTAATTTTTTTATGATAATATTTTAAGGATATGTATTAATTTAGAAAAAGAAGGTGTTAACATGTTTACTGCTTTGAATCAGGCCGTTTCTGCCGTCAATGATGTGCTGTGGTCGTATGTCCTTATCATCATGCTCGTTGGCTGCGGACTCTGGTTCACATTTAAAATGAAATTCACGCAGCTTACAATGCTCCCGGAAATGATTCGTCTCATGGGCGAAGGGGTCGGCACAAAAACGGAAGGCAATCAGATTTCTTCCTTCCAGGCGTTCTGCGTCAGCACGGCTTCCCGTGTCGGCGTCGGCAATATTGCCGGCATTGCAATCGCCGTAGTGTCCGGCGGACCGGGCGCTGTATTTTGGATGTGGGTTATCTCCATTATTGGCTCCGCCACCGGCTTCGTGGAAAGTACGCTGGCTCAGATCTACAAACTGCCTCGTGAAAACGGCGGCTTTCACGGCGGCCCGGCATATTATATCAAAAACGCCCTGGGCAGCAGTTGGGCGTCCATGCTGTTTGCCGTGCTGATCAGCGTAACCTACGGTTTGATCTTCAATTCCGTGCAGGCCAATACGATCGCCTTGTCCCTGGAAACAGCGTTTGGCTTGGACCGCACGATGGTAGGCGCGGCAGTTGCCGTATTGTCCGGTCTGGTTATTTTCGGCGGCGTATCCCGTATTGCCCGTCTGTCCGAATGGCTCGTTCCTATCATGGCCGGCATATATATATTGACGGCGCTTCTTATCACGCTCGTCAATATCGATAAACTGCCGGGACTGCTCGTGCTGATCGTATCCAACGCATTTACGCCTGACGCGGTGTTTGGCGGCGGCTTTGCGGCAGCCATTATGACCGGTATCAAACGCGGTCTCTTTTCCAACGAAGCCGGCATGGGATCGGTTCCTAATGCGGCGGCTACGGCGATTGCCTCTCATCCGGTAAAACAGGGGTTAATTCAGGCGTTCGGCGTATTTGTAGATACCCTGCTCGTCTGCACCTCCTCTGCGTTCCTCGTACTGGTCATCGGCGATTATACGTCTACCGGCCTGACGGGTATTGCACTGGTACAGTATAATCTGGGCCAGTATTTAGGAAGCTGGGCTCCCAGCGCGCTGGCAATCCTTGTATTTATGTTTGCTTTCAGCTCGATCGTCGGCAACTATTATTATGGGGAAATCAATATCCCCTTCATTCACGGAAGCAAAACGACGCTTCATATTTTCCGCATCTGCGTGGCTGCCATGGTGTTCTTCGGTTCTATCGCTGAACTGAGCCTCGTTTGGAATTTGGCCGACCTGTTCATGGCGCTCATGGCTATCACCAACTTGATCGCCATTACGTTCCTTGCTAAATATGCTTATATCGCTCTGGCCGACTATAAAAAACAAAAAGCCCAGGGCATTGAAGAACCGGTATTCAAAGCTTCTGTCATGCCGAATACCAAAGGCATTTATTTCTGGAAAGATTAATGGCTCTTTGCAGCAAAAAACCTCCGCATAGCGGAGGTTTTTCTTTTGCTCTTTTTAGTCCATGATGCCAAAAAAGTTTTTTCCGTTTTTCGTAGTAATCCGGGCAATCTCTTCCGTTTCCATTCCCCGGAGCCGTGCCATTTCCTCGGCTACATAATAGACGTAAGCCGGCTCGTTCCGTTTTCCCCGATAGGGATTCGGCGCTAAATACGGAGAGTCGGTTTCTACAAACAGCCGTTCCAGCGGCAGATTGCCTGCGCTCTTTTTCAAGTTGGAAGATTTCGGAAATACCATCGTTCCGGAGAAGCTGATATAGGCGCCAAGACGGATCATCTCTACCGCCCATTCATAACTGCCGGAATAGCAATGCAGCACAAACTGCACGTCCGGCGCGTATTTTCTCATAATCTCCATCATATCTCCATGCGCGTCCCGGTCATGGATAATAATCGGTTTATTTACCCGTTTGGCAATTTCTATCTGCCGGATAAATACTTCTTTCTGCACATCTCTCGGCGCGCCGTCTTTGTAATGGTAATCCAGGCCGATCTCGCCGATGGCTACGACTTTAGGGTTTTCCGCTGCCCAGCGTTCAATCGTATCGTACATGTCGTCGGTAATATCAAACGCATCTTCTGGATGAATCCCTACGGCGCAGTAGATCTGGGGATATTTCGCCGCCAGATCCTGCACCTTTTTCGAGCTGTCCAAATTCACGCCCGGGCAGACCATATACTGCAGTCCCTGCTCGATCGCCCGGCTGATAACCGCTTCTCTGTCTTCATCAAACGCTTCGTCATCCAAATGGCAGTGCGTATCAAATAGTACCATTATTTCACCCGGCTTCCCGGCAGCATATCTTCGGCTTCAGGAACGATCAGCCGTCCGTTTTCATCAGATGCCGCCAATATCATGCCTCGCGACTCGATGCCTCTTAATTTTACCGGTTTTAAGTTGGCTACGATCATGACATGTTTGCCCACCATTTCTTCCGGTTTATAGTGCAGCGCGATACCGCTGACAATCGTTCGTACATCGGTCCCCAAATCCACCTTTAATTTCAGCAGTTTGTCCGTTTTCGGCACTTTTTCACATTCCAGAACTACGCCAACCCGCAAGTCGATTTTATCAAACTCGTCTATCGTGATCTGATCTTTGATCGGCATAATGTCCCGTTTCGGTTCTTCTTCCGCTTCTTCCTGTTCCGGTATTTCAAACCGCGGGAAAATCGGTTCTCCTTTGGCTACGGCCGTACCTGCCGGATACAGCCCCCAGGTTTTCGCCTGTTCCAGCGTTCCATTGAATTCACCCAAGCCAAGCTGCTTCCACATGTTTTCCACGCTGGAAGGAATCACCGGCGCTGCAAGGATCGCAATAATCCGCAGTGCTTCCGCCAAATTGTACATAACCGATTCCAGGCGCGCTGCCGAAGCTTCGTCTTTTGCCAACAGCCACGGCGCCGTTTCGTCAATGTATTTATTGGCTCTGGAAATGAACGCCCATACTTCTTTCAACGCGTCGTTAATTTTCCAGTTGTTCATATGTTCTTCGTACCGGAAAGCAGCCGCTGCCGCCATGTCAGACAGCTCCGTATCCACGTCGGCAGGGCAGGAATTTCCTTTTACGATACCGCCATGATATTTTTCCACCATGCTCAGCGTCCGGTGAAGAAGGTTCCCTAAATCGTTTGCCAAATCTGCATTGATTCGGGTAATAAAAGATTCCAGGCTGAAATTTCCGTCCTGACCCAGGCTGATTTCCCGCAGCAGGTAGTACCGCAGCGGATCTGCGCCGTACGTATCGATCAGAGGAATCGGATCGACTACGTTGCCTTTGGATTTACTCATCTTGTCGCCGTTGACGACGAGCCAGCCATGGCCAAACACTTTTTTCGGAAGCGGCAGATCAAGGCTCATCAGCATGATCGGCCAAATGATGGCATGGAAGCGTACGATTTCTTTCCCCACCAGATGGGTGTCGGCTGGCCAGAATTTTTTGAATTTTTCTTCATCCTGCCCATAGCCGGCAGCCGTCAGATAGTTGACCAGCGCGTCAAACCAGACATATACGACGTGTTTCGGGTCAAACGGCACCTTGATCCCCCAGCTGAAGGAAGTCCGGCTGACGCAAAGATCTTCCAAGCCGCTTTTTACAAACGCGATCATTTCATTGCGCCGCGATTCCGGCTGGATAAAGTCCGGATTTTCTTCAATAAACTGCAGCCACCGATCGGCATAGTTGCTCATTTTAAAGAAATAGCTTTCTTCTTTAAGCCGTTCCAGCGGACGGCCGCAGTCCGGACAAACATGGCGTTCATCCAATTTGTTTTCCGGCCAGAAGCTTTCGCACGGAGTGCAGTACCAGCCTTCGTATGCCGATTTATAGATGTCCCCTTTTTCATACGCTTTCTGGAATAATTCCTGTACTACTTTTTCATGCCGTTCCTCCGTCGTGCGGATAAAATCGTCGTTGGAAATATTGAGCTTTTTCCAGAGATTCTGAAAGAGCGCAACGATTTCATCTACATAGGCGATCGGCGTTACCCCTTTGGCCTCCGCCGCCCGTTCGATTTTCTGTCCGTGCTCGTCCGAGCCGGTCAAAAACAGCACGTCGTCTCCCGCTAAACGGTGGAAGCGCGCGATCGTGTCGGCAATCGTCGTGCAGTA
>UREG01000101.1 GCA_900546795.1 uncultured Veillonellaceae bacterium | reverse complement strand
CGCTGCTGCTTCCCAGGATACCTGTTTTTGAAGGCGAAGATCCGATCGAACACATGAAATTCCGTTTATGTTTTACTCCTGTTACCAAATGGTTGTGGAATGTCAGAAATTATCTGCGGGATAAATGGCATGTAGGGTGGATAAAAAATATGCCGCTGCCTTAACCCGGCTTAAGACTGCAAATGTAAAGAAGCTGCAGCCGGGAGGGGAACCTATATGCGGATTTTCTCTTTTCCTGATAGGAGAATCCAGAGAGGGTGCCATGATTTTTATTAGATTTTAAGATTTTAGAAAAACGTCGTTGACGGTAGATATCTTTCATAGTAGAATAAGATATCATATCAAAAAAGCGAAGAACAAGACGGTTTTATAGGAAGGTCCTTGCAGAGAGTCCGGAGAGGTGCGAGCCGGGCAGGAACGATATAAAACGGATCACTTGGGAGCTTCTGCTGCGAACCAGCAGACGGGCGGCGCCGTTATACGCATAAAGTGGCTGTATACAGTCATTAGGGTGGTACCACGGTGATTATATCCTCGTCCCTTAGGGACGGGGATTTTTTTATATGGAAGTGCCTTTATGGCTGATGAGCTATATGTACGATGAGGAGGAAATACGATGGAAAAAGTTGATTACAGTAAGACACTGCATCTGCCGGAAACAGAATTCCCCATGCGTGGCAATTTGCCGAAACGGGAACCGGAAATGATCAAATGGTGGCAGGAACATCAGATATATGAGAAACGCTTGAAACTGCGGGAAGGAGCGCCTAAATTTATCCTGCATGACGGCCCTCCGTATGCAAATGGAAAGCTGCACATTGGCCATGCGCTGAACAAAGTCCTGAAAGACATTATTATGAAATATAAAACGCAGACCGGCCATTATACCGCATACGTTCCGGGCTGGGATACGCACGGCCTGCCGATCGAACATGCGGTTATCAAAAATACAGGTTTGAACCGGCATGAAATGAATCCGATCGATTTGCGGGAAAAATGCCGGGAATACGCGCTGGAATGTATTGCAGAACAGAAAAAAGATTTTATTCGTTTCGGGGTGCTCGGCGATTGGGATCATCCGTACCTGACGCTGCAGCCGGAAATTGAAGTAAAACAGATCGGCGTATTCGGCGAAATGGCAAAAAAAGGCTACATCTATAAAGGCTTGAAATCCGTATATTGGTGTACGTCCTGTGAAACGGCGCTGGCAGAAGCGGAAATCGAATATAAAGATAAAAAATCTTTTTCTATCTATGTAAAATTCCCGGCGGTAGACGTTAGCTGCCATATGCCGAAAGGGGCAGATCCGGAAAAAGTCTTTGCAGTTATCTGGACCACTACGCCTTGGACGATCCCGGCCAATGTGGCAATTTGTGCAAATGAAGAATTTACGTATGTATGGGTAAAAGCCGGCGATGAATATTATCTTTTGGCTAAAGAATTGGTAAAAGCTACGATGGAAGCGGCAAAAATCGAGGACTATGAAGTGCTGGCAGACGAAATGACCGGCAAACATATCGAAGGTCTGGTATTTAAACATCCGTTCTTTGACAGAAAAGTTCCTATTCTGCTGGGCAAACATGTTACGCTCGAAACAGGTACCGGCTTGGTGCATACGGCTCCGGGACATGGTATGGAAGACTTTGACGTAGTAAAAAAATATGCCAGCTGGGATCTGCCAATCATCTGTCCGGTTACAGGCGACGGTCATTTCACGGACGAAGCGGGAGAGTTTGCCGGCATGGATATCCATGAAGCGGAAGTACCGGTAATTAAAAAACTGGCTCATGAAGGAAAATTGCTGGCAAAAAGCACGCTGCACCATCAGTATGCACATTGCTGGAGATGTAAGAATCCTGTAATTTATCGGGCAACGGAACAATGGTTCTCTTCTGTAGACGGATACCGCAAAGAAGCGCTTAAAGCGATCGACAATGTTCGCTGGATTCCGTCCTGGGGCCATGACCGTATTTATAATATGGTGCATGACCGGGCCGACTGGTGTATTTCCCGTCAGCGTGTATGGGGTGTGCCGATTCCTATTTTCTATTGTAAAAAATGCGGCGAACATATTATCAATGACGAAACGGTACAAGCCGTTCAGGCTGCCTTTGAAACAGAAGGCTCCAATGCATGGTGGACTCACACGGCAAAAGAATTGCTTCCGGAAGGCTTTACTTGTCCGCACTGCGGCCATGATGAGTTTACAAAAGAAAGCGATATCATGGACGTATGGTTTGACAGCGGCTCTACCCATCAGGGGGTATTGACGACGAGACCGGAACTGCATTATCCTTGTGAAATGTATCTTGAAGGCAGCGATCAGCATCGCGGCTGGTTCCATTCCTCTTTGCTTACTTCGGTAGCGATAAATGGCGTGGCTCCATATAAATCGGTATTGACCCATGGATTTGTAGTAGATGGAGAAGGGCGGAAGATGAGTAAGTCGGTAGGCAATACCGTAGCTCCTGACGACGTGATCAGCAAATACGGCGCTGACGTCATGCGTTTATGGGTATCTTCTGCCGATTATCAGGGCGACGTGCGTCTGTCTCCGCAGATCTTGAAACAGCTCGGGGAAGTATACCGCAAAATCCGCAATACGTTCCGGTATCTGCTGGGAACGCTGGACGACTTTGATCCGGCAGTGCATAGCGTGTCTTATGAAGATATGACAGAACTGGATAAATGGGCGCTGCTTCGTCTGGAACAGGTTCGCGATAAAGTGACGCAGGCATATGAAGACTATCAGTTCCATGTGATGTATCATACGATTCATAACTACTGCACCGTAGATTTGAGCGCTGTATATCTCGATATTCTGAAAGACCGGCTGTATGCAGAAAAACAGGATGCGGCGGCGCGCCGGTCTGCACAGACGGCTATTTATGAAATCCTTCATACGCTCGTGCGGCTGGTAGCTCCTGTACTTTCCTTTACAGCGGAAGAAGTATGGCAGTATATGCCGCAGGTAGCCAATAAAGAAGAAAGCGTATTATTGACAAACTGGCCGGAAGCCAAACCGCAGTACAATGATGCAGAACTGGCTGCAAAATGGGATAAACTGCTGGATCTTCGCAGTGATATCATGAAAGTTCTGGAAGGCGCACGGCAGGAAAAAACCATTGGCCACTCTCTGGATGCTGCGGTTACTGTATATGCTGATGAAGATACGTATCGCTTCCTTGCACCGATGCAAGACAGCTTGGCGGCATTTTTGATCGTCAGCGAAGCGCACTTGGTAGAAGGTACCGATGCGGCGCCGGAACAGGCCGCTGCCGGTGAAAATCATCCGGCAATGAAAGTAAGCGTTTCCGCATCTTCGTATGAAAAATGCGAACGGTGCTGGATCCATCGGGAAAGTGTCGGTCAGGATGCGGCGCATCCAACGCTTTGCAGCCGCTGTGCATCTGTTGTAGAATAATGTATCGGATCACAGACTGCTGCGTGCAGTGCGGGGCATGTATGGATGATTGTCCTGTGCAGGCGATCGTTCGGATTGGACGGCAGTTTCAGGTCGTATCTTCTTGTATTGATTGCGGCAATTGCGCTGTGATTTGTCCGGTAGGGGCGGCAGTAAAAGAAGATTGTGAAAAGAAATAATAAGAGGCAGACACTTGTGTCTGCCTCTTTTATATAGGTAAAGAAAATATCTGGTTTTTGCTTATGGCGTACAATGCAAAGAGTGGTAATGACGTAAAGGAAAAGCGTTTTATTGGTTTTCCTCAGACCAGAAAGAGTGCCATGGTTTATCTGCGGCGGAATCAAAGCAAAAGAAGTTTGTGGCTTATGGAAAAAGGCATAGTTATCGTATATGAGGCAACGTGGAAAAGGGAATGAGCTGCTTCGGAGTGCGGATGGTATGACGGACTTGGACAAAAAGCGGGCGAAGGATAGGGGAGAATCGTAAGGAAAATCTAACTGTATTTCAGGACTGGTAAATAATCAGGATAAGCGTAAGACGCTGGATGCAAGAGCGCTTAAAAAGAGCCTTTAGAATAGGGGAATAAAGCGCAGGATGGAGAGGGATAGAATGTCAAAAAGTCTGCTGAAACAGTTCAGCAGACTTTTAGTTATACAGAAGATGCTATCATATCAAGAAAGCAGCGATGAATTGTTGGATCGCTGTCTAATTCCGGGTGAAAGGACAGTGCGATCTGCCGTTGATATTGGACGCCTACAATATGATCCTGTACGCTGGCAAGTACGCGTACGTCAGGGGAAACGGACTCGATATACGGAGCCCGAATAAACGTCATGGGAAGAGTGCCTAAGCCGGCAACTTCTCCCTGGCAGCGAAAGCTGCCGGACTGCCGGCCGTATGCATTGCGGCGAACCGTTACAGGAAGGGTGCCAAAATGTACAGTGTCGTCATCAAGA
>UREG01000100.1 GCA_900546795.1 uncultured Veillonellaceae bacterium | reverse complement strand
GATGCTATGCCCGCTGGTATGGAAGCGGCTGCCGGCAGGCGTATCCGGCAGAATGCGCATTAAAACGGAGTATGATATAACGTGATGAAAAGGTTATTTTTTCTATGCGGCTGTTTCATTATTTTATTTGCTGCAGGCTGCGGGCCGGCAGCATCAGATCCGGGGCAAGCCGCGACAGAATACCGCTATACGGTGACCGATTACGAAGGCACGGTATTATCATTTTCCAAGCCGCCGCAGCGTATTCTAACCTTGTCTTTAGGGTTCGATGTCATGACATTGGGAGTGGTGCCGCCAGAACGGATGGCGGCGGTAAATATAGCGGCTGAAGATCCGGGGATTTCCTGTATTGTGAAAGAGAGTGAGCAGATTCCCGTGAAGCTGCGAAGCTACCCATTTGAAGCCGTATTAAAGCTAAAGCCTGATCTTATTATCGCATCGACTTGGACCGATCATAATGCGATTGACGGATATCGGGAAATGGGATTTCCGGTTTTGGTATGCAAAGGGCCGGATACGCTGGAGGAAGTAAAAGAATCAATACGAATGATTGCCGCTGCGGTTGGGGAAAAAGCGGCGGGAGAGTCTGTCGTTTGTGAAATGGAAAAACAAATGAAAGAAATAGAGCAAGTGCTCAAAAGGCAAACAGGAACAATGCCGACGGTTATGCTGGTATCCCAAATGACCAGCTATGGCGGCAAAGGCTGTATGTTTGATGAATTTTGTCAAAAAGCCCGCGTGTGCAATGGGATTTCGAAAGTAGGTTTATATAATGGGCAATACATTCCTAAAGAGCTGGTCGTAGCCGCAGATCCAGACTTCTTTTTGGTATCCGCGCCGCGAAAACAGATGACAAAGGCGTCGAGAACATTTCAGCAGGAGTATGTGAAAGATCCGGCATTGCAGGGATTAAAAGGGCTGGAGCATATTTACTATATGCCGGATCGGTATTTATACAATGCTACACAGCATGGGGGATACGCAGTGAAGGCGATTGCCAATGCAGCTTATGGCAATATTTTTGATATGAGTGAAGAACATTTGATAAAAGGATACTGACGAAAGAACAATAACACGATACACGAATGCCGTCCATACACCTGTGAAGGGATAGGGACGGCATTCGTGTATCGTGGGCATAAAATATTAGTCATTTTGGAGATAATCGACCTGCATCGAAACTTGGTTGATGTATTGGGCAGGATCGGGAGTCAGCCAATGATTTTTCAGCGGCATGACATAGATATCGCCGACAGCGGTCAGGTTATTTTTTTGCATAAAAGACTGGATAGTTTCTATTACTTGATCGGTATGCGAGAAAAAAGTTCCTTGAAACCGCAGCGTCATATATAATCCGGCGGGCCGCAGCAGGCAGGCAAGATTTTTCGGGAAATCTTCCGTAACAGTAGAGAAGAACGCTTTGGAGCGGGAAGGATTGCCGGAAAGGAATTCTGTTTTATCAATTATCCAACCGACCGCTTTTTCTTTGAAATATTGCTGTGCAAACACCGTGTGGTTATGCTGCGCCAGCTTGTTAACTACCTCCATGCTTGATAACTGATTGGAAAGAGGGGTAATAAAAAAATATTTCTGCGGGCGAAAGGTGAGGGTGATTTGCTCTAGTTTGGTTTCCTGTACTTTTTGGAGCTGATGGAAGACGGCGTGGATATGCTGCTGGATTTTTTGCGCTTTTTTGATAGACGCTTCGCATTCGGCTGCTTTTTCCTCTAGAAGACGCTGAAATGTTTCTGGAGAACGATGAGATAAATATTCTTTTATTTTGGCGATGGGAATATCCAGTTTACGCAAATTAATGATAATTTCCAAGGTAAGATATTGGCGCAGTGCGTAATGACGATAGTTATTTTCGGAAATAAATTCTGGCTTGAGCAGATCCATTTTGTCATAATACAGCAATGTTTGTTTGGAGATATGAAATAATGAAGCCAGCTCGCCGGCAGTATAATATGCATTTTCCCGTTCGTTCATAAAAAAATCCCCTTTGCTTCTTGACTGTATAAAAGGTATATAGTTTATTATACCAAATAAATGAAGGAAGTCATTGTATACATGAGGGGAAGAAACTATTTTTATGGTATTCACTGCATAGCTCTTGTATATAAGAATGCCGGAATTTGTTATCAGACAGAGATGAAGGGACGAGTAAGATGAAAAAATCAGTACGCAGACAATATTTGATTACCGCAGGAATTGGCGCCGTTTTAATGGGGGGGATGACAGCATTTGCTGCCGATGATCTGCAATCCTTTTCGTTGGATCCCATGGTAGTAACCGCTACCAGAACACAGAAAAGCGTGTTGGAAACGCCAGCCAACACACAGGTAATTACCGGTGAAGAAATTAAAAACAGCGGATACAGCAGTGTATTTGAAGCGGTGCGGAATCTGGGACAAATGAATGCCCATGCATATACGCCGGACGGGGAAGACTACGGCGGCATGACTTCACGGATCCGAATGCGTGGCATTGACAATGGCACGTTAGTATTGGTAAACGGGAATCCGAGCAATTTTATGAATAGCTCGGCATTGACGAATATACCGATGGATCAGATCGACAGGATCGAGATCGTAAAAGGATCCGGCTCTGTTTTATATGGTCCGCAGGCAATGGGCGGCGTAGTCAACGTAATTACAAAACGCCCGCAAAAAACAGGGAAAGTCAGCGGCAGTGTTTACGGCAGCATGGGATATGATACGCAGGCTGGTCTGACACTGCAGACAGATTATTTCAACTTGGGAATGAAAAAAAGCTGGAAGCAGGATTTTTATAACGCAAATGATCCTGGCAGTACCGGGAATGGAACGACGGCAATTAATCTGCGGGATAGAGAATCGCAGCAGTTATATGCAGATGTGGCAGTGACTGATGATTTATTGTTCAGTTATGGTCATGTAAAAAGCAGCCTGAAATATCAGACAGGCATATATAAAGATTGGGAAAGCATTATTAATAAATTAGGGATCTTTGATACAACCTATAATAATTATGCGTTGGTATATGATAATGCAGAGACCGGCTGGAAAGCAAACCTTGGCTATAATACGATGAAAAAGGATAACGTATATGATAAAAGCTATCCTGCTAAGAGTTCAGACGGCACATATGACGGATACAACTTCAATTTAGATGTGCAAAAGACACTTTTATTGAATGACCGCAGCGATACGCTGGTGTTGGGCGGCAATGTAACGAGGGAAAGTTTGGAAAATCAGTCGGGCTCTACCCTTAATAAAAACGGACGCAACAGTTATTCACTGTATCAGTCGTGGGACGTTAATCCGACGGAGAAATGGGAATTTATCTTAGGGCTGCGGGAATACTATTTATCTTCTTCGTCCTATCAGGACAGCGATTTTCAACTGCTGCCGCAGGTACAGGGACGATATAAGATCAATGAGAAGTCCAATTACTATTTTAATGTAGGCAAGTCGTTCATGCAGCCTTCTATTTCACAGTTCTTTTATTATTTCGGCAGCAATAACGGCGTAATTAATACGGATTTGAAACCGCAGCAAGGCTGGTCCTATGAAGTTGGTTATAAGTATGAAGATGATATCCGTTCCTTGAGCGCCGACATATTCTATATGGATGTCAAAGATAAGTTTTTCTGGGATAAAACAGAAGACGATAAAAACATTATGAGAAACCGGGATAAATGGGAAAATACAGGGTTGGAAATCAACTACTCTCAGAAACTTTCTTCAGCTTGGTCCGCTGTGGCAGGGCTTACTGTTCAAAATCCTAAAGCCGAATCTGATGGAAAATGGGAGCAGGACACTGCTCGATATATTGTGAACGCCGGTTTGAATTACCATAAGTCTAAATTTATGGCAGACGCTCGTTTGTTTGCGTATTTAGACAGGGAAGACGCTTACTATAATCGGGAGCATAACAGCAGCAAAATAAAAGATCATCAGCTTAAAAACAGTCTGGATATGACGATTACGCTGAGCTATCAGCCGACGGATCTGGATACGTTCCGGCTGGTGGGGCGGAATATATTCGATCGGGAAGACGTATTGAACAATTATGAATATTATGTACCCGGCGCCAATGTAACCTTTATGTACGAAAGAAAATTTTAATATCATAAATGCCTGTAAAGCGGTTCTGCCTTACAGGCATTTTATTTATGGCAATAAGTGAATTGGATAATTCATTTGACTGTATACTAAGCATATAGTTTATGATAGTACGTGAAAAATTTTATGATAGGAAAAACTATCGGAATCGAGGGTGTGCAATGAAGCGAACGGCAGTGTATTCATTTACCGCAATTGTAGGTCAGGAAGCGATGAAACTGGCTTTGATTTTAAATGTGATCAATCCCGCGTTAGGCGGTGTGTTAATAAAAGGGGAAAAAGGGACGGCAAAATCAACGGCGGTGCGGGCGCTGGCTGAGCTTCTTCCTGCCATGAACTGTATTGCCGGATGTAAGTTTCATTGTGATCCGGAAGAGCCAAGTCAATGGTGCGGCGACTGTACGGCGAACTATGCACAGGGCGGTATGAGCGGCATAGAAACCATGCCGATGAGAGTGGTTGAGCTGCCGGTAAGCGCAACAGAAGACCGTGTGGTGGGAACGCTTGATATTGAGCATGCCATCAAATTTGGCGAGAAGATATTTGAACCGGGGATTTTAGCGCAGGCGAATCGGAACATTCTATATGTAGATGAAATAAACTTATTGGACGACCATGTTGTCGATGTGCTGTTAGATGCCGCCGCTATGGGGATCAATACGGTAGAGCGGG
>UREG01000099.1 GCA_900546795.1 uncultured Veillonellaceae bacterium | reverse complement strand
AAGGATTTGCGATGGGATTTACGCCGAATGATCCTCATGACGGTTTTGTTAAAGTGGTGGCAGATCGACCAACAAATACAATCTTAGGCGTTCATATCATTGGACCGGAAGCCTCGATTCTGATCCAGCCGTTTATCAACCTAATGAATGCAGGCGAGACACCGCTGATTCCAGTAAATGAAGATATTGCTTCGCTAACCGTACAGCAGCTGAGAAAGTCAGGTATTATCCGTATATTGGATCCTCATTCTATCTTATCTATTGGAGAAACCATGACGCCGCACCCTTCATTGTCGGAAGTAACGATGTGGACTCAATATTATTATGAAGGCAAAGTATAATTATATACATAAATGATTCTGTTGTGCTGATGAACAGCGGTATGAAAAGAAACTATATATAAGAAGAAGCAGGCGGGAAACAGTAAAATTTGTTTCCCGCCTGCTTCTTCTTATATTGAAATAATGACTGCAGTTTGTTTTTTAGCGCCGCGGATAGAATATGGTGTAATTATAACGCTGCCGGCTGCACCAGATATGTTTTTTGATTTTCATATACTACAAATCCTGGCGGGGAACCTGCTGGTTTTCGCAGCTGCCGGCAGAGGACCGAATCTACTTCCACCTTAGGACTGTTTTTTCCTTTGCTATAATATGCCGCAAGTTGGGCAGCAGCTGTAAGAATCTCAGTTGTTGGTTCCTGATCATGACAGCGTAAAATAACATGCGAGCCAGGAATATTTTTGGCATGGAACCAGAGATCGTAAGGATGCGCTTTTTTTAAGGAAAGCATTTCATTTTGCTGGTTATTTTTTCCCACCCAAATCGTATACCCATCTTTGGTATACACCATATGCATAGTATTTTTGACCGGTTTTGGATGCGTGTTTTTCTGCGATAAAATGCGCATATCCGCGAGTTCCTGCCGTATTGAGTATATTTCTTCTTTTTTTAGTGGAAGCGTAAGACTGTATTCGACAGACTGCAAATAAGATAACGTACGCTCCGCATCTTGGATCAACGTATCACTGGTTTGAATGCGATTGCGCAGCTTTGTATATTTGCGGTAATACCGATTGGCATTGTCCGTAAGGGAGATTTCGGGAGTAAGCGGAATCGTAACCGCTTCCTGCGTTTCAGAGAATAAATTTGTAACGGTGATCTCTTTTTTATAATGACAGTCCATGTAAGCGTGCGCCATGAGAAGATCTCCATACAGACGGCAGGTATCCATTGCAGCTGTTTCTGTTAGATCTTTTTGAATATTAGCAATTTTACGCCGACATTTTTTGATATGCTGCTTCACAAGATGCAGAAGGGGTTCCTGCTCCTGTGAAATCTGACTGCCATTTTCTCCTGCAGCGGCAAAGAATTGCAATAGTACAGGAATTTCTTTGGGTATCTCGGATGCAAATGTCAAACGAATGGGAGAAAGAAAGGACTTGCCGTTTTTATGATACAAATACGCGGGAACAGTTTCAGCAGTAATTTCTTTTCCCAGCATGCAGAGCGTATTGGCGCATAAAGAAACGTTTTCTCTGCAAAGCGGCTGACTGCCATCCAGATTGGCTCGATGACAAAGTTCTTCTACTAAATAAGATGGGATGCTGTGAAACAATTTAGGAATGGCTGTGTGTATAGGGATTTCTGTATTATCCGATACAGCGGCATGCAGCAAAATTTCTTCTAACTCAGTAATAGAAAAAGCGGTAAAGTCCATTCGAGCATGGTTGGGCGGCAGTTCATATGTAGTTTTAGGCGCAATGAACCGGCTGGTTGCCGTGTCTTGCTGATGCCGGATCAGAGCGTCTAAGATAATGCCGTTTTCCGTAAAGATAAAATTGCTGTGTTTTCCCATAAGCTCGCAGTATATACGGCGAGTAACCAATTTTCCATCGGCACCCATTACATCAATATCCAGTACGATGATACGGTCTTTGTCTAACTGCCGTATCGCGCCGATGCGGCCGTTTTCTAAATATTTGCGCAGCAGCATAGCAAGACCTGTCGGCGTATCTGGCGTCACAGGCGCTGTAGGAGCCAAATAAAGAATCGGCGTTTTTTTCAAAGACAGAATAAGGTGATGCTGCTGGCAGCCTACATGAATACGAAAATATAAACTGCGGCTATCTAATTGATATATTTTGGTGATTTGCCCGGTACAAAGAGCTTCCTCCAGTTCTTTGGCCAAGCGCTGTAAAATAAAACCATCTAAATTCATGGCGGACCTCCTTCATACATATGCTTATTGTAAAATAAAAAACTGTAAAAAGGCAAAGTTTTTTGGTAAAAACCAACAAAAAATGATACAATAGAAAAAATACAGAGCAGATTGTGAGGGTATTAGATGAAAAGTATGACCGGATTTGGCAGAGCTGTGTATGAAACCGACATGGTTCGCGTGACGGCAGAAGTGAAATCGGTAAATAATCGCTTTTTAGAATGCGGGATCTATTTGCCGAAAGGGTATGCCATCTTGGAAGACCCGTTAAGAAAACAGCTGAGCCGTCATTTTGCCAGAGGGAAGATGACATTAAACTGTACGATACAGGAAATAGGCGTTCAGGAGAAGAACGTAGTCGTTGACGAAAGCTTGTTTCAAGCCTATCAGGAAGCGTTGGAGCAGCTTAGCCAAAAGCATTACGGAAAAAGCGTTTGCCTTCGGGACGTGATGGCTTGCAGCAAAGACTGGATTTCGGCTGAGGAAGCAGAGCGCGATATGGATAAAATAGGCAGCGCAGTATCGCAGGCAGTAGAAGAAGCTTGCCGGGAAATGACGGCAATGCGCAGTATAGAAGGCGAAAACTTAAAGCGGGATATACTCTCTCGGATTCGCTTTATGGAAACTGTTGTATCGTCTATAGAGAGCCGGTCTCCGGAAATACTTCGTGCATATGAAGTCCGTCTGACAGAGCGAATGGAAGAATTAATGCAGCGTTTTGGACTTGAAAGCGACAGAGCCCGCCTTCTTCAAGAAATAGCTGTCTTTGCAGATAAGACGGATATCACGGAAGAAATCGTTCGTTTGCGCAGTCATTTTCAACAATTTATTCATGCGGCAGAAACGGAAGAGATTGTCGGCCGGAAATTGGATTTTATCGTGCAGGAAATGAATCGGGAAATCAATACGATTGGGTCTAAAGGAAATGATTTGCTTATTACAGAATCTGTGGTAAAATTGAAAAACGAACTGGAGAAGGTACGGGAGCAGGTACAGAACGCTGAGTAGAAGCGTCTTGCATTTCCTGGAATAGAAAGGAAGTTAATGATGAAAGATAAAGGCTTGTTGATCGTATTGTCCGGTCCTTCCGGCGCAGGTAAGGGAACGATCTGTCAGGAGCTTCGGCAGCGGTATCATAATCTGGTATATTCTATTTCTATGACGACGCGCCAACCTCGGGTAGGGGAGCAAGAAGGAGTCAATTATTTTTTTCGAGACAAAGAAACCTTTGAGAAGCTGATTGAAGAGGGCGGCTTTATTGAATATGCCAAAGTATACGATAACTATTATGGTACCCCAAAAGCACATGTGGAAGAACTGCTGCGCGAAGGAAAAAATGTGATCTTGGAAATTGATATCCAAGGCGCTATGCAGGTAAAAGATAAATTTTCAGATGGGGTGTTTATTTATATCGTTCCGCCATCCTTGGAAACGTTGTCTAAACGGCTGCGGGGGCGGGATACGGACAGCGCGGAAGTAATCGATAAGCGGCTGGCGCTGGCCAGTCAGGAATTGGCATTATCTCATCGCTATGATTATATAGTTATAAATGATATACTGGAAGAAGCGGTTGAAAAGGTTTCGTCTATTTTAGTTGCGGAATCTTGCAAAATTTCCCGTAATAAAGAACAAATTAAAGATATTTACAAAAAATATGAACAGTAGGAGTGAATACACATGTTAATAAAACCACCTATCGATGAATTGACAAAAAAAGTAGACAGTAAATATACCTTGGTTACGTTGGCTGCCCGCCGTGCTCGGCAGTTAACGGATGGCGATCCAGCCTTGGCTGAAGCGGATACGAATAAGACCGTATCCATTGCTATGGAAGAAATTTTTAATGGAAAAATAACTTACGAATCCGGCAAATAAGGAGAATCCAAATGCTTGAGGGAAAACACATCGTATTGGGGATATGCGGCGGTATAGCAGCTTATAAAGCTGCGGAAATTGCCAGTCGTCTGCGGAAAAAAGGAGCAGATGTACATTGTATCATGACGGAGAATGCGACTAAAATCATTACGCCGCTTACACTCCGGGAAATTACAGGAAACCCGGTAACGGTATCCATGTGGAGCGAAGTTACCCATTGGAATGTAGAACATATCGCGTTGGCAAGCCTTGCTGACGCCTTTGTAATTGCACCGGCAACGGCCAATATTTTAGGCAAAACTGCAAATGGAATTGCGGATGATATGCTGAGCACAACCATCATGGCAACAAAGACAAAAGTGATTTTTGCTCCGGCGATGAATAGTCAGATGTATACGAATCCTATTACGCAGCATAATATAGAGAAACTAAAACAATATGGCTATGTGTTTATCCCGCCGGCTTCCGGCCATTTGGCCTGCGGTACAGATGGAATCGGCCGCCTTCCGGAACCGGAAGAAATTGTGGATTTTGTAGAACTGGAAGTTGGAAAGACTGACCGGTTAAAAGGGTGTAAAGTGCTGGTAACCGCTGGCGGTACACAAGAACCGATCGATCCGGTGCGGTATATCGGCAATCGTTCCAGCGGAACGATGGGATATGCGATTGCAAAAGCAGCGCTGCTTGCTGGCGCTGAAGTTATTCTTGTTTCTGCTCCTACCAATTTAAAGCCCCC
>UREG01000098.1 GCA_900546795.1 uncultured Veillonellaceae bacterium | reverse complement strand
ATAAACTGGGACAGCTGGCTGGAACCGAAGAATTCTTTTATAGAAGCGACTACCGGCCGGATATTGATGAGCGCCTGCGGCGTGATCATATCCGTATCCTGGATCTGCATGCGTTCTTTGACAACGCGTTCCATACGGGTCAGGCCGATGCGGAACTGGTTTTGCAGCAGTTCGCCTACGCAGCGCAGACGGCGGTTGCCCAAATGGTCGATGTCGTCTACCGTGCCGAAACCGTCCATCAGGTTCAGGAGGTAGCTGATATGCGCAATGATATCTTCCCGAGTGATCGTCCGGTGTTCATACGGCAGGTTGCAGTTGTTGCAGATCACTTTATATACCGTTTTATCCGGTTTTTCAATGAAAACTTCCACCATGCCTTCGCCGGAGAAAACGCCGCTCGCTTCCAGGAGCTGTTCTTCGTCTACGCCGATGGTGCGGCCGGCTTCGAGAATGACTTCTCCGGTTTCCATGTTGACGATCGGTTCATGGAGCGTTTTGCCCATCAGGCGGTGTTTCCAGCCCAGTTTTTTGCCTAATTTGTAGCGGCCTACGCGCGCCAGATCGTAGCGGCGGTCGTCAAAGAAGAGGCCTTCAAAGAGGTTGCGCGCGCTTTCTACCGTCGGCGGTTCGCCCGGACGGAGTTTTTTGTAGATTTCTACGAGCGCTTCTTCCTGCGAGTCGGTCGGGTCTTTTTCAAGCGTAGCGGCAATGCGGGGATCATCGTAAAAGAGTTCGAGAATCGACGCATTGGATGCCCAGCCGAGGGCACGGATTAAAACAGTCGACGGGATTTTACGGTTCCGGTCGATGCGGACATATACCACGCCGGAAGCGTCGGTTTCCAATTCAATCCACGCGCCGCGGTTCGGAATGACCGTGGAGCTGTAGAGCGACACGCCCATCGTATCGATTTCCCGGCCGTAGTATACGCCCGGAGAACGAACGAGCTGGCTGACGATGACACGTTCTGCACCGTTGATAATGAAAGTTCCCGTATCGGTAATAAGAGGGAAATCCCCCATAAATACTTCCTGGTCTTTGATCTCGCCGGTTTCCCGGTTGGCCAAACGGATCTGTACCCGAAGCGGCGCCGCATACGTAGCGTCCCGTTCTTTACATGCCGGGATATCGTATTTCGGTTCACCGAGTTTAAAACTTTCAAAAGAAAGAGCCAGATTTCCCGATGCATCTTCAATCGGAGAAATATCACGGAAAATATCCGTTAAGCCTTTTTCCAAAAACCATTCATAAGATTTGCACTGCAAATCCAACAAATGAGGCATTTCCAATACTTCATTGATTTTTGCATACGTATATCGGGTTCTTTTCCCAACTTGTACAGGTTTGAACATGCTATCTCCTCACCCCTTAAAATTTTTATGGCCGCACATGGCCAGATCGGAACCAAAAAATCCCTGTATAACGACAAATAAAGCAAGGTTCACTGTTTATTTTGGAACCTTGCTTATTTTATTTGGCTATCGACAGAAATGCGATTCCTCCACATATTTCATAGCATTTGCAATGATTTATTTTACTATAACCACCGTATAGTGTCAAAGGATTTCCGCCTGATTTTTCCAATTTTTAATTAAATTCTAATTTATTTTTGCACTTTCTCCCTTTATTTTTAGCAAAACGGCTTGGGAAGGCAGGTTCCTAAGCGGTATCGTTTTTCGATCATGCCCGCTTCGTAGCCATAAATAAATTTTTCCACCTGTTCCTGCCGCGTATAGGCAATCGGGTGATCCGGTTCGATCGGCCGGGTTACGATGGCGTCAAAGGCATAGCCCGGTTCAAAGCTGCCGGTATTGCCGAAAAAGGCGCCGCTTCCTTTCGTTGCCAAATACAGCGTTTCGGTCAGGCTCACGCGGCCGCAGCCGGTTTCTACCGTTTTCATGTTGGCTGCCTGAATCGTCGCCACGATATTTCTCGGCATCGCCATCGCATGACCGCCGGCGATATCGCTCGCCAGGGTGCAGCGCTGCCCCTCGTCCAAATACGTCCGCAGCGGCATAATCCCGCTTGCCAGATCGAGGTTGGACATGGCGCAGTGGGCGATCCATACGCCCTGTTCTTTGAGCTGCTGCCGTTCCCTTTCATTCAGCCAGATGCAGTGCGCCATGATCGTTTTTCCCGGCCGCAGCAGGCCGTAGGTTTGATATACGTCCGTATACGACGCGCATTCGGGGTGAAGCGATGCGACCCAGTCGAGTTCGCCCTGGTTTTCCGATAAATGAGACTGAATCGGCAGGTCATATTCCTCTGCCAGCCGTCCCAGCGCGGTCATCAGCTCCGGCGTGACAGACGGAACGAACCGCGGAGTCAGAATATAGGATACGCGGCGCAGCGCCCGGCTTCGCTCGATTAATTCTTTCGTTTCTTCCAGGGAGCGGCGAGAATCTTCCTGCAGATAGTCCGGGCTGTTCCGATCCATATTCACTTTGCCGGCATAGCCGCCGATGCCCGCTTCTTCCATGAGTTCCATGAACCGGAACGCACTTTCTTTATGAACGGTCGTAAACGCGGATATATGCAGGGTGCCGTGCAGCCACAAGTCATGGAAAAACCGTTTGTACAGGGCTTCCGCCAGGTCGTTGTCCGCATAGCGCCGTTCCATGGGAAAGGTATAGGTTTCCAGCCAGGGCAGCAGTTCTTTATCCATGCCAAGACCTGCCATCGGAAACTGCGGGCCGTGAATGTGCGTGTCGCTGAACGCGGGAAATACCAGCCCGCCGCCCAGATCTTCCGCTTCCGGCGCACCTTGCGGCGGCTCCGCGAAAAAGCCTTTTATTACACCGTCTTCTGTCAGAAGATACCTGCCTTCTTCTATACAGAGCCGATCCGGCTCCGGCGTATATACAAAATTTCCTTTAAATAGTTTTTTCATACTGCCTCCTCTCATAAAAATACCGCCTGCCAAAGCAGACGGTATCTTGCGGCGATGTTACGCCTCTACAGCGCTTTCCGCTATATCATACCACATGGATGTGATTTTTTCATTCTTTTCCAGCTGTTCTTTTGCGTCCCGGATCTGGCGAGCTACCGATTCCGGCGCAGTGCCGTTGTAATTTTTCCGTCCTGCGATGCACGCTTCAATCGTAATCGCGTCCTGGATATCCTCTTCAAAAAGCGGCGAGAAGGCTTTGAATTCTTCCAGCGTCAGGTCGGCCAGTACTTTCTTGTGTTCGATGCAGTAATGCACTGCCTGTCCGACCACTTCATGGGCCTGACGGAAGGGCAGCCCTTTTTTCGCCAGATAGTCCGCCATATCCTCGTGCCGCAAGCCAGCCGTGGCATCCTCGGCGGCATCATGCTGGCCATGGGCCGCGCCGCCGAAGACACGGCTGTCATCCTGCTGACCGGCGTGGTCGCCAACGCGGGCCTTCCGTCCGGCCTCGCCGTGCGCTTCGAGGCCCTGCCCTTCTTTATCTATTACACGGCGGCCCAATACCAGACGCCGGAAGAACTCGAACGCGGCTTCGGAGCCTCGCTGACGCTTCTGCTGCTTTCCGGGGGCCTTCTGCTCGCCGCATGGTGGCTGCACGCCCGCTATCAACGCCGCAAGGACGCCTGTTCCCTGCGGGAGGGAGTTTCCGCATGACGCTGGCAGCACGCATCCGGCGGCTTTCCGTCGCCTTTCACGAACGCACAATCCTCCATGACATCACCCTGGACATCCCGGCCGAAGGCGTCACCGTCCTGCTCGGACGCTCAGGATCGGGCAAGACGACCTTCCTCCGCGCCCTGAACCGCCTGAACGAATGCCTGCCCGGCTGCCGGACGTCCGGCGAGGCCGAACTCCGGTTAGGCGGCGGACTCCGCCCGATCTATGCCGGACGCACGGGAGAGGCCGCACTCTCCGACCTGCGCCGCCGCGTGGGCATGGTCTTCCAGACGCCCAACATCCTGCCCGCCAGCATCCGGCAGAACATGCTGCTCCCCCACCAGCTGGCGACAGCCTTCCCCGCTTCGGAGTGGCGGGAGCGGATGGAACGCAGCCTGACGGAGGTGGGGCTCTGGCACGACGTCAGTTCACGCCTGCGCGAACCGGCTTCGATACTTTCGGGGGGGCAGCAGCAACGCCTCTGCCTTGCCCGTACGCTGGCGCTCGAACCGGAAATCCTGCTCCTCGACGAACCCACGGCATCCCTCGATCCCGCGACAACCCACACCATCGAAAACCTGCTCCTCAAGCTGGCGGAGCGCTATCCCATCCTTCTCGTCTCACATGGGTTGCCGCAAGCCCAAAGAATGGCCTCGCGGATTGTCCTGTTTGGGAAAGGACGTCTGCAAGGTATGCTTTCGCCCGAAGAACTCCCCAACGAAGCAGAAATGAACCGTTTTTTCGACGGCGGGGATGCTGGAAATCGTTAAGAGAAAAACGTACAGCTCCCCCTTTTCTCATCGAATGGAAATCTGCTTTGCCCTTAGTGCCCCGCTTCTCCAACCTGTGGCCTCCACGATACAAAAAAACGCGCACCCCAACGGCTGCGCGTTCTTCATTGCTTGTTAGCATCCCTTTACCACTGGTCTATCCACTCGCGCAAAAGCGCCTGTCCGGTTTCTTTGGCGCTTTCACCCGCACGTTTGGTCTCATCGCGCAGACGGCGAGGATCGATTGCGGCGCGGGCCAACTCACAGGCATGTCCGACGAACCATCTTTCCAGCTTATCCGCATCGACCTCTGGATGAAACTGCAATGCCAGCACATGATTGCCCATGCGGAATGCCTGGTGCGGGGTCACGGGGGTGGAGGCCAGCAGTTCAGCACCTTCGGGCAGATCAAACGTATCTCCGTGCCAATGCAGGACCGGACGGTAACCATCGAGGAAACGCAAAGGC
>UREG01000097.1 GCA_900546795.1 uncultured Veillonellaceae bacterium | reverse complement strand
CCAAAAAGGGTGTAGCCTTTCTGAAAAGCAGGCAATATTTTTCTATTTCAAAGAAGATAAGTAACGGAATCAAATAATCATATTTGAAGAAAATACGATCAAAGCGCAATTAATAAGAACAAAAAAAGAAGGGATATACGATGCGATCGACGACCTTATGTCTGGTGATAAATGAAAAAGGGCAGCTGCTGCTGGGCCGTAAAAAAAGAGGGTTTGGAAAAGGCAAGTGGAATGGGTTCGGCGGAAAGTTAGAAGAGGGGGAAACGTTTTTAGCTTGTGCTGTGCGGGAGCTTTGGGAAGAAAGCGGCCTGAAAGCGAAGGAAGAGGATTTGGAAGCCGTAGGCTATCTGGACTTTTGTTTTCCCTATGAGCCGGAACTGACACATGACAATTGGGTATATATTGTGCGGAACTGGACGGGAGACGTGCAGGAAACAACGGAAATGGAACCGCGGTGGTTTGATACAGACCGTCTTCCCTTTGACCGCATGTGGAAAGGGGATCGGGCGTGGCTGCCGGCTATGCTGAAAGGGAAAAAGATAAAAGGATATGTTTCGTTCGGCAGAGATAATGAAGAAGTAGAAGCAATGGAATTGAAAGAGGTAGACGCGTTTGAATAAAGAGGTATTGTGGGCCGGCGAGCTGCTGGCCTGGTTTGATGGAAATAAACGGGAATTGCCGTGGCGGGAAAATAAAGATCCCTATCGGATATGGGTATCGGAAATCATGCTGCAGCAGACGAAGGTAGAAGCAGTTAAACCGTATTTTTATAGTTGGATGGAAAAATTTCCCACGGTAGAAGCGTTAGCAGCCGCGCCGGAAGAAGAAGTTTTGAAAGCCTGGCAGGGGCTGGGGTATTATCAGCGGGCTAAAAATCTGCATCAGGCGGTGCAGGAAGTATGTGTCCAATATGGCGGAGCGATACCGGCGGAGAAAAAAGCGTTTCAATCGCTGAAAGGAGTCGGCGAGTATACGGCAGGCGCAGTAACGAGCATTGCTTTTGGAAAGCCGGAACCGGCCGTTGATGGAAATGTGCTGCGGATTTTTGCCCGGCTGTATGCTATACGGTCCGATATCTTGCAGGCTCGAACGAAAAAAGCAATTACGGCTCTTGTACAACAACAGCTGCCGTTAGACCGGCCCGGCGATTTCAACGAAGCGTTGATGGATTTGGGAGCCGGTATCTGCATTCCGAAAGCGCCGCGATGTGAAAACTGTCCGCTGGATTTTTGCTGTGAAAGCCGCCGGCTGGGATTGGAAACCGAATTGCCGGTACGAAAGAAAAAAGGCGAGGTGCCCGTATATCATATTACCGCAGTTATTTTAGAAAACGATGGTATGTATTTGCTTCACCGCCGTCCGGACACCGGATTGCTGGCGTCCATGTGGGAATTTCCGGCAGTGCGGACCGATACAAAAGAAGAAGGGAAAGAAGCCTTGAAAGAACTGCTTAACGAAGCCGGTGTTTCAGTGCGGTTTTCAGACAGCGCGCCGCTTGCTCTTTCGCACGTATTCAGTCATCAGAAATGGCTGATGCAGGCATTTTTCGGACATACGGACCGCCGGGATGTTTTGGATGAGACGGGGAGTTGGCGATGGCTTTCTAGAGAAGAGTTTACTTCTGTTCCCTGGGCCGGCCCTCATGGGAAACTGGCTGGGAAGGTACGATAGCGTATGGATATGAAATTTTTCAGCGCCGCAATGTGCATACTGCTGCTGTTGGATTTGTTGGCGCTGCGGCTGTGTTCGTATATCGGACTCTATGACAGGAAACAGGGCCGGAAGCTGCTCTATGGCACACTGCTTGCCTGGACGGCGGTATATATAAATCATGCCGCGTTTCCGTATTGGCGGGAAAGCCTGGCGGAGAGCATCGGATTTTGGGCTGCGATGGCCGGATATGCCTGGTGTACGGCCATTGCCGCAGGAACACCGGCAGCCGCGGCGGCAGCATTGCGGCATCGATATCGGAAACAGAGCGGTACAGTTATGAAAACGGCTGTACGCCTTGTATATATGGCGCTTCTTGCTGCAGCTGCGTGGGGATTTACGCTGGGAAGTTTGCCGCTTACCGTTGTGAAAAAAGATTTTTCCTATGCGAATCTTCCGAAATCGCTGAACGGATATAAAATCGCGCAGATTTCTGACATGCATATGGGCGTGTATATTTCTGCGCATGATTTTTCAAAGGCGTTGGATGAGGCGGCAGCTGCCGGAGCAGACAAGGTTGTGATTACAGGCGACCTGGTCGATGAAATGTCTATGCTCGAAGATATAGAGCCGATATTGAAAGAAAAGAGCCGGTTTTTTCCGGACGGCATCGATTATATTTACGGCAATCATGAACACCGCCGGGACTTTGAAGCCATTACGGACATGCTTCGGCGCACACCGGTGCGGATACTGAAAAATGAAGCATATCTGGCAAAAGAAGGCGCGGTTCCTTTTTATATAGCCGGGGTAGACTATCCGGAGAAAAAAGGAAAAGAAATGGATGAGGAGCGCCAAGAATATATGAAAGAAGCGATGGCGTTTGTTCCGCCCGGCGCTTTTACGCTGCTGCTGGCACATCATTCTGATTGTTTGGAAGACGGATTTTCTTACGCTGTGCCGCTGACGCTGGCCGGGCATACGCATGGAGGACAAATTACTATTGGAGGAAAAAATCTGTTTTCTTTTGGCTATCCGTACCTGCGGGGGACGTATAGCCGCGGTGAATCGGTTGGATATGTGAATCGGGGAGCAGGGCACTGGCTTCCTATACGGATTGGATGCAGCCGGGAAATAACAATTTTTACGCTGCATGCGAACGTAAATAGGGAAAAATAAGAATATCCCATACCGAAACGACGGTTAGAAAGACAGCGTTTCGGTATGGGATATTTTAATGCAGTCGATTATTGTGGCGAAAATGGTTCCAGACCCAGGCCGCCAGCAGGAAACAAAGGCTGGCGCCGATGCCGGTATTTAGGGGCGTGAGATTTCCCAGAGGATAGGTAAGAGCCAGACATGCTAACACGGTACTGGCAGTAATGGTGAAACTGGCCTGTCTTGGCGTAGCGTCCTTTTTGTTGAGGACTGCCAGAAGAAGCAGCAGGAAGACGCCGCTTCCGCGAAGAGAAAAGGAGAGAAAGTTCCACGTTAATATCTGGGAATCATAATAGGCGATAGAGAGAGAAAAGGCTGCCATCGTACAAAAGCACAAACAAGCCCGCAGGATATAAAGCAGGGCTTTTGGATTTTTGATGCGGAGCAAGTCCTGAAAAATGTCGACCGTAAGAGAGGTTGCCGCGCCGAGAGAAAGCCCTGAAATGGAGCCGATGATCGTAAGGAATAACGTACCCAGTCCAATGCCGCCGAACCAATGGGGCAAGTATTCTATGAAAAACTGCGGCAAGGTAAGCACGGCAGCCATGTCTGGATGGGTATGATGCATCGCGATTCCGGTCAATACGAGAGGTAGAGACAGGGGAAGGACGATACAAGCCGCAATGTAACAGCCCCGTGCCGCTTCCTGCGTGTTTTTGCCGGAATACACAGCCTGCACATACGATTGCGTAACTGTGATGCCGATGACAACGGAAAAGATATTTTCCAAAATCCCCGGCAAATGGGCGCCGTCCGGATGCCACTGCGGATTAACGGCGACAGCCCAAAGGGACGGGTAAAAAGAGAGCAGCTGGCTGGCGGCAATGATTCCGGTTACGATAAGAACGAGATAAAGAAGGGCGTTGCGGATAAGGCTGGAAATGCTGGTTCCTTTTAGCCCGCCAAATAAAACGTAAACGAGAACGATCAGCATGAGGATCGCAGCAGCGGTGAGAACAGAACAGGAAAAAAGAAGCTGGATAAAATGAATGCCCGACAGTCCGCTGGCTACCAGACTGAAAAAAATCCCGGATACCGATACCAAAGACGCTACGAAGCCCGCCGCAGGGCCATAATGATAGACGATGAATTCAGAAATGGTATGCAGCCCGCTTTGGCGAAGCGGCCGCGCATAGACATATCCCAGCAGCAATAATCCGATAGACCCGCCGACGGCAAGCCAGGCGGCAGAAAATCCGGAAGAATAGGCCAGCTGAGCCGTTCCCATCGTTGCGCTGCCGCCGACGATCGTTCCGGCCAGCGTGCCGGCTACCAAAATAGCGCTGGACGAACGGCCTGCCAGGCTCATGCCTTCCATCGTTTGTTTTTTCTGGTGAAACAACGTATAAAAAATAGCTGAAAATATAATGAGGCAGGCGGCTCCAAACCCCAGCCACTGCACAATAGATAATGTCATCGTAATATTCCCCCTGTGTTCATACTGCTTTCAGTATAGCAGGGTTCGGTAAGAAGGACAAATATCTTCTTGTTTCCTGACGAAGGATATGGTACGCTAGTGTGCGTTGGAAATAACACAAGAAAGGTCGCGGTATACGATGAAAAAACTTCGCACGGCTGCAATTAGCTTGATTGCGATGGTAATAGCGGCAGTATGGATTATGTACTTGGCGTCGTTTCATTATTCGATTGCCGGCGTTCCGGTACTGAACTACCATATGGTCAACGATCAATATTGGAGCGCTCTGGTGATGCGGACGGAAGATTTTGAAAAACAGATGAAATACCTGCATGACAACGGGTATCATACGATCACGCCCGATGAACTATACGCATATATAAACGATGGCGCTGCGCTGCCGGATAAGCCAATATTGATTACGTTTGACGACGGATATGCCGACAATTACACAAACGCCTATCCGATTATGAAAAAGTATGGATTTACAGGCGCGATATTTCTGATTACAGATACGGCAATCCATACGGAAAACCATCGGTATCTTAGCTGGGCACAGGTAGAGGAAATGGCGAAAAATAACTTTTCCTTTGAGTCCCATACGGTGCATCACAAAAGACTGACCGATCTTTCACAGGAAAATCTGAAAAACGAACTGGTGGGCGCAAGAGCTGCATTGAAAGAACACACGGGGCGGGACTGCATTATGATCGCCTATCCGGAAGGAGAATATAATGAAACGGTGCTCCGCGCGGTCAAAGATGCGGGGTATCGCATTGGGTTTACGGTAGATACCGGCAGAGTAGAACGAG
>UREG01000096.1 GCA_900546795.1 uncultured Veillonellaceae bacterium | reverse complement strand
TTGCTGCAAAATGCCAATTTCCGCGCTGTCGAGCCGATACCCCTCGGCAATCCGTATCTGGGTCTGCACGATATCAATGCCCGTGATCATTTCCGTTACCGTATGTTCTACCTGGATACGCGGGTTTACTTCGATAAAATAGAACTGTTCATCCGGAGTAACTAAAAATTCCACCGTACCCGCATTGACATAGCCCACATTTTTCATCAGCCGCAGCGCAGCATCGCAAATATTTGCCCGCAGCGTTTCAGAGAGTGCGAATGCCGGCGCGATTTCCACGACTTTCTGATGCCGCCGCTGAACGGAACAGTCCCGTTCATAGAGGTGAACAATATTGCCATGTTCATCGCCGATGATCTGCACTTCGATGTGTTTCGGATTAATAATGCATTTTTCTATATATACTTCATCGCTGCCAAAAGCTGCCAGCGCTTCTGATTTTGCCCGTTCATAATCAAGCTGCAGCGTTTCATCGGACTCAACCATCCGCATGCCCCGTCCGCCGCCGCCATTAACGGCTTTGATCATAATAGGATAGCCAAATTTTTTCGCAAATGCTTCTACTTCAGCAAAATCTTTTACGGCTCCGTTGCTGCCGGGTATCATAGGAATTCCCGCTTTTTCCGCCTGAATGCGGGCGTTGATTTTATCCCCAAACATGATCAGATGTTCAATTTTAGGCCCAATAAAAATGATCCCTTCTTCTGCACAGCGTTTTGCCAAATCACAATTTTCCGATAAAAATCCATATCCCGGATGGATAGCGTCTACATGGTGTTCATGAGCAATACGAATAATGTCTTCAATATCTAAGTACGCTTCTACCGGCTTTTTTCCTTCTCCTACTAAATAGGCCTCATCCGCCCGATTGCGGTGAAGGGACAAAGCATCTTCTTTAGAATATATAGCGACCGTGCGAATCCCCATTTCATTGCACGCGCGAAATACCCGAATGGCGATTTCACCGCGATTGGCTACCAGCACAGATTTTATTTCTCTCATATCGATTCCTCCAGCTCTGATGAAATTAAAGCACCTCTTTATTCTATATATAAAACTTATGTCTTTCAATAGAGTTTTTTTAAAGTGTACTGTATACATAGACCTAACTTTTAGTTGATACAAAAAAGAAGGCCCGGACACTAAATCCAGCCTTCTCTTTTTACGCCATAGGGTCATTCTTTATTTTTTTGTCTGCAGTGCATCTTTTCCCAGTAATTTTTCCAGATCTTGCTTTAACTCATCACAGACCCGCACCCAAAGGCGCCGATCTTTTTTCAGAATTTTTCGGCTGCCCATTAGTTTATAAAATACCGGCGTATCTCCGGGATAGTGGGATAAGATCACTTTCAGCGCCTCTTCGGTGCCAGCCGTTTCCCGCTCTTTGGGAATTACGACATATACCCCTTCATCCTGCTTAAAATAATCGGTTAGTCCATATACTTGACCAGCCAGTATTTTAGCGGTTTCATCTTCTATTTGCAGACGTCCGCGAACCACTACCGGCGTATCGGTTTGTATCAGCGCAGCACAGCTGCGATACACGTTTGGAAATAGAATTACTTCGATCGTATTGCCAAAATCTTCTATCTGAATAATGGCCATTTTGTCATTTCTCCGCGTCAAAATTTCTCGAAGCGATAAGATGATGCCGCCTACCGTAACTTCTCTGCCGTCATACTGCAAGCTGTCTTCTTGGAAAAATACAGAAATAGGCGACAGCTTTTTCATCTCTTCTTCGTATTTATCTAACGGATGCCCGCTGATATAAAATCCATTATATTCTTTTTCCATTGCCAAAATCATATCTGTCGGCCATTCCGGTATGTCGGGATACTGAATGTCTTCCGAAACACTAGGCCCTTCGTCCATATCAAACAAGCCCATTTGGCCGGACTGGATATCTTTATTGCGCAGGGAACCGATCGACATCGCCTGAGGAAGCACTTCCATGAGCTGCGCCCTGGCATGTCCAAAAGAGTCCATCGCTCCGCATTTGATCAGACTCTCCTGCACTCGCTTTCCAACGGCCCGCAGATCGATACGGCTGCAAAAATCCACGAGAGAAGAAAAGGGGCCGCCTTTTTCCCGTTCCCGCAATATGGCCTCAATCGCATTATCGCCTACATTTCGTACGCCGGAAAGTCCAAACCGGATCGCTTCTCCCTGCACCGAAAATCCTCGTTCGCTGATATTGATGTCCGGCGTAAGGACGGCTACGCCATGATGACGGCACTCGCCGATATAATAGCTCAGCTTTTCCGTATCCCGCATAAAGCTGGTCATCGTAGCCGCCATAAATTCCGGCCGGTAATGCGCTTTTAAATACGCAGTTTGATACGCCACATACGCATAGGGAGCGCTGTGGGATTTATTAAATCCATAGCCGGAAAAATATACCATTAAATCAAAAATTTTATTTGCGATCTCTCGGTCGATACCGTTTTTATCCGTACCAGCCAAAAAGGTTTCCCGCTGTGCCAGCAGCACATCTTCTTTCTTTTTGCCCATTGCCCGGCGCAGCAAATCAGCCTGTCCAAAGGTAAAGCCGCCCATTACTGAGGCAATCTGCATAACTTGTTCCTGGTACAAAATAACGCCGAACGTATCTTTTAAGATCGGTTCCAGCAGCGGATGCAAATATTCTATCGTCTTTTCTCCATGACAGCCTTGAATAAAATCGCTGACCATACCGCTTCCAAGGGGACCTGGCCGGTACAGCGCCACTAATGGAATCAAATCTTCAAAGTGTTTCGGAGCCAAGTCTTTTACCAAACTGGTGATCCCGGTGGATTCCATCTGAAATACGCCGGACGTATCGCCGTCGCAAAGCAGGCGGCATGCTTTTTCATCGTCCAGCGGAATTTGGTTGATATCGATGTCAATGCCTCGATTCTTCCGTATCAATTCCAGCGCATCGCCAATTACCGTCAACGTCCGAAGCCCCAGGAAGTCCATTTTGAGCAGACCCAGTTCTTCAATCAAGTCCTTATCGTACTGAGTCGTCAAAAATCCTTCTTTTGAATATTGAAGCGGCACATAGTCATCTACCGGGTTTGCCGATATGACAATCCCCGCCGCATGGGTTGAAGAATGGCGGGCCAGCCCTTCCAGCCGCAAGCCGTAATCGATCATCTGCCGAACTTGCTGATTGTTTTCATACTCCGCTTTTAGCTCTCGATTCATTTCCATCGCTTTTGTCAGCGTAATGCCCAATTCAACGGGAACCATTTTAACGATACGTGTCGTCTCCGGTATGGATATATCCATAACTCGGCCTACATCTCGCAGCACAGCTTTAGCGCCCAGGGTACCAAATGTAATAATCTGCGCTACATGATCGGCTCCGTATTTTTGCGATACGTAGTCAATGACCATGCCTCGTTTTTCGTAACAAAAATCCATATCGATATCCGGCATCGTTACCCGTTCCGGATTTAAGAACCGTTCAAACAGCAAATGATATTTCAGCGGATCTAAGCCTGTAATCCCCAACAGGTAAGCAACGATCGAACCAGCGGCAGATCCTCGTCCGGGCCCTACCAGAATGTCGTGCTCCCGGGCAAAGCGCACATAATCCCATACAATCAGAAAATATGCATTAAAACCCATAGAATCAATGATTCCTAATTCATATTCCAGCCGTTCCTGTATGTCCGGCCGATTTTGTCCATATACGCGGGGAATCGCAGCTTCGCATAACTGCCGCAGATAGGATTTCGTCGTTTCTCCTTCCGGCACCGGAAAGTCCGGCATATGATGCGCACCAAACGTCAGCTCCAGATTACATTTATCGGCGATTTCCAGTGTCGTATCCAAGCTCTCCGGTATATCGGCAAAAAGCAGTTCCATTTCTTCCCGGCTCTTTAAATAAAATTCTTCATTGGAAAAACGAAAATGATTCGGATCATTCAGCGTACTGCCGGTAGAAATACAAAGCTTCACTTCCTGTGCCGGCGCATCTTCTTTATATACATAGTGAAAATCATTGGTTGCGACTACTTTCACACCATATTCCTGCGCCCATTTTTTAAATACACTCCGCACTTTTGCTTCTTCCGGCAGCCCGTGGTTTTGGATCTCCAGATAAAAATTTTCTCTGCCGAATACAGACAGATACCATTCTAATGATTTTCTTGCGCCTTCTTCATCATAGTCCAGTATTTGCCGTGGGATTTCCCCTTCAATACAAGCACTTAACGCGATAATCCCTTCATGGTATTCTTCCAGCAGCGCATGATCTGCCCGGGGTTTATGATAGTTGTTTTCGCCTTCAGTATATGCTTTGGAAACAATCTTTACGAGATTCTGATATCCCGTCAGATTTTTTGCCAGCAAAATCAGATGATACAGCCGTTCCCGCTCTCCGGTTTTATGTTCAAACCGCGAGCCTTTCGTCAAATACACTTCACAGCCTATGATCGGTTTGATCCCCTGTTTTTTCGCTTCTTTATACAGCTTAATCGCCCCATACATATTGCCATGGTCTGTAATTGCAATCGCCGGCATGCCTAATTCTTTAGCCCGGCTGACCATATCTTTTATACGGCTTAACCCATCGAACAAGCTAAATTCCGTATGATTATGGAGATGTACAAATGCTTTTTCTCCCATACCCGTGCCCCTTTTCAATAAAAAACAGAGCAGTCTATACTGCTCTGTTTCGCTAATTCATCTTATTCAGCCCAAATCTTTTTCATCATAACCGGATATTCGGTTTCCAGATGGTTGAGAATCACATCGATCAGAGCTCCCGCCAGCGCGCCGTCAAAGCTATCGCTGCTGACAGGCATGCATACGGTCAAAATAATATCTCCATTTTTGCTCAGCGTATATTTAAAGCTCTTGAACCGTTCGTTTAATTCATTCAGGTATTCCAAAACAGAAGCTCGTTTTTCTTCTTTTACTACACCGCTGATAATCTGTGCCTGCATCATCGTATAAATGCTGTCATCCGTTACAATGATAAAAGGAAGCTGCTGACCGGAAACTGCCAGATGCGAACGATATACAACCGTATGAAGCTGGTCTTTTAATTCCTCTACAGCAAAAGACGTAATTTTTCTTTCTTCTAAAAATGCATTCAGTTTATCTGCTTTAATATTTGCCATGTTATCGTGCACCCCAATCTATATTTATACATACTTAGTGTATCATAAATCGGCGAACTTGAAAAGTGTCTTTATCTATGAATTCTCAGGCACTTGTAGAGTTACAATACATATGTTACAAAAAGAATAAAAAAGAGAAGACACCCTT
>UREG01000095.1 GCA_900546795.1 uncultured Veillonellaceae bacterium | reverse complement strand
ACATATGAGCAAAACAGCTCCCCATACCATATGATTACGCAGATTCATGGCCGTCTTCTTTCACTTGTTTCTTATACACAATATCATTAAATAACGAGCCCCAGGCCTTCACGCAGCTTTCTATCGATCCTTCCGGGTACATGGCCGGCTCACAGCCATATACGCCGCCAATCACATCAAGAAGCGCTTTTGCCCCCAACTGTAATTCATTTGCTGACAGCAAGTTCCACATCCATTGATCCAGCAAATGTACGTATAAAGAGGTATACGTTACCATCTCTTCCTCTTGTCCCAGCTGTTCCGCCGCGACCAGGTATTCCGGCTTCACATTGGAAGCCGCCTTCTGCCGGTAAGATTCCCACAGAGTCCCGGTATGCAGACCAAACCGCCGCAGCCGGCGAAATACATCATGCTGCCGCTCCGGGCAAAGACCGGTCTGCTTTTTCAGCGCCCTCTTTACCGCTTTCATAACCGTTTTGCCAATCAATTCTCCCATTTTAGAATGCTTTCCGGCGCCTTCTAAATACAAGGAACTTTCTGCATTGGCAACGATCATGGTCTGATCCGTTCCCGATCCGGTCGCTAGTCCCATGGAATAATGGCTCCCTGCCATCAATTCCTGAATCGCCGCAGTCTTTGCTTCCGTACAAGTAACCAGAGCACGCGCCAACGTGCCGGCAGGCATATCGCAGTCCAGCACTAAGATAATATTGATCGTGCCAAATTTATCCGGCTTTTCTGCCGGCCGATAATGCTCTGCCGGATCGCCTACACGGCCTCCGTTCGTTTCAATACCGCCCGTAACAATCGCCGTTACCGTCAGCTCCTTATACTTCATCGTTTCTATTGCAACGCATTCCATACAAGCCGCAGTGCCCATACCGCTTACCTTATCCGGATCTAATGCCAGGCGCTTAGATATCAGCCGCATATGCTCGGTATACGTATCCGCCAACATTTCGCAAGGCATGCCGGCGCCTTGCTTGCCGTCATAATTATATACAGCCTGATACTCCTCGTGATATCCGCCGTTATATATGGACGTACTCAGTACCTTTCTTTTTCCAGAAAAAAAGACCACGATGCTCTTCTCATATCGATATACTGCGTCTCCGTTCGATAATACCGCTAATTGTTCCGACATAACCAACCTCCGCCATTCTTTTTATTTAACTATAAAGTATATAGCACTTATACAGTCAACCTTTTTATATTTTTATTTTTCTATTGCAGCCGGTCGGCTCTTTGCGCAGTATACAAAAAACCTCTCCTGCTATGCAGGAGAGGTTTCCCTTATTTCTGTTTTAAATATTGATCCATTCGTTTCAGCGGTTTACTGATATCGACATGTCCATTCAAGGTTTCCGCTTTCTTGCCGTCTAACAAAAACTGTACTTCCTGAATCGCTTTGTCATCTGTCAGCGTGTTTACAATAGACGCAACCGCCAGCTGCTCCGTTGTACTGCCGCCGCTCATTCCTTTGAGAGACTCTTTCTTGATATCTACCGTAGCTACGCCGTCTTTGACATCAATCCGATTGATTTCCGCCGTTTCCGGCAAAAGCAGAAGCTTATCTTTTTTCCATTGCGTCAAGATCGCCTGCATGATATCCTTTTCCGGCTTATCCGACAGCGTGATTTCTATCGGCTTGCCTTCCAAATAATTGGCCGTCTTGTCCGGTTCATATACCTGGATCGTAACACGCACATTTTCCTTTACCTCTTTTGCCGTTCCTGCCGTCTGTTCGGCTGTGCCGCCGCAGCCGGCAAGCAGGCCCATCAACAGCACCATGACAACAAGCAGTCCCTGTTTTATATATTTCATCATCGATTCCTCCTATATCTTGCCGGACGCATTGAAATAATCCTCAATACCCTCTACGATACTCTGGGCGATCTTATCCTGAGTCGCCGGGTCATTCAACGCTTTTTCCTGGCTAGGATTGGAAATAAATCCAATTTCCAGCAATACTGCCGGCATGGACGATTTATTCAATACATAAAAATCAGCCGTTCGGACATTGCGGTCGCCAAAATCTACCGCCTTATTCATGCGCCGGTGAATGTAAGCAGCCAGCGCATTGCCATAGGAACTGCCCGCCATATAATAACTGGTAATGCCGCCTACTTCCCCATTTACAAAGGAATCGATATGGATGCTGACAAACACATCAGCCTTGCCATTTTCCCCGATATCCACACGGGCCTGCAATTCTGATACCGCATCCGCATGCGGACCATACACATCTTTATCCGCAGTGCGGGTCATTACCACCTTAGCGCCCTTCGCTGCCAACTTTTCCTGTACTTTCAGCGAAATCGGCAGCGTAATATTTTTTTCATACGTTCCTTTTGCACCAATCGCACCTACATCGGTTCCGCCATGACCGGGATCGATCGCAATGATTTTACCCTTCAGACCCGGTGTCGTCCGAAATGCGACCGGAGCTTTTTTCTTCGGTATATCCACTACCAGCCGCGGCGGCTTTTTGTTGGCATCGTCTTTCTTTAATGCAAACACCTTAACCTGATTCATGGGAATCGCGTTTGGCAGCGTAATAACTGCCGTTATATTATTGCTTCCTTTTTTTAATTCCATCTTACTGGCTATATCCGGATTCATTTTATACAGCAAATCTATATCGCCTTTTAACTTTGCGTCTTTTAATGTAACGGTCAATTCAGTGCCCGACATTTCCGCAATAGTTTGGATCGGTTTAGACAGGTCAAATACAATTCGGACATATGGGTTAGCTGCATCGTTGCGCGTGACCCACCGAACTGCCGTAATATCTCCGGCTGCTTCTGCAGTTCCGCCCCATGGAGAAAACATCCAGGTACACAACACACATAAAAAAGCCAACCATATTTTTTTCACAATATCACTCCTTATGCAAAACTCCTTTACGATATATCCCTACTATTATACTATAATTTATAACGCAAGAGAATAGATTGGCCTATCTTGTATACGCATACTTCATGTTACTTTTTCCCTACAATATCCCGAATAACCCGCGGAATCTGATCTGCCACTTCCGTCGCCCGATATCCCCGATCGCCGAATTCTTCCCATAACCGATCTCCGCCGGCGCCGTGGATATATGCGCCTACTGCCGCGGCCATATCTCCGTGCAAGCCCTGCCCCAGCAAAGAAACAATCAGTCCGGTCAGCACATCGCCCATACCGCCGGTAGCCATACCGGAATTTCCCGTATTATTCACATATACATTGCCTTCCGGCAGCGCAATGACCGTAGGCGCCCCCTTTAATACCAGAATACAATTCCAGTCCCTTGCAAATGCTCTGGCTTCCTCAATTTTATTTCGCAACAGCGTTTCCGTATCTTTTCCCGTCAAATGAGCAAACTCTCCCATATGCGGAGTCATGATGATCACACTCTGATACGACCGAACCAACTCCTGCTCCCCTTTCAATAAATACAGCGCATCTGCGTCAAGCACCAGCGGGATCGACAGCCGTTTAAGCATCGCCTGTATAAACACTTTCGTATCATTGGACCGCCCCAGACCCGGTCCAATAGCAGCGGCCTGCCACAGCTGCGCCACGGCGCAGCATAAGCTTTCATGGATCTTGGTGAAATGAGTGCTGTACGTATCGCCGATTCCTTTCGTCATCAATTCCGGATACTTCCAGGCGCACTGATCAAAAATCGCTTCCGGCACCAGTACATTTACTTTGCCGGCTCCGCCTCTCAGCGCTCCAATTCCGGCCATCAGCGCAGCGCCCGACATTCCGTTTGAACCGGCAATAATGCCGATAAACCCATTCCGCCCCTTATGGCTGTCTGGAGTCCGGGGAATAATCGCGTCTCGAATCTGACTCTGGTCTAAAAGTTCCGTCAAAGAAAGGCCCCGCAGCAAAGCTCTTGGCATTCCGATCGTATCTAAATAGACCTTGCCGCAGCAGGCTTTTCCCGGATAGAAAAACATCCCCTGTTTATAACAGCCGAACGTTACCGTCACATCCGCCTGTACGGCAACTTCACCTTCTCCTGTATCGCTGTTAATTCCCGATGGGATATCTACAGCAATCGTATACCCCGTATTCTGATTGATCGTATGAATCAGTTCTTCTTCAAACGGTCGCACAGCGCCTTGTATCCCGGTTCCTAAAATAGCATCGACAATGATATCGGCATTACGGATATGATGGAAAAAAATATCCCGATTTTCATTTTCTCTCAATTTATGTATCGCACAATCTAAATGCTCCATGATTTGAAAATGATGCTGCGCTTCTTCTGAATATTTTTTTCGCTCGCCGATATAAAATACGATAACGTCTGCCCCGGCATTTTCCGCATATCGCGCAATTACGAAACCGTCTCCGCCGTTATTTCCTTTTCCGCAGACGATACATACTCGCTTTCCTGCCCAGTCCACTTCTTTACTGCTGTGGCGAACGACAGCAGCCCCGGCATTTTCCATCAGTACAACAGGCGGCAGCCCATATTCCATCATCGCCTTCTGATCTATTGTTTTCATTTCATTTCCTGTAACCAATCTCATATGCAGCCCTCCAATATGACTTCTGCCACAGCATATAACCGAGAATGACTAATAGAAAGGTGCACCTGTTTTGCTCCCAGCTCCTTCAAACGCGCTCCATAAGCTCCGCCCGCATGGATATACGGCGCACCCCATTCGTCATGCCGCACTTCAATATCCGTCCACGTCCCCCATCGAAATCCAATACCCAAGGCCTTTACAAACGCTTCTTTTGCGGCAAAAATCCCGGCAAAGGAAGCATAGTTCTGCTTGCCTTTGCTCTGACAATACGAAATCTCATACAATGTAAAAAAACGAGACCCTCTTTTGATATGCAAATCTGCCAAAAAACGAACCCGTTCTATTTCAATAATATCTATACCATTTCTCAACATGATAAAAACCTTTTTCTTTTTAGTGTACCATAGGACAACTCAATACACAATCATTCCCGTTTCATTCCATTTAAATTATATTGCAAGATGACAATGCCTCGCTTTTATATCTTGCCCATTCCCTATTTTTCAGACGTTTCTCCTAAGACCGCCAATATCTAAAAGAAGGACGCTTGGAGCTGTTCGCCTCATTTCTTTCAGAGCTTTTTGTTACGATACAAGCAGTCTTCCGCTATCCCCTCTCTGGATTTTCTCTTCTCTTTCATTGCTTTTACCGTCTTCCTAACATTCCGCCTCCATTCCCAATCGCATCAAAGTGAGTAAACGAATAGGGACTGCCGTGATAGGCTCGTTGTTCGTATTGAACTTGACTTCTGCGGGCTTCCTCGTAATGAGTAAATCGTAGTACGCCGCTTCTTCCTATGCCGCTATCTATATATACACCATAATTTGCAGTTCCATCTTCATTCACATATGGAACGTCTAAGTATGTA
>UREG01000094.1 GCA_900546795.1 uncultured Veillonellaceae bacterium | reverse complement strand
CCTCCATATTCATCTGCCGGAAGGCGCTATCAGAAAAGATGGCCCGTCGGCAGGGATTACGATGGCGACGGCTATGATTTCGGCGCTGGCAGGCATTCCTGTACATAAAGATGTTGCTATGACCGGGGAAGTTACGCTGCGGGGTACCGTTCTTCCGGTAGGCGGGATAAAAGAAAAAGTTCTTGCAGCTCATCGGGAAGGGATGAAAAAGATCATTCTGCCTAAAACGAATCAGCGGGATATTAAAGAAATTCCGGAATCTGCGCGGAAAGAACTGGAGTTTATATTGGTTTCCCATATGAATGAAGTGCTGCCGCATGCATTGGTGAAATGATATGAAAACAACGATTCCATCGATAGAAGTCATTAAATCAAAATATTTGGCGTCGGCAGTAAAACCAAGCCAGTATCCGGAGGGAACCCTGCCGGAAATTGCCTTTTTGGGACGATCCAATGTAGGGAAATCCAGTTTGATCAATTCCCTGTGCAATCATCGCGGTCTGGCATTGGTAAGCGGCACGCCGGGAAAAACGAGGACAATAAACTTTTTTGAAATCACGATCCGGCAAAGAGAAGGCGAAAAAGAGCGCCGCCAGGAATGGATGCTGGTGGATCTTCCCGGATATGGATATGCTAAAACGGGCAGAGACAATAAAAAATTCTGGAGCACATTTATTGCAGACTATGTGGAAAATGCAGAACGATTGGCGCTGCTTTGTTTGCTTATCGACATGCGGCATCCAGACCTTCCGATCGATAAAGAAGCGTATGAATGGCTTGTTTCTCATGGCGTTCCTCTGATGATTGTGAGTACTAAAGCGGATAAGCTCAACATGTCTGAGAAACAAAAAGCGATGAATGTATTAAAAGCAAATTATCCGGCATTGTTTCCGCCTGTCGGCTATTCTTCGCTGAAGCATACGGGAAGAAGCCGGGTGCTGCAAAATATCGCAGAAGTTTTGGAAGAAACGGCTTCTTTGCAAAGGGAGAATTGACAAGATACGGGAATATTGTTATAGTAATGGATAATCGATATATAAAAGTGATGATGGGAAGAAGTCCGCAAGGCCTTACAGAGAGTTTGCAGGAGCTGAGATGCAGATAGGTACCGAACGGATACGTCACCCCGGAGCTGGCAGCAGGAAAGCGCTGTCCGGATTCTGCACGTTACGCAGAAGAGTGATTGCCGGCAGGCAATAATGTGGGTGGTACCGCGGAAGTTAAAGCTCTTTCGTCCTATATGGGCGGAAGGGCTTATTTTTTTAGGAGGGAAAAAGATGGCTGAGTTTAAAAATTTAGACAAATACGATCCCAGTCAAATAGAAGAAAAGCTCTATCAGTTCTGGGAAGAAAAAGGATATTTTCATGAAGAAGTAGATGAAACGAGAGAACCGTTCAGTATCGTTTTGCCGCCGCCGAATGTTACGGGGCAGCTTCATATGGGACATGCGCTCGACGATACTCTTCAGGATATATTGATCCGGTTCAAACGGATGCAGGGGTATAATGTATTGTGGCTGCCCGGTACGGACCATGCAGGGATCGCTACGCAGATCAAAGTAGAAGAGATGCTGGCAAAAGAAGAAGGAAAAACCCGATACGATTTAGGCCGGGAAAAATTTATTGAACGCGTATGGGAATGGAAAGAAAAATTCCATGAACGCATCGTAAAACAGGTACGCCGGCTGGGTGCGTCCTGCGATTGGAGCCGGGAACGGTTTACCATGGATGAGGTTTGCGCAAAAGCGGTGCGGGAAGTATTTGTATCGCTGTATGAAAAAGGGCTGATCTATCAAGGAAGCCGTATTACCAACTGGTGTCCTCGGTGCAGTACGGCGCTGAGCGATATTGAAGTCGAACACGAAAATGAAACAGGGCATTTATGGTATATCAAATATCCGGTTGTAGGAGAAGAAAATAAATTTGTTCTGATCGCTACGACGCGGCCGGAAACGATGATTGGCGACCAGGCGGTTGCGGTGAATCCGGAAGATGACCGCTATAAAGACTTTATTGGCAAAACGCTGCTTTTACCGTTGGTAGGAAGAGAGATTCCCGTTATTGCTGATGAATATGTCGATAAAGAATTTGGTACGGGCGCTGTAAAAATTACGCCGGCTCATGACCCGAACGACTTTGAAATGGGGCTGCGTCATCAGTTAGAAAATATGGTTGTAATGAATCTGGACGGTACGATGAATGAACTGGCCGGAAAATATGCGGCTATGGATCGGTATGAAGCGCGCAAAGCGATCATCGCAGATCTGGATGCCCAGGGATATTTAGACCATATCGAAGAGCATGATCATGCTGTCGGACATTGTTCGCGCTGCCATACGACGGTAGAGCCTCTGACGACAAAACAATGGTTCGTACGAATGGAACCGCTGGCAAAACCGGCAATTGAAGCGGTGGAAAAAGGGGAAACCGTATTTGTACCGGAACGCTTTACCAGAACGTATATGCATTGGCTGGAAAATATTCGGGACTGGTGTATTTCCCGCCAGCTCTGGTGGGGGCATCGGATACCTGCCTGGTACTGCAAAGATTGCCATGAAACGATCGTAAGCCGTGAAGATATTACGGTATGCCCGCATTGCGGCGGCAGCGTGGAACAGGATCCAGACGTGTTGGATACCTGGTTTAGTTCTGCATTATGGCCGTTCTCCACGATGGGGTGGCCGGAAGAAACAAAAGAATTGAAGCACTTCTATCCTACGAACGTGCTGGTTACAGGATATGACATCATTTTCTTCTGGGTGGCTCGTATGATGTTCACGGGACTGGACTTTATGAAAGATGTGCCGTTTAAACATGTATTTATTCATGGTCTGGTTCGAGACAGCCAGGGACGGAAAATGAGCAAATCGCTGGGCAATGGGATAGATCCGCTGGAAGTGGCAGAGCAATATGGAGCCGACGCGCTGCGGTTTACCCTGGTTACCGGCAATACACCGGGCAATGATATGCGTTTCTACATGGAACGGGTGGAAGCCAATCGAAACTTTGCTAATAAAATATGGAATGCAGCTAAATTTGTGCTGATGAACCTGAATGAATATGATGCCGCCTTTGTTCCGGAAGAAAAAGACTTTACGTTGGCAGATAAATGGATTTTGAACCGGTATAATGAAACGATCGCTCAGGTAACGGCGAACTTGGACAAATTTGAACTGGGAGCCGCTGCAGACAGCGTATATGACTTTATCTGGAACTCATACTGCGACTGGTATATCGAACTGGCTAAGAAACGTTTGTATGATAACGATGACGAACGAAGCAGAAAAACAGCACAGTATATTCTGGTATATGTATTGTCGCATACCCTTCAGCTTCTCCATCCGTTTATGCCGTTTGTTACAGAACATATTTGGCAGCATTTGCCTCATGAAGGGGAAAGCATTGTCATTTCCGCTTGGCCGAAACAAAACCCGCAATGGCAATACAGCGAAGAGGAAAAAGATATGGATCTGTTCATCAAAGCGATCCGTGGAATTCGGAACATGCGGGCTGAATCAAATGTTCCGCTTGGCAAAAAAGCAGAAGTTATTCTCATTCCTCAGGATGAACGAATTGCCGGACTGATCCGGACGCATGAAGAGTATTTCATGTCTCTGGCTTATGCGGAAAAAGTAACGATATTGTCTGCAGAAGCGGAAAAACCGGACAATGCAGTAGTTACGGTAGTTCCGGGAGCAGAAGTATATCTGCCGATGAAAGATTTGATCGATGTAGAAAAAGAAATGGCTCGCCTTAATAAAGAAAAAGGCCAGTTGGAAAAAGAAATTTCCCGTTTGAACGGCAAATTGTCGAACGAAGGATTTCTGGCGAAGGCTCCTGTTCAGGTGGTAGAAAAAGAACGGGAAAAACTAGCGGACTATCAGGATAAAATGGCAAAATTGGAAAGCCGTCTTGCTGATTTGCAAAAACTATAAGCGAGGTTTGATCTATGACGTACGAAGAAGCGGTTCACTATATCGAAGAGGCTGCAGTATACGGGATGCAGCTGGGATTGGAACGGATACAGGCGCTGCTGAAAGAGTTGGGCAATCCGCAAAAAGAATACAAAACGATTCATGTAACTGGTACGAACGGAAAAGGATCCGTAACGGCAATGATCGCTTCTGTGATAGAAAACAGCGGGATATCCGTGGGGAGATATATTTCTCCCCATTTGGAATCCTATACGGAGCGTATGGCAGTCAATGGTTCTGATATATCGGAAGAAGATTTTGCCGACGCAATGACTGCAGTTCGGGCGAAAGCGGAAAAGATCATTGCAGACGGCGTGGAGCCGCCTACTGCATTTGAACTGTTGACAGCAGCGGCATTTTATTACTTTGCAAAGAAAAAGGTGGAGTATGCGGTAATTGAAGTTGGATTAGGCGGTACGCTGGATTCAACGAACGTCATCACTCCGATCGTTTCTGTTATCACGAATGTAACGCTAGATCACATGGCGCAGTGCGGCGAGACGATAGAAGAAATCGCAGCCTGCAAATCCGGTATCATTAAAGCCGGAGTGCCGGTTGTCACCGCAGCACAGCAAAATGCGCTGAAAGTGATACAAAAAGAAGCAAGGGCCAAGAAAGCGCCGATATATGTATGGGGAAAACATTTTGCAGTTTCCGGACGGCATGTGTTTGATAAAGGACAGATGCTCAACTGGGAATTTGATGGAAAAACTGCGATGCTGTTTACGACTCTCCGCGGAATCCATCAGGCGGTAAATGCCGGCGTAGCGGCTATGGCGATCACCTGTGTGATGAAACAGGAGAAACGCCTGACCGGTGACCATTTGCGGGAAGGCCTTGCCCGAGCTGTATGGCCCGGACGGTTTGAAGTGATTCCCGGCCCGGTGCCGACCGTGCTGGATGGGGCGCATAATCCGGCTGGAATAGAAACCTTTAATGCGGCATATGAAGAAACGTTTAAAGGGAAAAAGCGGATATTTGTATATGCCGCACTTACGGATAAAGATGTGGGCTCTATTGTTGGCGCGCTGTTTACTCCGGAAGATCGGGTCTTTTGTGTGCCGGCGCCGACGCCTCGCAGTTGGGATCCCAAGAAATTAGCGAAAACGCTTCCTTGTCAGGCAGAAGGGTGCGGCAGCGTTGCAGAAGGTCTGGAACGTGCGTATGCAGAAGCTAAAGAAGGAGACGTTGTCTGCGTGGTCGGCTCGTTATACATTTTAGGAGAAGCGCGGCGCTGGCTGCGCGGCAGGGAAAAACTGCATTAAGTAGACAATAAAACTGAATATGCATTATAATGAAATCAAACGAACAGGAAAGGTTGTGTCGTATGATTTCAGTACACAGCGATTCCAATGAGAAGATTCGGAAATATATGACCTGGCTTCTGTATGGAATCGCTTTTGTTATGCCGCTGCATTTGATCGTAATGGAATTTCTGATGGGGGTCGGCTTTCTTTTGAGTGTATATTACTGGTACCGAGTTGGTATCGGCTGGCAGCC
>UREG01000093.1 GCA_900546795.1 uncultured Veillonellaceae bacterium | reverse complement strand
AAAAAATATCTCTTATAAAATAATGAAAGCCGGCTCTTTTAAAGAGCCGGCTTTCATTATTCTCTGTACTTATTTACGAGCCAATTTTCTTGGATCCATATATAAATCATACTCTTCTGCACTGACATATCCTGTACTGAGAGCCGATTCGCGAAGCGTAATATTTTCTTTCGCTGCTTTTTTAGCAATTTCTGCCGCTTTATCGTATCCGATAAGCGGTACCAGTCCTGTAATCAGAATCAGCGACTGATGTAAATGATGATCTATCCGTTCACTGTTTACTTCCAGCCCAACCAGGCATTTTTCTGTAAACGACCGCAGACCATCGGCTAACAACCGAATCGATTGAATTAAATTATACGCAATCACCGGCATAAATACATTAAGCTGGAAATTCCCCTGGCTCGCCGCAAATCCTACCGTCGCATCATTGCCCATTACCTGAACCGCAATCATCGTCAACGCCTCTGCCTGCGTCGGATTTACCTTACTCGGCATAATAGAGCTTCCCGGTTCATTTGCCGGAATAATCAGTTCTCCAATCCCGCACCGCGGACCGCTGGCCAGCCAACGCACATCATTGGCAATTTTCATCGCATCTGCCGCCAACGCTTTCAGCATGCCATGAACTACTGCAATTTCATCTTTGCTGGTCAGCGCATGGAATTTATTCGGCGCTTCTTTAAATGTGCAGCCCATATATTTGCTGATTTCCCGTACAACGATAGCCGGAAATCCGACAGGACAGTTTATCCCCGTTCCCACAGCCGTTCCGCCGATAGCCAGATCGGATATATATTGCGCGCCCATTTCCAGCATTTCCCGGCACCGCGCTATCATGCGTCTCCAGCCGCTGATTTCCTGGCCCACCGTAAGCGGCGTTGCATCCTGCAAATGGGTACGGCCAATTTTTACGATATGTGAAAACGCCTCTTCTTTCTCCTTCAACACCCGCTGAATCTCGTCCATGGCAGGAAACAGCGTATCATGCAGCATCATCACTCCCACCATATGCAATGCCGTAGGAAATGTATCGTTAGAACTCTGCCCATGGTTTACATGATCATTGGGATGTACGGAAAGAGTTTTTCCCGCTTCCGCTAAAATTTCCATGGCTCGGTGCGCAATTACTTCGTTCATATTCATATTAAACTGCGTACCGCTTCCCGTCTGCCACACAGCCAGAGGAAAATTGCCATCCAATTTACCGGCTAAGATATCATCGCACGCCGCAATGATCGCATCGGCTCTTTCTTCATCTATCTCATGAAGCTCTTTATTTGCCACCGCACAAGACCGTTTTAAAATGGCAAATACCCGCACCATTTCCGCTGGTATCTTTTCCGTCCCTATGCGAAAATTTTCAAAACTTCTCTGTGTCTGAGGTCCCCACAGCTTATCCGCTTCTACCCGAACCTCCCCAATGGAATCTTTTTCTACTCTATAGTTCATATGACACTCCTCCTTTTCTAGGAATACTTTTATTATACCAAATATCTATAATAGTTGGGAAATTTTCTCAACACATATCGCTTGCACATCGTCGCAATCAGTAAAGCCATTCTGCTTTTGTACAGCACCCGATCACAGTCTGCAAAATACTGCGTATTTGCCCCATTGCTAGTTACATTTTTTGTTTTCAGCTGCGACATTCCGGCTGACAGCACTAACCAGACTATTCCGGCTTTTCACTCTGCGCTGCGCAGCCCTGCAATACCGCTCTGCCGTCTTTTAAACCACCTCGTCCAAACCGTCTCTGCCTCATTCGATTTTCTTAACCGCTATTCCGCTTCCCTGCACCTCTCTTTCTCTGGCAGCACACGCTGTTCGGCTTTTCCCATGACTTTCTTTTTCCTGCATTTTGCTGCCCATCGTCGCACTTTCTAAAAATAAAAAACGTTTATCCTTCGCCTTTCTTATACCTCACTTCACACAGAAAGCAGAAGAACAGTATGCCAAAAATTCCGCTTGCATCATAAAAAATACACGTCTCCTATTTCTCCGCGTCTTCTTATATATCTGCTATATTCTTTATCTGCTATCCTCTTGCCTCTATTCTTGACCGCAGTTTATTTTTTTGTTATCTTTTTTATACATCACTATCTATTTTTTAGGAGGTATCTACTATGAACGTATCAAAAAAAGCTGCATCGCTCCTTGCTGCCTGTGCCCTTTTTATGACCTGCGGCGTTCGTGCTGCCGTTACGGAAATGCCTGCCGGCGCGACAGCACCAGAAATCTCAGTTCTTCTTCCCGGAACAGCTAAAGACAACGGCTTCATGGAAGCAGGGTACCGCGGTTATCAGCGCATTGCGCAGGAAGTCACAACAAACGTCAAATGCCTTTCTGACGTATCGGCCACTTCTGATGCGCAGCTCCTGACAGAAGCGCTTCGCGATCTGGCAAAAGAACACCCTCAGCTTATTATCGCACACGGCGGCCAATGCAACGGCCCCGTATCTATCGTCAGTCAGGAATTTCCCGACATACAATTTGTCGTTATTCAGGGGAATGTAAAAGGCGCAAATATGAGCAGCTATAAAGTGGATCAGGAACAATCCGCCTTCCTTGCAGGAGCTCTGGCCGGTTACATGACAGAAACAAATAAAGTCGGCCATATTTCCGGCGCCTGGCCAAAACCTGGCCTGCAAGCCCGTGCTGCATTCTATGACGGCCTGATGAGAGCAAATCCCAATGCCGTATTTTATACCCATTTTACGGGAAACTTAGATAACAATGAAATCAATGCAACTGCCGCCAAAGGTGAGATAGCCGCTGGCTGCGATATTATTTATACGATGCTGAACGGCGGAAGATTCGGCGTCAATGATGTGATTGCCCAAACAAACGGCAAGGTAAAAGAAATCGGAAATGTAATTGACTGGACAACAGTATCGCCGATCTTCATTGGCTCCGCCGTTGCAGATTCCAGCGTAGCAATCGTTCAGTCCGCTAAAGATCACAAAAATGGAGCTCTCACACACGATATCACGGTCATTGGCCTGGAAAATCCGGATGTCGTCCGCTTGGCAATTTCTGACTCCGTCCCTGCCAGCATAGCAGAAAAACTACAGGCACTTCGCGACAGCGTACTCACCGGCTCTATAAAAATTAATACAGAATATACCGGACAAGAATTTGATCCGGCTGCGCAGACTTTTGTAGATCAGGACATGAAAAATCATCGGCAAAAATAAAGAAAAAAAGAGCTTCTGTACAGAAGCTCTTTTTTTCTTTATAAGCACATTTCATAAATTTTCCGAATATCTTCCTGCATCAGCGGCCGGAATCCTTTCAACACACCGCCATTACAAGCTTTTTTCGCCATTTCGTCAAAGTGTGTTTCATCAATTCCGATTTCCGTCAGCGTCCGGCTAAGTCCTAGCGTATCAAATAAAAATTCTGCTGTTTTGGCAATAGCCTGTTCCGCTGCTTCTTTATCCGGCAAGGAAGGATCTATTCCCCATACATTCACGCCATATTCTTTAAATTTCGGCGCAGACTCATCATCTAATACATACTGCATCCAGCGAGGCGTTAAAATCGCCAGACCTAAACCATGGGTAATATCATAAAAGGCCGACAATTCATGTTCGATCGGATGGCAAGACCACGCGCAAGTCTGACAAGCCCTGGCAAACCCATTAATTGCCCAGGAAGAAGTCCACATCAAATTTGCCCGTGCTTCATAGTTATCTGGCTCTGCCAGCGCAATCGGCGTGTATTGGATAACGGTCTTCATCAATCCTTCCATGAACCGATCCAACATATACATGCTTTTTCCGCTTTCATTAAAATACGTTTCCCAAATATGAGATAAAATATCTGCTGCTCCGCAGGCTGTCTGATACTTGCTTACGGAATACGTCAGCGTCGGATCTAAGAACGATACTTTCGGCTGCATAACCGGATACGCCATTCCCACCTTTTCTTTCGTTTCCGGATTCGTGATAACGCCGCCTGCATCCATTTCAGAGCCGGTTGCCGCTAATGTAAGAACCGTAATGATAGGAAGGCATTTTTCCGCTTTTACCTTTCCAATAGAAATATCCCAGCCGTCGCCGTCATAAAACGCTGCTGCACCGATAAATTTAGCGCAGTCCAACACCGATCCGCCGCCGACAGCAAGCAGTACATCAATACCTTCCTTCTTGCAAATATCTGCCCCAGCATTGACAGAAGCAACCCGCGGATTAGGCTCTATTCCGCTTAATTCAAATAATTCCAAACCTGCCGCTTTCACCTCTGCGGTGATTTGATCGTATAAACCGGATTTCTTAATAGAACCGCCGCCATAACAAAGCAATACCTTTTTCCCATATTTAGAAAGTTCTTTTCCTAAATTCCCCAATTGATTTTTACCAAAATATACTTTAGTAGGAATATTATACAAAAATGCTTCTTTCATCACTGTCACCTCTTGTAATCATTACCTTTAAAAGATTTTCTCTAAACAAAGCCGTTTACTCCAAAATGCCGTCAAACAACCATCTGCTGTCAAACGTATACTCTTTTTGAAACCGCTCAAATGCAGGTATCGGATCAGCGAGCGCTGTAAATTCTTCATATACCGATAGCGGCACATCATAAAAGGAATACAACAGATTCCCTTTCTTTTCAATCAGTAAAACGCCTTCATTCCAGCCGTAAGAAATAATTCCTTTTGTACACCAGCTGGAAGAGGCTGCATTACGGTAATACATGCTTCGTCTCCTTTCCTATCTTATGCCTTGGAGTCAGCTCCATGTCAAGCCTCTGTACTCTCTGCCAGTCATATTTACTTTTATTATATACCACAGTGCTAATAAATCAAACGCTAACGCCTTTATCGGCCAGCTTCCTTTATTCAGCCCTTATTTGCAAACACTAATCCGCATAAAAGAAAAAAAGAGAATGCCAAAAGACATTCTCTCATCATGGTGCGCCCGGCAGGAATCGAACCTGCGCACCTGGTTCCGGAGACCAGCGCTCTATCCCCTGAGCTACGGGCGCATGCTGTAGCTTTAGTACCTAGATAGTATAGCACAGTATGTTAAAATTGACAAGATATTTTCCTTTTAAAAATCTTGGTTTTTCTAAAAATAAATCTAAAATCTCCTTGCTTCTTCCTGCAATTTACGGTATCTTGTACATAGAATCTATCTATTCAAAGGAGCAGTTATGATCATCAATACGACAATCGGCGGAGATTATGAATCGTTTAATATCTTGGAATATGGGAATGGCCTGGCATTAAAAAGCCCTGGACTGGGAAAGAAAAAAGTAATCCCATTAACCGCAGATACCGTCTCCCGCTATGAAATTTTTCGCGAAGACGACAATGAAATTGATTTACGCCTCTTTTTTAAAGATGGCAAAGAAACGATCTGCATGATGGATCGCAGCACGTTTGCCCGGTTTGAAACCGCAATTTCCCTCTCTTCTAAAGAACTCCAAAGCCATGGAAAAATAAACGCGGCGGCTCCCGATCAAGAAAAATCGATTCAACTCGTGCCACTATTCGGCGCTGGGCTGGTAATTGCCGGACTACTCTATTACCTTTACGGCTAATTATAAAAAATGCTTGCAAAAATAAAACCAGAGAGCTATAATAATCAAGTAGCTATCTCAGGCTGCTTTTATATATGGATCATTAGCTCAGCTGGCAGAGCACCTGACTCTTAATCAGGGTGTCCAGGGTTCGAT
>UREG01000092.1 GCA_900546795.1 uncultured Veillonellaceae bacterium | reverse complement strand
CCTATGTCTGTAAAGTTTCATAAAGATATTGTCCTCCCCCGATGATATCTTTAACTTAAATTTTTGAAAGATACCCGGCACCCCTCGCCGGGTATTTTTCTATGCAAAAATTACGGTATTTCGTTTATAATAGATAGATGGCAGGAAGAAATGAGGGAGCATATGAAAAAGCCTTTAGATATATTGAAAGCGTATTATGGATATGAGTCTTTTCGTCCGGGGCAGCAGGATGTGATCGACACGCTGCTGAGCGGGCGGGATTGCTTGGCGATTATGCCGACCGGGGCTGGAAAGTCTATTTGTTTTCAGGTGCCTGCCTTGATGATGCCCGGAATCACGCTGGTCATTTCTCCGTTGATTTCCCTGATGAAAGATCAGGTAGACGGACTTCGTGTGCAGCAGATACCAGCTACTTATATCAACAGCGCGCTGTCATTGGAAGAAGTGCGGGAACGGGTACAGGCGATTTGGCAAAAGAGGGTAAAAATAGTGTATATGGCGCCGGAGCGGCTGGAAAATGCGTATTTTCGCGGACTGCTCAAACAGATTCCGCTTTCGATGGTCATTATCGACGAGGCTCATTGCGTATCGCAGTGGGGGCATGATTTTAGGCCCAGCTACTGTGGGATAAAGGATTGGCTGACCTCTTGCCCGGTCCGTCCGGTAGTCGGCGCGTTTACCGCTACGGCGACGCCCAAAGTAAAAGAAGATATCCAGGCTCTATTGGGACTTCAGGAAGAGCGGGTATTTTTTACCGGATTTGATCGGCCGAATCTCTATTTTCGGGTTGTGCAGCCTATGCGGCGCATGGATTATGTACAGCAGTATGTGAAAGAGCATGCGGGAGAAAGCGGGATCGTTTATGCTGCTACCCGAAAAGATGTGGATCAGATTTATCAGGCGCTGACGGTAATGGGGATCAAAGCAGGGCGGTATCATGCCGGGATGAGCGATGAAGAACGGCGGAAAATGCAGGAGCGTTTTACCTATGATGACATTGAAGTAATGGCTGCGACCAATGCGTTTGGTATGGGAATCGACAAGAGTAATGTTCGGTATGTCGTGCATTATCAGATGCCAAAAGATATGGAAAGCTATTACCAAGAAGCTGGGCGGGCTGGGAGAGATGGAGCTCCTGCCGAGTGCGTGCTGCTTTATAGCGGACAGGATGTACAGCTGCAAAAGTTTTTGATCGATCATTCCGGATCAGACGGCGAACGGCGGCAAAAAGAATTGGATAAATTGCAGGATATGATTGAATACTGCTATACAAGTAGATGTTTGCGGCGATTTATTTTAAAATATTTTGGGGAAAAGCCGGATTGGACTGCCTGCGGTCATTGCGGCAGCTGCGAGAGAAAAAAGGAGAAGGTGGATCGCACGGCCGAAGCGAAAATAGTCTTGCAGTGCATCAAAGAATTGCGGGAACGATTTGGCGTTACGATGGTCTGCGATGTGCTGAAAGGTGCAGAAAATCAGAAAATTTTCGAATATCAGATGGACGATTTTATATCCTATAGCAAGCTGTCTTCCTGGCGGGTTCCGGAAATCAGAGGATTGATACAGCAGCTTATCAGCGATGGGTATATCAAGAAAACGAGCGGTCAGTATCCGGTATTGCAAATTTCTGCCAGAGGTCAGCAGGTGCTGAACGGAATGGAAACGGTGGAGACGGTGGGCAGAGAGATCGCCGGTGCGGCAAGAGCGGTGTCTGTTTCTGCGCGGCATAAAAGCAGCGGCCTCTTTGAAGAATTGCGGCAGCTGCGGCATCGCCTGGCCAAAGAGAGCGGAATACCGCCGTTCGTTATTTTTGCAGATACGGTACTGATCGATATGGCCGCGTCTAAACCCTCTACGCTGGAAGAAATGGGAGCGATACGAGGGATTGGTACGTTTAAGCTGCAGCGGTATGGAGAAATCTTTTTGCAGGCAATTCAAAACTATAAAGAATAAGGAGCAAAGCATGAGCAAAGCAGATACACAATATATAAAAATTATTGCGGATATATTGGACCGCGGATATTACGGTCAGAATCGAACCGGGGTGCCTACGTATAAACTTCCGCACCAGATCATGCAGTTTGATTTAGAAGAGGAATTTCCTATCTTGACGACTAAATTCGTAGCGTTTAAAACTGCGGTAAAAGAACTGCTGTGGATCTGGCAGCTGCAGAGCAACGATGTGCGGGTACTGCAAGACATGGGGTGCCATGTATGGGATGAATGGATGCTGGAAGACGGAACGATTGGCAAAGCGTACGGCTATCAGCTGGCGAAATATAAACAGGTTGATACGCTGCTGGAACAGCTGAAAGCAGACAATCAGAACCGGAGAATGCTCGTTACGCTGTGGAATATTGAAGACTTGCCGGAAATGGCGCTGCAGCCTTGCGCGTTTCAGACTTTGTGGGACGTGACGGACGGACGCCTGAATTGTATGCTGATTCAAAGAAGCGGCGATATGGGCCTGGGCGTACCGTTTAATACGGCGCAGTATGCTGTGCTGGTTCACATGATTGCTCAGGTAAGCGGGCTGCGTCCAGGATTATTTACGCATGTTATCAATAATGCCCATGTTTACGAAAACCATATAGAGGTTCTGCGGACCCAGATCGAGCGTTTGCCGAATGCGCTGCCGGCGCCCGTTCTTAAGCTCAATCCGGATATCAATGATTTCTACCAATTTAAGCCGGAGGATATTCTGCTGGAAGGGTATCAGCATTTGGGCAAGCTGGCAATGGAGGTGGCGGTATAATGATCGGCATGATTGCAGCAGTCGCGAAGGGCGGCGGCATCGGCAAAGACAATCAGCTGTTATGCCATCTTTCGGAAGACTTAAAACATTTTAAAGCCTTGACGATGGGAAAACCTATGGTGATGGGGCGAAAGACTTTTGAAAGTTTGCCGGGTATTTTGCCGGGGCGGCCGCATTGGGTGCTGACGAGAGAAGCGGAGTTGACTGGTTCGAGAGAAGCGGTGCGGATATTTCATTCGTCTGAAGAAGTATTGGCCGCATTGCAGGAAGCGGGCGGAGGCATGATCATTGGCGGGGCGGAAATATACCGGCTGTTTTTAGGACAGGCGGATACCCTTTTTATCACACATATCGAAGAATGCTTTGAAGCCGACGCATGGTTTCCGGAAATATCTCCGGACACATGGGAAATCGTTGAAGAAAAGCAGGGGACTGTTGATGAAAAAAATCCCTATGCGCATCGTTTTGTAACCTATAAAAGAAAATAAGAATATAAAAAACGGCGGTACATCGGGTGTACCGCCGTTTTTTATATTATGCTAATTCAGGAAAAAATAGTTTCATATCTTCTTCTACCGTGCCAATGGGAGCGATGCCGAATTGAGAGACAAGCACATCGGCGACGGCCGGGGAAATAAAGGCCGGCAGCGTAGGGCCAAGATGGATATTTTTTACTCCCAGATATAAGAGTGCCAGAAGGACGATCACTGCTTTTTGTTCATACCAGGCAATGTTGTAGACAATCGGCAGGTCATTGATATCGTTTAAACCAAAAACTTCTTTGAGTTTCAGGGCAATGAGGGCAAGAGAGTAGGAATCGTTGCATTGGCCGGCGTCAAGCACGCGGGGGATTCCATTGATATCGCCCAGATTCAGTTTATTGTATTTATATTTTGCACAGCCTGCTGTCAGAATGACCGTGTCTTTTGGAAGTGCTTTGGCAAATTCCGTGTAATAGTTTCGCTCCGGACTTCTGCCGTCACAGCCTGCCATAACGACAAACTTTTTAATGGCGCCGGATTTTACCGCTTCGACAACAGGTTCTGCCAGCGCAAGCACCTGATTATGGGCAAAGCCGCCGACGATAGAGCCGGTTTCGATTTCTGTCGGCGCAGAGCAGGTTTTGGCATGCGCAATTAATGGCGAGAAATCTTTTTCTCCTTTTTCGTTGGCTGAGATGTGGGCACAGCCGGGGAAATAGACGGCGCCTGTCGTATATACGCGGTCTTTATAGGAAGCGCGCGGCGGTACGAGGCAATTTGTCGTCAATAAGATCGGACCGTTGAAGGATTCAAACTCGCTGGTCTGCTTCCACCAGGCATTGCCGTAATTTCCTGCAAAGTGCTCATACTTTTTAAAGGCCGGATAATAATGGGCAGGGAGCATTTCGGAATGGGTGTAAATATCTACGCCTTGATCTTTCGTTTGCTCCAGCAGCATTTCCAAATCATGCAGGTCATGGCCTGAAATCAAAATACCTGGCCGGCTGCGGACACCGATATCTACGGATGTGATTTCCGGATGCCCGTAGGCGGTGGTATTTGCCGTATCTAATAATGCCATTACCTGTACGCCGATCCGGCCGGTTTCCAACGTAAGAGCGATGAGCTCATCGACCGTTTTGGTATCGTCCAAAAGAACTGCCAGCGTCTGATGAAGGAAGGCGTCTACTTCTTCTGACGACATATGGAGGGCGTTGGCATGTTTGTTATAGGCTGCCATTCCTTTTAACCCATACGTAATCAGTTCGCGGAGGCTGCGGATCGTTTCATCGGCTGTGGCGAGGACGCCGACTTGCGCTGCTTTTTCGGTGCGTTCCTGGGAAGAACTGTACGTCCAGAAAGCTGCGGCAGGCAAGTTCGATGCATCAGAAAGCTGTGTTTTGTATTTGCCTGTGAAGGCAAGCGTTTGATCGATCCGGTTTATAACGGCATTTTCGTCAAAATTGGCATTGGTAATAGTTGTAAACAGACTTTCGCTGATATAGCGGTTTACTGCGGCGGGAACGTCTTTTCCTTCGCTGCGAAGAGCGGTGGTAACGGCTGCCAGACCTTTAGTGACATAGAGCAAAAGATCCTGCATATTGGCAACCTCGGCAGATTTGCCGCATACGCCGGCCCGGGTGCAGCCAGTGTTGCAGAACGTTTCTTGACATTGATAACAGAACATAGATGTATTCATAATAAAACTCCTCCTTGATGAGTAACCAACTCTCTTCAATAATATTGCTGTTGTATTTGGAAGTATAACAGAAAGAAAAAGAGAAGTCCGTTGGATAAACAACGAACTTCAAAGCGGCTGAATGATAACATATTTTTTGCAGAGAGGGCGATTACTTTTCAAGAGGGAGAGGCCTTGGATAGAGCAGAAAAATAGAGAAGAAATAACTTATAGAATATGAATAAATGAATCGCAGGTGGAGTTGGAATGTGCACGGACAGCGATGTACGGAGGCTAAAGATGAAAAGAGACGAGTAGTCTAAGCTGCCGGTTTATAGAAGGAGCTGGTATCTAAAGAATATAGCGGCTCATGATGAAATCATAGGTGATAGAACAAACCGCAAAGACCATGTTGCGGTCTCTGTTTATAGGCAGTTTATTCGGACTGTTTTTTTGCAGCATACTTTTTTCGAAAGCCTACTCCAGCGGCACCGCCAATAAATAGGCTAAGAAAAACAAGGAGAATCTCCGACAGATGATGAGAGATACCTAACGCGGACTCTATGAAATAGATGGGAGTAAATAAGAGGTCAAGAAGCAGGATACTGTAAATAAAACCTATTGTGACGGCTCCTAAAATAAACGATAGAATAGAAAGAAAGTTTATGTTTATATAATGATATCCTCGACGGAAAGAATGGCAAATGAATGTGAAACATTGACGTATCATGTTAGGTGCGTGAATACAAAACGCATACACCATAGAGAAGAAACGGTCTGTTTCGAACTCCCGAGGCAGTAGATCAAAAAAGAACAGACAAAAAAGTTTAGGCTCTGTCACAACAAATGGTTGATTTTGACGAGAAATAGCGTATAATAATAGTA
>UREG01000091.1 GCA_900546795.1 uncultured Veillonellaceae bacterium | reverse complement strand
AAAAATTTCCCTGCCATAGGCAAATCCCGGATCTTCCACGGCAATCCGGTCATACCGCTCCCGGAGCAGGCTGGCCAGTATCCGCACCAAAACCTGCGTTCCCGCGCCGATCACCACCTGCTGCGGCGACACCGCCACGCCCCGCACCCGGTGCGCATAGGCGCTCACCGCTTCGCGCAGCGGACGTTCTCCTTCTTCACTGCCGTAGGCGTATAAAGATGAAGTTTCCCGGTACACCCGGTTGACATACCGCCGCCACAGGGCAAAGGAAAAGACGCTCTCGTCCATATTCCCTGCCGCCAGATCATACGGCAGGCGCTCGCTTTCCCCGCCGCTGTCCAAATAGGAAGCCTGCGGCTCCAAGACAGCCGGCAGCTCCGCAATGGGCGCAACCCGATAGCGGGAGCGGTTGTGGCATACGATATACCCTTCGCTGACCAGCTGGTAAAACGCCTGCTCGACCGTCATCTTGCTTACGCCAAGCTGCTGCGCCAACCCCCGGATCGAAGGAAGCCGCTCCCCTTCCCGAAGCCTGCGGGAACAAATCTCTTCCCGATAATATTCATATATCTGTGTGTACAACGATACGGAACTCGTCCGATCTGCCTGCAGTATCATGTTTATCCGTCCCCTCTGTCTATTAGGGTATCATGTTTATTTTATCTAAAATCCTATCTAAAAGAAAGACTTTCCCCTTACTTTTCCTTATTTCTCTGATTGGATTGTCTCCCCATTTTCAAAATGTAAACTGAGCAAAATATAATCTGTTGACATTTTGCCGAAATCGCCGTATACTAGTCCTGTAATCAAAAACAAACTGTGAATGCACGTCCGAAGCCCTCTTTCCTTACGCCGGAAAGAGGGCTTTCTCATGGGCAAATTGTCAACGATATTTTCCCATCGCTGCGTTGACTATTTGCTGGTCCTGTCCTATACTATTTGTAAACTATTTTATAAAGGTGGTTTACATCATGATCATAGAACTAGCTCAAGCCGTCCTTTCCGGACAGGATATTTCCAAAGAAGAGGCAATTGCTCTCATTCATACGCCGGCCAGCGATACCATGCTGCTCTTGGCGATGGCCGATAAAATCCGCCAGCATTTTCATGACAGCCATGTCGATGCCTGCGCGATCGTCAACGCCAGAAGCGGCAAATGTCCGGAAAACTGCCGGTTCTGCGCCCAGTCCGCTCATCACCGCACCGGGGTAGAAGAATACGCCTTTCTCGACGCCGACGCGCTTCTTCATGCCGCCCAAAAAGCGAAAGAAGCCGGCGCCGTCCGCTTCTCCATCGTAACCAGCGGACGCAATACGAGCAATCCCAACGAGTTTAATCAGATCCTGCAGGCCCTTGCACGCATCAAAAAAGAAACGGGGCTGGAAATCTGCTGTTCCCTGGGTCTGATCTCCTACGAACAGGCGTCAGCGCTGAAAAAAATCGGCGTCACCCGCTTCCATTCCAACATCGAAACGGCGCCGTCTTACTTTCCTTCTATTTGTACGACCCATACGTTTGCCGATAAACTCGAAGTCCTGGCGAACGTCAAAAAAGCGGGAATCCCCATTTGTTCCGGCGGCATCTTAGGCCTTGGCGAAACTCCGGAACAGCGGGTAGAAATGGCGTTTACGCTAAAAGAGCTGGGCGTCCGTTCCGTACCGCTCAATATCTTAAATCCCATTCCCGGTACGCCGCTGGAAAAACAGGCGCCCCTTTCTCCGCTGGAAATCCTGCGTACGTTTGCGGTATTCCGCTTTATTCTCCCTACTGCCGTTATCCGTACGGCAGGCGGCCGGGAAAAGAATCTCCGCAGCCTGCAGGCATTGGCATTGAACGGCGGCCTAAACGGCATCATGATCGGCGGCTATCTGACGACAGGCGGCCAAGATCCCAAAGAGGACCGGCAAATGCTGTCCGATTTAGAGCGTCCCATCGCTTCCGTTCCCCTGCCGAACGTCTGACCGGCATACGAAAAAGACAGCTCTTGCGAGCTGTCCGCACTTTCTTTATTTTGAAAACGGCATGACTCCGGTTGTGCCGTTTTTTCTTTTTATCCTGCCGGACAGCCGAAGAACGAGCCTTCACGCACTGCGTTTTCTGCGCCGCTGTCTGTTTTTCCGAAAAACGTTCGCGTCTCTTTGGACATCGCTATTTTTTGCGCGTCCGCTCTGCAATATACAGCTTCCAGCCATATGACCGGCTCACGCGCCTTTCGTTTCCCGCTCCCATACCGACCATAAATCCGCCGGTTTCTGGAGCAGCACCGCCGCGCCGCACGCCCGCAGTTCTTCAGCGCCGCGAAATCCCCACAGCACGCCGGCAGGCAGCATCCCTGCCCGAACCGCCGTTTCCATATCGACGCCCGAATCGCCGGCATAGACGATTTCTTCCGGCAAAAGCCCCCAGCGCGCCGCTATGGAGAGCACCGTATCCGGACAAGGTTTCCGTTCTCTTCCGGGCAAATCGCCGGCCACTACTTCAAAAAGCCCGCTGCCAAACAATCTCTCTACAATCTGCATCGCCGCTTCCTCATGTTTATTCGTGCATACCGCCAGCCGAATGCCCCGCTCCCGCAGGCCGTCCAGCAATTCCCGTATCCCTTTGTACGGCGCCGTGTGTACGAGCTGACGCGCCGCGTATTCTTCCCGAAACAGCGCCAGCGCGTCTTCAAGCAGATCCACCCGTCCTTCCGGCAGCGACCGTTCCATCAGCGCCCGGATTCCATTGCCGACCCGATAGGCATAGCTGGGGATATCGTGCGTGGGAAGCCCCAGATGTTCCAATACTGCATTCGCGCTTCGCGCCAGATCTTCCAATGAATTAACCAGCGTGCCGTCCAAATCAAAAATTACCGCTTTATATGTCATTTGTCCTTCTCCTTTATTTCTCTTATGTACGTATACCCTAACGCCCCGCTATACGGCGTGTGGACAGAAAGCCGCCGCCCTGCCTGTGCCCCCTCTTTGCGCCGCATCGTTTTTCTGGCTAAAGACTTTTCCCCAACGCTGCCGCCCGCAGAATGCCGCCGGCATCTTCTCCGCCCGCAGGAACTGCCGGCTCGCTTTCAGATTTCTTGCTTTCCTGAAAACGAGACCATGCTCCCTGCAAAAAACGTCAGCCTTTCTTTGCGGTGCAAAATAAAAAGGAACGTACCGTTACGTTCCTTGAGAGACGCCAGTTTCCCACTAATCATTTCTTCTTAATATCCTAACCAGCCACGTAGTAAATAATACGCCCAGAACAAAACCAAACCAAACGCTTGGCCAATCGCCCCAAGAGCGGGTAGCCATTTTATATACCAAGTCTGCGGTTACAAGGTATAGAGCCCATGAAAGCCACTTTTTACGCATATCCTTTTCTCCTTTCCGAGCCGCTTCGTTCTCTGCCGCTTTTCCCTGTGTCTTTTTATTATACCATATAAGGACTGCCAATGTAGGGGCAAGGCAATCGAAGTTTTTTTATCTTTCCATATAAAGCAATCGTGAATCTTTATTTACATGCCAAAATCCGCAAAAAAGCGGCGGTTTTCCCGCCGGCATTGTTTCAGTCCCCGCTTTTCTCTATACTAAAGAGAGCAAGGATATCACACGACATACAGAGGTGACATGATGAGCCAGTATATTCTCATGCCCGATTCTTTTAAGGGCAGCGTATCTTCTTTAGAAGTCTGCGCCGCGATGGAGCGGGCAATCCGCCGTCAGGACAAGACGGCATCGATCCGTGCGATCCCCATTGCAGACGGCGGCGAAGGAACTGCAGACGCATTCTTGACCGCTCTCGGCGGGGAAAAAATCAAAACCACCGTATCCGGCCCCTTCCTCTCGCCAATAGAAGCGGCGTATGGAAAACTGCCGGACGGCACGGCGGTGATCGAAATGGCAGCCTGCGCCGGTCTGCCTTTAGTGGGGGAACACAAACTGCCCCATATCGCTACCACCTACGGCGTCGGCGAGCTGATCGCCCATGCGGTCAGCGGCGGCGCATCCCGCATCATCTTAGGTCTTGGCGGCAGCGCAACCAACGACGGCGGCTGCGGCATGGCGGCCGCGCTTGGCATTCGGTTCTGCCGCGGCGATGAACCGTTTATTCCTACCGGAGAAACACTGACAGACATTACCCGCATTGATTCTTCCTTCCTGCTCCCGGAACTAAAGAGGATTCCCATTCTTGCCATGTGTGATGTGGACAATCCGCTTTGCGGCAAGCAAGGCGCCGCCGCGGTCTTTGGGCCGCAAAAAGGCGCGCACCCGGCGCTCGTCCGCAAACTCGACCAGGGCCTCGCCCATCTTGCCCAACTCATCGAACGGGATCTGGGACTCTCCATTGCCCATCTCCCCGGAGCCGGCGCTGCCGGCGGCATGGGCGGGGGAGCGGCCGCATTTTTACACGCCCGGCTGGAATCGGGCATTTCCATTTTGCTCGATCAGATTCAGGCGGACACCCTCTTTTCACAAGCGGATTATATCTTCACCGGCGAAGGACGGTTCGACCGCCAGTCCCTGCGGGGAAAAACGGTCATCGGCATTGCCAGAAAGGCCAAAGAAAGCCATACTCCGGTCATTGTCCTTGCCGGCTCCATCGATTCTTGCGGCATGGACGCCGCCTACGACGAAGGGGTTACGGCCTTCTTTCCCATTCATTCCGAACCGCTCCCGGATCTGCTGGATTCCGCCCGCAGCCTATCGGCGATTGAGCGCACCATGACCAATGTCCTCCATCTCCTGAAGTGATAAAACCCGCAGCGGCAGCGCCTCAACCGCTGCCATACCGCCGAGCACACGCTCATCGGCATAGAAAAACGGCGTCCTTAGGAACTTTTTTCCTCATAGGACGCCGTTTTTTATTCTGCCGTAATAACATCCGGATACATTCGTTCCGCTAAAAACTGCAGACCGTCTTCTGTCCGGCAGAGCGCGCTGTACGTAAACCGCAGGGGCACGCTGTAGACCCGCTTATTCTTTACACACGGCAGCTCCTGCAACGCCGGATTTTCTAAAATATGATCGATGCACACGCCGTAATCCTGATGACTGCATACGACAAAAAGCACGTCCGGATTTTCTTTTACGATATGTTCATAAGTAATCACCGCCGGAGTTTCCGCTACCTTGCCGCCGATACGGCTCACCATATCCCCGACCAGGCGCGACCGGTCATACGATACCATGGTGCTGAGAAATTCCACGATCATCACCTTCGGCTTGGGCAGATCCTTGGTCTTTTCGTTCACTTCGTCTATCTTGCGGTACACACCGTCCGTGATCCGCCGCGCCTCGTTTTCTTTATGAAAGATCTGTCCCAGCTCTCCGATGAACTGCATTTCCCGATCCACCGTTTCCGAATACACATGACGGGACGGAGAATTCGTATTGATCGGCACCATGGTGCGAATCCCCCGGTCATTCCAATACTGCGTATTTTTCAGGCGGTTTTTAATGAAAATACACTGCTGCGCCACGATCAGATCCGGCTTTTGGCTGCCGATATATTCCATATTCAGGTACATGGACTTTACTTTATTCAGGCGCTGAAACTTTTCCCAGTTTTCCGGCCGCATGGCGTAGGCGCGGCTGTTCTGCGCCACCGCCAGGGCAATCGAATCTTCCGCGCCCAAAGCCAGCAGCGTTTCCGTTTCGTTTTCTCCCACGACGATCACTCGTTTGGGAATTTCTGCAAACGTCTGCACCGCCGTTCCTTTCAGGAAATAATTATCTATGCTCAGATTTTCTATCTGCAGCCGGCCCGCCGTCTCTTCGCCGGCCGGGCTGTTTCCGCCGCACCCGGCGGCAGCCGCAGCCGCAGCTTCCCGCCGG
>UREG01000090.1 GCA_900546795.1 uncultured Veillonellaceae bacterium | reverse complement strand
GCAGCTCTGGCGGAGAGGGTGGGATTCGAACCCACGGTCCCTTGCGAGATCACTGGTTTTCAAGACCAGCTCCTTAAACCACTCGGACACCTCTCCAGGTACGATACATAGAATACCAGAGTTTTTCCCGTCCGTCAATATGTCAGCCTTTCGGATACGGTGCGTGCCGTCCCCATCGGTCATGGCGATCATCCCGGCAGTCCCAGTCCCGGCAGTCCCGATATTCATACGGCGGCGGCCCCATCCGATGCGTGCGGCCGTCTAATATCGCGCTCAGCCGTTCCAGTGAAATCCCTGCTTTCGCAGCGGTATTCTGCCGCCAGGCTTCTTCATCCTGCCAGCGCCCCTGCCAGCTGTTCTTTTCTTCCCGGCTCTTTAGCTGCCGTTCTTGTTTCCCTAATTCTTCATGCAGTATTCCGCCCTGGTCCGGCGTAATCCAGCCGCGGTACACCGCTTCGCCAACCCGGCGGTGATACCGTTCAAACCGATTGTCGATCGTATCTTCATACCCGCTGTATCCGTATCCCCGATCCCAGCCGGCATCATGCCAGCCGCCGTGTGCAGACGCCGCTCCTGCCGACAGAACCAGACAGCATACAGCTAATAGCATCCAACGTTTCATAGTGCCTCTCCTTTCGCCCTTTTTTCTATTATACAAAAATTCTGTTTTTTTCTCCAATTTCTTGACTTCGTCTGCACTCCAGCTTTTATACTGCCTATATACACAACTATTTCTATTATATTGGAGGTGCTTTTCTATGCTTCGTACCGGTTCCCGCGCGCTTCTTTTATGCGCCCTTGCTCTTTCCTGTACAGCCTGCGCGCTTTCCAGCGCTCCGCCCGCTGCGCCGCCGGCTCCTGCTCCCAACGCTTCTTCATCCCCTCTTCCCATCGTAGAAATGCACTGGAACGATCAGATCGTCCGTGTGCAGCTGGAAGATACGCCGGCAGCCAAAGCCTTTCTTGCCCAGCTCCCCGCAGCTCTGCCGTTTGAAGATTTCCATGGAACGGAAAAAATTGCCTATCTGAAACAAAAGCTTCCGTCCGATGCGCTGCAAAAAAGTCCGGGAGCAATCGCCAAGGCCGGCGCAGTAACTTATTATATCCCCTGGGGCAATCTGGCTATCTTCTATCGAGACTATAAATCCGAGCCGGACTCTGCTTTGGCTCCCATTGGTCAAATCGTTCCGGAAGATATGGATAAGCTGACTGCGCTCCCGGAAAATCAAACCGTCGAGCTGCGGCCCGTTTCCCCTTAACCGTTTTTCTTTATCCATCGTATCTATGAGGTGATTCCTATGAAAAAACTATCTGCCGCTATTGTAACCGCCCTTTTTCTTTCCTCTTCGTTTCTGCCGCTTTCCGCATCTGCCGCATCGCTAGACGCCAGAGTATCCGCAGTCGCCGCTATTGCGTCTCATACGGCGGCGGGAAATATTCCGCAGTTAAAAACCGCGCTGGCCGACGGCCTGGATAAAGGGCTGACTGTCAATGAAATCAAAGAAGTCCTGATCCAGCTTTATGCATACTGCGGATTTCCCCGCAGCTTAAACGGCGTCACCGCGTTCATGGGAGTGCTGCAGAATCGCCATGCCCGAGGAATTGAAGATACGCAGGGACCGGAATCCACTCCGATGCCGCCAGATCTGGACCGCGATCGATACGGCGCCGAAGTGCGGGCTGCCCTTTCCGGCGTTCCTGCCGATACGCCCCCGTCAGGATATCAGGTATTCGTTCCCGCCCTGAACGATTTCCTTAAACAGCACCTGTTTGCCGATATCTTCTTTAGAGATGCCCTCAGTCCCAAATATCGGGAACTTGCCACCGTCGCCGCCCTTGCCAGCATGACCGGCACAGAACCGCAGATCCGCGCGCACTTAGCGATGGCCCTGCGAGCCGGAGCATCGCCGGAAGAATTAACAGAACTGCTGGCCGTAATCCAGGCGCAAGGCTCTGGAGAACAGGCGCAAACCGCCGCCGGTCTGCTGAAAGAAGTGCAGGCATCTGCCGCCTCTATATAAACACAAAAACGCCCGCCTCCAACAAGCGTTTCTGCACGCTGGAAACGGGCGTTCTTCTTCTATATCAACTGCACTCTCATTGTTCCTGCTGCAGTTTTTTGATTATGCGCTTTTATTTTGGAAGCGCCATTTTTATTTTCTGTGGTCAGCGAATAAAATTCGTCCGCGCAAACGGTTCTTTTTCCGGCAGACCGTACGCTTCTTTTCCCAGCGCGATGCTCTTCATCAGAAAAGCCATATTCCGCGCCAATGTGCGCATCGTCTGCAATCCTTCCAGATCCTGCGCAGCTTCTCCGGCCTCTCTGCCGTGCACGCTGTTCCAATACTGGCTGGAAGCGACAGGCATGCCGGAAATGGTAAAATACTTGTTCAGCTCGTCGAACGTTGCCGACGTGCCGCCCCGGCGCGCTGCCGCCACAGCCGCGCCGACTTTCATTGTCTTATCAAAAGGCGTGCTGTAAAAGAGCCGATCCAGAAACGCGATCAGAGTCGCATTTGCCGACGCATAATATACCGGCGAACCGACGACCAATCCGTCCGCCTCTTCAAAGTCCTGCGCCAGTTCGTTCACTTCATCCGCAAAGACGCACCGCCCTAATTTAGAACAGGCATGACAAGCCACGCACCCGCGGATCGCTTTATTGCCGATGGTAACCAATTTTGTGCCAATCCCTTCTGCGGCAAAGACGGCTTCCATTTCCCGCAAAGCCAGCGCCGTATTTCCTTCCGGATGGGGACTTCCATTTATCATCAATACCTTCATCGTCATTCCTCCTCACATTTTCCTAGTATATTTCTAGTATATATCCTGGAGTCTGCTCCAGGTCAAGCGATAAAAAACGACTGCCCAAAGGCAGCCGTTTCGTCTGGTATATTCTTATTTGATTGATTCCATATATACCAGATATTCTTCTTTTGTCATCGCCGGCGTATACCCTGCCAGCAGTTCTTCCAGGCAGGCGGCGCCGTCGTACAATAAATCAATGATGACCATCGCCAGCGCCTGGGTCGTTTTGATATACGCCGTCCGTTCTTCAAACACGGTAAACTCCGCGCTGTGAAGAGCGCCGTGCACGCAGCCTACCCACGGATGAATGATCGGCATGAGATGGGATACGTCGCCCATATCCGTACTGCCGGCTTCCTGCCGGCCCTGAATCGTATGTTCTTTGCCAAAAATCTGATGACAATTTTCTTCCAGCAGTTTCGTCATCGTTTTGTCCTGATGCATCGGCAGATAGCCGGGCAGGTTCTGAATATCACATTCCGCACCGACCGCCATAGCGCCCGCTTTCAGCGCCCGGTCAATATCTTCGTTGTATTTCGTCAGCCCTTCGACAGACGCCGCCCGAACATAACTTTCCATGCGGACCGAGTCCGGCACCACGTTTACCAGATCTCCGCCGGAAGTGATAATCGGATGGAACCGGACAAATTCTTCTTCCCGGAACGTTTCCCGCAATGCGTTTACGCCCATGATTCCCAGCATTGCCGCATTGAGCGCATTGATCCCTTCATGAGGCGCCGCCGCGGCATGCGCCGCTTTCCCCCGGTACGAAATCAGCTTGCTGATAAATCCGTCGCAGGATCCGCCGATCTGAATATCTCCCGCCGGATCGGCCGTCGTGTTGACATGCATCTGCATTGCCGCATCAATATCGTCAAAACCGCCTTGCGCAATAATTTCTTCTTTGCCGCCCAGATATTTGATTTTTCCTTTTGCCCGCAGCGTGTTCCGATATTCGATCTCGATGCATTCTTCGGCCGGCACCGCAAAAAACACAACATCGCCGCCCAGCTCTTCCATAACGCCCGTATCATGAAACGCCATGGCAATGCCCAGCATATCGGACAGCTGCACATGGTGTCCGCAGCAATGGGCTGCCCCCGTTTCTTCATTAGCTGCCGGATGGCTGCGGCAAACCACCGCATCCAATTCGCCCAGAACCGCAACCGTTCGTTTCGACGATTTCCCTTTCATCCGGCCTTTGACGCCATGAATGCCCCAGCCGTCTGTATACGGAATCTTTAATTCATCAAATACCCTTTTTACCTTTTCCGATGTCTTTACTTCTTTATATCCCAATTCCGGTTCGGCATATACCGACTGGCCAAATCCCCGAATATCTTCAAACCGCCGTTCGATCGCATCGCAGACGGCTTTTTTCATTTCTTCTTTCGTCATCATGATACAGCACCTCTTATCCTTACCTTCTTATATGCCTAGAATATCCCTTCCAGATGAAGCACGATTTCCGCCATCACCGTAGCGCAGATAAACGAGCCGGTCGCCACCATCAGCGCTACCGGCACGATCCGCCAAGACAGACGCTTAAATGCCGGGATATCTTTCCCTAAAGACAAGCCGCCATACGCCAGAATCGGCGTTGTGGTCGACAAGAAATCGATATGGTTCGTCGCTTTGATGATCCATGCAGAACCCGGCACAGACGGAATCGACAAGATCACGGCTACAATCGATACCCAAAATACGACGGGAACTTTGCTAAGACCGGGGATATGGGCAATCAATATTCCCAGCAGACCAATGCCAATCAGCACCGCAGAACCAAGCGCACCGTCCGCAAGAGAGCCGCCGTGTCCGATCGTATTGCCCAGCGTTCCTAAAATACCGGTAAGCACTAAAATAAAAATGATATCGCCAAATTTTTCTGCAAACCCTTTTTTCTCTTCCGTTCCGCCGAGCTGAGCTTTTTTCTCTTCTTCCGCTACAACAACGTCTTCCGTCCGTTTATCTCCTGTAATCCATTCGTATACTTTAATCGTAACCGGCAGGGAAATAAAAAGAGCAAAATAAATTCCCAGCACGGAAGTCATCAAATTTGCTGCGCCGGCATACGCTTGTATTTTCTGCGCTTCTTCCGGATATACAGCCACAATCGACCCGATAGAAGCAGCCATCATACTGGCGCTGCCGATTCCGCCGCCCATAGCCAGCGCATACGGATGAAAAACATCCATTCTGGCAACGATACCGCTTAAAATAGAAATCCACAGCGCGCCAAACAGCGTTCCGCAGATATACATGCCCATAACGCCCCGGCCTTCCGGAGAAAAAATCCCATATTTTTCCGCGATAATAGCCACATTCGGCTCCCGGTCAATCGAGTAGCAGGCGCCAATCGCTTCCCGCCCCATTTTTAAAAACAAGGCTACCGGCAGACCAAACAAAATCGTTCCCAAGAAATGTCCGAACTCCTGCATGATAAGCGCCCAGCCTGAATTGAGCAGCATGTGCAGGTTCGGCCCAATGCCAAGCCCGATCTTTACCAAAAGATAAAACATCGCAATCGGCATGAAATGCCCGGCCCGATCCATCATTTTTTCAGTCATGATACCCAAAGAAGGATAACTCAAAATACCGCCTAAAACCAGCGCATAAAATAACGGCAGAAATACCACCAGCCCAAATTTATGCACGCCAATCCATTCGGCAATCGCCACAATACACAGCGCAAATACATGCACCTTCCAATTTCGAATCAAATCCATATACATAACCTCCTTCTAGCTCTTAGTAAGAGTGTACTATCTTTTTATCTTTCTGTATATACTGTATAAAAACATTTTATAAGACAAATGTGTTTTTACCAAAGACTTTTCAAATGTTCACCTCATACAAAAGGATTTTTTACCAGCATATAAATATACTGTACCCAGGGTATTCAGCTCCCTAAGTACAGTATATTTTTTACTCAGCTTCCGGCTTTTCATAAAATGTATTTATTTTAAAATACAATGGCTCCTTTATCGAATACACGGTTAAAAAGCGCGCCGTACATACAGGCTTGCCGTCACTTCATTGCCGGCGGACGAC
>UREG01000089.1 GCA_900546795.1 uncultured Veillonellaceae bacterium | reverse complement strand
ATAAGAAGATGATCAACCAGAATAAGACCTTAGAGCAGATTTATGATCTGTTTGCGGTCCGGATCATGGTTGACAGCGTAAAGGACTGTTATGCGGCCCTTGGTATTATTCATGAGATGTACAAGCCGACTCCGGGTCGTTTTAAAGATTATATTGCAATGCCAAAATCAAATAATTACCAGTCCCTGCACACGACGGTCATTGGCTCTCAGGGACAGCCGGTAGAAATCCAGATACGCACCTGGGATATGCACCGGGTGGCAGAATATGGGGTAGCGGCGCACTGGAAATATAAAGAAGGACGAGCCAACGCAGGGAACAGCGAATTTGATGAAAAGATGGGCTGGCTCCGTAATTTGCTGGAATGGCAGGACACGAGCAATCCTAAAGAATTTATGAATGCGCTGAAGCTCGACGTATTTTCGGACGAGGTATTTGTATTTACGCCTAAAGGCGACGTTGTCGATTTGCCGCAGGGCTCGATCCCGATCGACTTTGCCTATCGGATTCATACCGACGTAGGGCATCGCTGCGTAGGGGCAAAGGTCAACGGTAAAATCGTTCCCTTGGAATATGAATTGAAAAATGGGGATATCGTAGAGATTATCACGTCTAAAACCGGCAAACCGAGCCTGGACTGGCTGAATATGGTCGGATCTTCAGAAAGCCGGACGAAAATACGCAATTGGTTCAAGAAAGAAAATCGGGAAGAAAATATCGTAAAAGGCAGAGAATCGCTGGAACGGGAAAGTAAACGGCTGGGATATGACTGGAAAAAACTCAATACTCCGGGAAGATTCCAGACCATTGCCAAACAGCTGAATGCCGGCGGCGAGTCCGACGTATTAGCGGCGGTAGGCTACGGCGGCTTGACCATCAACAGCGTATTATTTAAGTTCATTGAGCTATACAAAAAAGATTTGGCCAATGAACAGCAGCAGGCTGCAAAAAGCACGATGAAAATGCTGGAAAACTTGCGGCTCAGTGAAAACAAACCGGCTAAGAAAAACGGCACCGGCGTTTTGGTCAAAGGCGAAAGCGGACTGCTGGTGCGGCTGGCACGCTGCTGCAATCCGGTTCCCGGCGATCCGATCGTTGGATTTATCACCCGCGGCCGGGGCGTATCGGTCCATCGAGTCGATTGTGTCAATATTATCAACGACACGAAGAATTTAGACCGCATGATCGATGTAGAATGGGAATACGGGAACAATGAAAAATTCACGGTGATGATAGAGATTGTTGGATATGATCGGACGGGAATGATGGCGGACGTCATGGCAACGATTGCAGAAATGAAAATTTCCATCGTGTCGGTCAATGCCCGCGTATCCGATACGAAATCCGTGGCGATTCAGATGGGGATTTCGATTCGGGATTTAGCGGAACTGGAATTTGTGATGACAAAAATAAGACGAATCAAAGACGTGTATACGGTACAGCGTATTCAGTCGGCAGGAGGTAAGGCATGAGAGCGGTAGTACAGCGGACGCTGCGTTCCAGCGTAACGGTAGGCGAAGAAACGGTAGGCCGGATTGGGCCGGGGCTGACCGTGCTGCTGGGCGTAGGCAAAGGCGATACAGACGCAGATATGAAATATATAGCAGATAAAATTTTGAATCTGCGGATTTTTGAAGATGACCAGGGCAAGCTGAACCGTTCGCTGCTGGACGTTCAGGGAGAAATTTTATTGATTTCACAGTTTACGCTGTACGGCGACGTCCGAAAAGGACGGCGACCTGGATTTGATATGGCCGCGCCGCCGGAAGAAGCGAACCGGCTTTATGAAGCAATGGCGGCGTATATGCGCGGTCAGGGAGTCCATACGGAGACCGGACGATTCCAATCGGAAATGATCGTTTCTCTGGACAACCATGGCCCGGTCACTATATTATTGGACAGTCAGAAAACATTTTAAAGGAGGCATATAGTGCAAATTATACATATGGAACTCGGCCCGTTGGGGACGAACTGTTATATTGTTATCGATGAGACAACAAAAAAAGCCGGTGTCATCGATCCGGCGTATCATGGCGGATTTATCAAAGAACAGCTGGATAAACAGGGGCTTTCTCTGGAAGCGATCCTGCTGACACACGGCCATGCGGATCATATCGGCGGGCTGGAAGAACTGCGGCGATTGACCGGAGCCCCCGTATATATCGGCGAAGGCGATTTATCGCTGATCAGCAATTCCCGCATGAACCTTTCCCTGTTTATGGGCAAAGAGATCGTCTGCCAGTCGCCGGAACATATTCTGCACGACGGCGATGAAATAACGATCGGCAGCATGGTGCTGCAGGTGCTGGCAACACCGGGACACAGTAAAGGCGGCGTCTGCTTTTATGACAAAGAGGCGCAGGTACTCTTTTCCGGAGACACGCTGTTTCGCTGCTCCATCGGCCGCACCGATTTATACGGCGGATTCTATGAACAGCTGCTCGAGAGCATACAGGAAAAACTGATGGTTCTGCCGGACAGCGTGCAGGTATATCCGGGGCACGGCCCTTCGACGGATATCGGCACAGAACGGCGCTGCAATCCTTATGTAGAGGGCCGGGGCTGATATGCTTACGCTTATGAAATCGTCGCAATATTGGCTGCGCATCGCCGTGGCTGCCGGATGCCTTTGGATTGTGGCCGAATCTTCATCCATGTATTGGCCGGTGATCGTGTCCTTGTTTTTAGCGATCATACTGCTTCCGCTGAGCCGAATCATTCAGCGGGGGATACAAAAAGCAGGCTGGAAACAGGTGCCCGTAGACGTGCCGATCATTATTTCGTTCGTAATTTTTGGCACACTGGTCTTTTCCCTTTTTCAGGTGATTGTAGTTCCTTTTTTTGTACAGCTCAATAAATTTTTGCAGAATTTTTCTGTTCTTATGGGACAGCTGGCGCTGCTGCCGGAAGTGATCGGCCGGACATACAGCTTTTTGGAAGTGCCGGTACAAGTGCAGCAAGTCATCAACGATACCATTATTAAAGTGGGAAATTATGGAATTGACATGCTGCAGCGGGGCGTACAGGCGGTATTCAACGCTGCCGGAGCGGTGGTAGAGCTGTTTGTCGTTCCCATTATTACTTTTTATTTTATGAAAGACGGAGCGAGAATGCGGGATAACTTTATTGAACTGTTTCCAGCGCCGCACCGATTGCAGCTGGCGATCGTACTGCAGGAGATTCGGGAAATACTCGGAGCCTATCTGACCGGGCAGTTGATCATGAGCTGTATTATTTCAACGGTTATTTTTATTGGCATGTGGAGCATGGATATCCCGTATTCGATTCTGATTGCTGCCCTGGCGGCCGTTACGGAATGGATACCGATCATCGGGCCGATCATCGGCGCGGTGCCGGCAGTGGCGCTGGGAGCAGTAATGGGATTTTCTGTTGCAGCCAAAGTGCTGATATTTTATATTATCGTACAGCAGATTGACGGACATATCATCATGCCGAAAGTGATGGGCAGCGCCATCTCGCTCCATCCGGTGGTGATCGTGATTGCCCTGCTGGTAGCCGGGGCCTTGTTTGGCGTCAAAGGCATGATGCTGGCAGTTCCGGTGACGGCCATATTGCAGGTACTGGCAAAACATATGTGGTATTACAATCGGTACAAACGAATGGTACAGCATACGCAACATACAGAAGGGAAGGTATAGCCATGAATATTACAATGGAAAAACTCAAGGAACGGATCAAAAAGAAAAAATATAAACTCACATCGCAGCGGCAGATCATTTTGCAGGCGTTTTTAGACAGTACGGAACGGCACTTGTGCGCAGAAGACGTATATGTGATGGTAAAAAAAGTAGCGCCGGAAATTGGATTGGCGACGATTTACCGTACGCTGGATCTATTTACAGAGCTGGATCTGCTCCGCAAAATGGATTTTGGCGACGGCCGGAACCGATATGAATTAAATGATGCGGAATTGAGCCATTTCCATCATCACCTGATTTGTCTGGGCTGCGGCAAAGTAGACGAGTTTGAAGACGATATGCTCGAGAGCCTGGAAACCATGCTGGAACGGAAGATGCATTTCAAAACGGTGGACCATCAGTTAAAAGTATATGGCTATTGCAAAGAATGCCAGGAACAGCATAAGGATGAAGAGTAAGACCTATCGGTATACGGGGCCGGACGAATGGAAAAGCCAGATTGGGCAGACCATGGCCTATTTAGGCTATCATCAGGGCGAACCGGCGGAAATTACGGTTGCGCTGCGGCGGGAAAATGATGCGGTGCAGCTGATAGGGACGGCTGGCGAAACGGTATATACAGGACAGGGCCGATCGCTGGACGAAATGCGTCGGGCGCTGATGCAATGGATCGAAGAAAAAGACGGCCGCCGCAAAACAGGCTGGGGTTATTTGACCGGCGTCCGGCCGGTTAAGCTGGTTCACAACCTATTGGATACGGGGGTTTCTGCTGCAAAAGTAATAGAAATCCTGCGGACTCAATATGGACTGGCAGACGAAAAGGCGGATCTGATTGCCGGGATTGCCCAGCGGCAGCGGCCGTATCTATGGACTGGCCGGCTAAATGACGAACGATATCGAAAAATATCCTATTATATCGGGATTCCGTATTGTTCCAGCCATTGCATTTACTGTTCGTTTCCGTCAATGCTGATTGAAACGGAACGGTCGGAAATGCTGGACGCGTTTGCCAATGCACTGATCCAAGACATTGCCGAAGCCGGCCGGCTGGCGGCAGATATAGGCCTTGTCCCGGATACGCTCTACATCGGCGGCGGGACGCCGACCTGTCTGCCTCTTTCCTATTTGGAACGGATATTGGAAGCCGTGCAGCTTCATTTGCCGGACGTGACGGAATATACGGTAGAAGCGGGCCGCCCGGATACTGCCGATACGGCGGTGCTGGAAGCACTGAAAGCCGGCGGCGTACAGCGGATCAGCGTGAATCCGCAGACGATGCAGCAGCGGCTGTTGGATAAAATCGGCCGTCGTCATACCGTAGAAGATATTTACCATATGTATGAAGAAGCGAAACGGCTGGGACTGGAAGTCAATATGGATTTTATTGCCGGTCTTCCCGGCCAGACCCGGCGGGATATGGCGGAAAATATGGAAATCGTTTGCCAATTAGCGCCGGAAAATGTTACAATTCATACGTTATCGTTGAAAACCGGGGCGCCGCTTTACCATCACCCGATGAAAGCGGAACTGCCGCCGCCGGAAGACGTAGAAGGCATGCTGAGAGAATCGCGGGACATGCTGAAAGAGAAGGGATACCTTCCCTACTACGGGTACCGCCAGACCTATATGACGGGAAATTTTGAAAATATCGGATATGCCCGACCGCCGTATTGGTGCCGGTATAATATCCAGATGATGGAAGAGCGGCAGACGGTTGTGGGAATCGGGCCGGGAAGCTCGACCAAGATTGTGCGGCCCGATAAAAAATTAGAAAAAGTATATATGCCGAAATCTATCGCTGCCTATATTGCAGACTGGGAAAAGAACAGCCGGAAACGGCGGCAGTGGATGGAGACGATATATAGAGGAGGAGAAAGGCTATGATAACAGCACCACGGGGAACGCAGGATTTCCTGCCGGAACAAATGCGGGACTGGCAAAAACTGGAAGAGAAAATTCGCAGCCTTTGCAAAGCCTATGGTTTTGGTGAAATCAGAACACCGATATTTGAACACACGGAATTATTTTTGCGCGGTATCGGGGAAACGACCGATGTCGTAACGAAAGAAATGTATACTTTTGAGGACCGGGGCGGAAGAAGCGTCACCCTGCGTCCTGAAAATACGGCGTCCGTTGTACGGGCGTATTTGGAACATAAATTATATGGCGATCAGCAGCTGCATAAACTCTTTTACATTGGGCCGATGTTTCGCCATGACCGGCCGCAGGCAGGACGG
>UREG01000088.1 GCA_900546795.1 uncultured Veillonellaceae bacterium | reverse complement strand
CTATTTTTTAAGCCGCCCCAGCCATAAGGGGAGCCGTAAAAGCGAAAGGCGCTTTCCAGGATCGTTCGGCTGGTATAGGGCAGATATCCTTCGTGCAATAGTTCCGGATTTTTAGGGATCACGGTTTGGATACGCTCTAATTGTCCGTCGGCGTTTCGCCATGGAAGCTGCACGGTATAGGTACGATCGTCCTGCGAAAGGAGCAGAAGAACCGAGCCCTGCTGATACCGCTGGCTTAAGCCGCCGGCGGAAACGAGATATTCTTTGCCGATGACGGTAAGAAATTGGCGGGGGGCGGCAAAACGCTGCCAATTCTCACGGGAGGTAATGCCGATATCCGCAGCGGACAGCCAGCCGCGGTAATTGCGGGCCTGAATATAGTAAAAGGTTTGATGCAGGCTTTCGTGCAATAGAAGAACCGGTTCGCCCGGATCAAGCACAGTTTCCTGCATGCGGTCAAAATCCGTATCATTCGGTGAAGTAAATAATCCTTCCCGGATCGGCAGAGTCCGCAGATTGGCGCGGGTTACCGCAACCGCGTATCGAACGGGAACCGTTTCAGGCAGCGCCGCTAAATTAAGTTCTGCTGCAATCTGCTCTTTTTCCTCTTTTGTAAGAAGCCTTCCTTTGGCGTACCAGTCCCGATCCAGTATATCGCTGCTGCCGATGAGGCGCGCTGCTTCTTGCCGCGATAGGGTTGGCGGATAGGCTGCCAGATCGATGACGGAAGGAGAAGCCGCGGTGAGGCGGGCAGTATAGGCCGGAATGTCGTCAGCGATAAGGGAATCGGCTGCAGGCAGACGGTCCAGCCAATACGAAGCCGAGGTTCGCGGTGTATCGGCAGCAATCCCTTCCATGTGCGCGGTCATAGGAAATGCAGTCCATAAAAGACATAAGAAAAAATAAATGATGCGGGTCATGATGTTCTCCTGTATAAAATAAAAAACAAAAAAGTATTCAGGATTCCCCAAATACTCAGTGTACATTCTATTATATACGACTGTCCGTTGATAAGACAATAAATTTACCGGGAAAGAACTGTAAAAAAACATGCAGTATTATTGATGATAATGAATAGAGAAGATAAATGAAAATAAAGCAAATAAATATCCGTTGACAAAATAAATTATAACTAGTATGATGAAACCATAAAAAATGAATAGAAGAAATTGCAGGTGCAACCATTGCTTAATAGGGAAGCCAGTGTGATTCTGGCACGGTCCCACCGCTGTAAAGAGGAGTACGCTTCAGTAAGGCCACTGGAATACCGGGAAGGCGAAGCACACGATGATTCTGAGTCAGAAGAACTGCCTGGAATGGATATCATCCATAGAACCGTGAGGGACGGGGAAAGATGAAAGACACAGGCGAGGTTTGCATATCCATAAGAGCTTTGTATCTGTATCTTCATATTATATACGCAGACGTTTCTCATTACAGAGAAGCGTCTTTTTTTATAACCAATCGATTCTGTCCGCAGCGAAGGGGTACGGCTGCAAAGGCAAGCCGGCAGGATCGGTGACGATAGATCGCGCAGTTTCGGTAGGAGGATCTCGAACCACTCTGCGAAGAAATGCATATCACTATGAGGATAGGAGGTGAAGGAGCGCACATCATAGTGCCCCGGCAAATAACCAATAGAAAGGATGCCGAAGATGAACGAAGATAAAGTCCTTGAACAAGAAATGCAGCAGCAAGAACTGGCAGAGCAGGATCTTCCGCCGGTGACGTTTGATGAATTTACGCCTCCTACCTATGAAGAATGGAAGGAAGAAGTCATCAAAGCGCTTAAAGGCGGAAATTTTGACAAGAGTATGTTTACGAAAACGTATGAAGGGATTACCCTAAACCCGATTTATCGGTTGGAGGACCAAAAAGGTCTGACGCATAATAAGACTTATCCGGGAATGGCGGGAAACCTGAGAGGCACTCATGCAGGCGGATATATTACCAGAATCTGGACGATTGCGCAGGAATGCGATGCAAAGATGCCGGAAGAAGCTAACGAAATGATCCGCTATGAATTGAAAAAAGGCAGTACGGCAGTCAGCCCGGTGCTGGATTCGGCTACAAGAAAAGGCAAAGACGCGGATACGGCAGAACCGGCGGAAGTGTGTGATATCGGCGTATCCTTATCGGCGCTGAGCGATGTGGAGAGCCTGCTTCGCGGCGTAGATTTGGAAAAGAATGAAATCAATATATATGCGGGCGCTTCGAATATCGCCATGCTGGCAGCCGTTGCGGCGGCCTGCGATCGCAGCGGTATGGAGCTGCGGGCGTTAAAAGGCGCGGTTACGGCCGATCCCATTGGCGAGCTGGCGTTAGACGGCAGTCTTCCTCGGCCGATGGATGAATATTATGATGAATTGGCTCATAGCATTGCCTGGGCAGAAAGGTATGCGCCGGAGTTGAAAGTAGTAGTAGTCAATACCGCTGTGTACCATAACGGCGGCGCGAATGCAATCCAGGAAGTTGCGTATGCAATGAATGAAGCGGTGGCCTATATGAAAGCGATGGAACGGCGGGGAATTTCGGTCGATACGTTTTGCCGGCATTTGCGTTTCCATTTTAGTATCGGCGCAAACTTCTTTATGGAAATCGCAAAACTGCGCAGCTTGAAAATGATATGGGCGCAGATCGTAAAACAGTGCGGCGGCGATGAACTGTCGCAAAAAGCTCAGGTGTTTGTCAGCACCTCTTCGTTCTGCCAGACAAAATATGATCCGTATGTCAATCTGCTGCGGGCGGCTTCCCAGTCTTTTTCCGCAGTTGTCGGCGGTATGGATGGTATGTATGTAAAACCATTTGACCACTGCATTCGCCCCAGCGATGAATTTTCACGCCGTATTGCCCGGAATATCCAGATCATGGAACAGAATGAATTTAACTTTACAGAACCGGTAGATCCGGCCGGCGGAAGCTGGTATCTGGAACCGCTTACGGAAGAATTTACGGAAAAGACTTGGAAAAAATTCCAGGAAATAGAAGCCATGGGCGGGTTGCTAAGTGCGCTGAAAGAAGGAAAAGTGCAGGCGGCCGTACAGGAAATTTTGGAAGAGCGGTTTAAAAATCTGGCGCTTCGCAAAGACCGGGCCGTAGGCAACAATATGTATCCCAATATGACGGAAACGCCGCTGGAAGTACCGGAAATCGACTATGAACAGCTGCGTAAACATCGGCTGCTGGATCTGTCGGTTAACCGAAAAGTCCGTGATGAAGAATATGCAGAGGCCTTGACGGCAGAACTGGGGAAACGGGATCATAGTTCGCTGGGGATTTTGGTTGAAATGGCGGAAAAAGCCCTGCGTGCAGGCGTGACGATGGGTGAGATTGCCGCTGCCCTTACCGGCGATGCAAAAGGCGAGACCATCCTTCCGATTAAAACGCACCGCTGGACAGAACGGTACGAAGAACTGCGGAAGCGGACGGAGGACTTTAAAGCAGAAACCGGAGAAAACGTTACGATATTTTTGGCGAATATGGGGCCGATCCCGCAGCATAAAGCCAGAGCAGATTTCGTTACGTCCTTTATGCAGGTTGCAGCGTTTGATGTCCTGACAAACAACGGTTTCCCTACCGTGGAAGAAGCGGTGCAGGCGGCTGTAGAATCCGGAGCCGATGCGGCGATTGTCTGCTCCACGGACGCAACGTATCCGGAACTGGCTCCGGCAGTTACCCGGGGAATTAAAGAAAAAGCTCCGAACATGAAAGTATTCTTGGCGGGAGCGCCCAATGCAGAATTGAAAGAATTGTGTGATGCAGCCGGAATGGACGATTATATCAGCGTACGTTCTAATTGTTATGAAACGCTGCTCCGCATGCAAAAAGAAAGGGGGATGTTCTGATGTCAAGAATTCCTGATTTTACGACGATCCCATTTGAACAGGCCATGCTCCATGACGGTGATTTTGAAGCCTGGAAAGAACAGTTGAAAAAAGAAACGGGCAAGTCTTTTGAAGAAAATTTTTACCGCACGATGGAACAGATCGATGTGGCGCCGTTATATGATGCCCAAGCCTATCAGGACTGCAATCATCTGGAGTTTATGGCAGGGATACCGCCGTTTTTGCGGGGGCCGTATTCGACGATGTATGTAACCCGTCCATGGACGGTACGGCAATATGCCGGCTTTTCAACTGCGGAAGAATCAAATGCGTTCTATCGCCGCAACCTGGCTGCCGGCCAGAAAGGGCTGTCGATCGCGTTTGACCTGGCGACTCACCGCGGCTATGACTCCGACCATCCGCGCGTTGTGGGCGACGTAGGAAAAGCCGGGGTTGCGGTTGACTCTATTTTGGATATGGAAATCCTGTTTTCCGGAATCCCTCTGGATCAGATGTCCGTTTCAATGACGATGAACGGCGCCGTATTGCCGATTATGGCGTTCTACATCTTGGCCGGTGAAGAACAAGGCGTAGATAAATCCGTCATGGCCGGTACGATCCAAAATGATATTTTAAAAGAATTCATGGTGCGTAATACCTATATCTATCCGCCGGCAGCATCAATGCGGATCATCGGGGATATTTTTGAATATACGTCCAAATACATGCCGAAATTCAACAGCATATCGATTTCCGGCTACCATATGCAGGAAGCCGGCGCTACGGCAGATATCGAGCTGGGATATACGCTGGCGGACGGTCTGGAATATCTGCGCACCGGCACGCAGCATGGATTGACGATCGACCAGTTTGCGCCGCGTCTGTCTTTCTTCTGGGCAATGGGCAAAAACTATTTTATGGAAATTGCCAAAATGCGGGCCGGCCGTATGCTGTGGGCTAAAATCGTTAATTCGTTCGGCCCGAAAAAGACGAAATCCATGGCGCTGCGGACCCATTCGCAGACGTCTGGCTGGAGCCTGACGGAACAGGATCCGTTCAATAACATTACGCGGACGTGTATCGAAGCCATGGCAGCGGCGTTAGGCCATACGCAGTCGCTTCATACGAATGCGCTGGATGAAGCTATCGCGCTGCCTACCGACTTTTCTGCCCGCATCGCCCGTAATACGCAGCTGTATATCCAGGATGAAACGAAAGTGTGCAAGGTCATCGACCCATGGGGCGGTTCGTATTATGTGGAATTCCTTACGAATCAGCTGATCCGCAAAGCCTGGGCGCATATCCAGGAAATCGAAGCATTGGGCGGTATGTCCAAAGCGATCGATACGGGGCTGCCGAAGATGCGTATTGAAGAAGCGGCTGCCCGCCGTCAGGCGCATATCGATTCGGGAAGCGAGAAGATCGTTGGCGTAAACTATCTGCGGCTGGATAAAGAAGATCCGCTCGATATTTTGGAAGTTGACAACACTGCAGTTCGGCTGGCGCAGATTGAACGGCTCAAAAAACTGCGGGCCAACCGGGATCCGGAACGGGTACGGCGCTGCTTGGAAGCCATCACCCATTCCATGGAAACGGGAGAAGGGAACTTGCTGGAACTGGCGGTAGAAGCGGCTCGTGCCCGGGCGTCCAAAGGGGAAATCTCTGATGCGGTGGAAAAAGTGTGCGGCCGTCATAAAGCGATTATTCGTTCTATTTCCGGCGTATACAGCAGTGAATTCAGCGACAATGACGTCATTAAAGAAGTGCGGGATATGACCGATGCCTTTGAAGTGGAACATGGCCGTCGGCCGCGTATCTTTATCGCAAAGAGGTCCTGGCTTTTCATATCCACGCACTTCTTTTATAACTACAAGGTAAATTATACCACACTTCCGTCACATTGTGAACGTTTTTTATAATTTTTCTTTATTTTTTTCTTATATTTTATTACTTTTGACTATGCATTTTTCAACCTGTCAGAATCGCATCATGATTTTCAACAATTTTCGACAAACCGTTTATTATTTTTTTACCAGTTTTTGTCATTTCCCGTCGTTTTCATTTTGCAACATTGCATTTTGCACATGATCTGTTCTATAATGTTTATCTATTATTTTTTATTTCATTTTCATTTTGTAGTTATCCGAGAAGAAAAAAGTCAACAAGAGA
>UREG01000087.1 GCA_900546795.1 uncultured Veillonellaceae bacterium | reverse complement strand
TTGGCTGATATCCCTGATCCAGGATCCACTGATACATCATTTTATCATTCGCAGATGGATCATGACGGATATCGATCAGAAGGAAGACTGCTCGCAGCTGTTTAGAGCCATGAAGATAACGCTCGATCAGCTTTCCCCACTGTGCCTTCTCCTGCTCGGAAACCTTTGCATAACCGTATCCCGGAAGGTCCACCAGATACATTTCTTCGTTGATATTGTAAAAGTTGATGGTCTGTGTTTTTCCAGGTTTTGCCGAAGTTCTGGCAAGCGCCTTCCGGTTCATCAGTGCATTGATCAGAGAGGATTTACCGACATTGGATTTTCCGGCAAATGCGATCTCCGGCAAAGTGTGATCCGGCAATTTACTTGTAATTCCACAGACTGTTTCCAGATTTACATTCTTAATTACCATCTTTTTTCCTCCGTGTGCGCATAAGTGCGATTTTCAGAACCTCTTCCATCTGCGATACCGGAATAATCTCCAGTCCCTTTGTGATCTCAGAAGAAAGTTCATCCACATCTTTTTTGTTCTCCCTCGGTACAAGTACCGTCCTGATTCCGGCATTCTTTGCCGCCAGGAGCTTCTCTTTCAGTCCTCCGATCGGAAGTACTCTTCCCCGCAGCGTAATTTCACCCGTCATGGCAAGATCGGCACGCACTTTCTTGTCTGTAATTGCAGAGAGCATCGCAGTCGCCATCGTAATACCGGCTGAAGGTCCATCTTTCGGAACTGCCCCTTCCGGAATATGGATATGGATATCATGTTTTTCAAAGAAATCTTCAGCAACCTTATATTTACTGCTAATTGACCGGATATAACTGATTCCTGCCTGCGCAGATTCTTTCATCACATCGCCAAGCTGCCCGGTCAAAATCAGCTTTCCTTTTCCCGGAACCGCCACTACTTCTACAGGCAGAAGGCTTCCGCCGTATGGAGTCCAGCCCATGCCCCGCACCAGTCCTATACCGTCGACTTCTTCAATCCGGGTTTCTTCATACCGGACGGGACCCAGCCATTCTTCCATCCGTTCCCGATTCAGTTCAGGAATAGTTTCTTCTCCCAATACGATATTTTTTCCTATCGTCCGGCATACTTTTCCAATGACTTTTTCCAGTCCCCGCACTCCGGCTTCCCGCGTATATCCATCGATCAGCAGGTTCAGCACTTCGTCGGAAAATACAATTTCCCGCTTGGCAAGTCCAGTTTCATTAATTTTTTTCGGAACCAAATAGCGTTTGGCTATTTCCAGTTTTTCCTGCGCCGTATAGCTGGACAGTTCGATCACTTCCATCCGGTCTAACAGGGGATGCGGAATATCGCCAATTGTATTGGCGGTCATAATCCAAAATACCTTTGAAAAATCAAAAGGTATTTCAATGAAATGATCGCTGAATGTATTGTTCTGTTCCGGATCCAGCGCTTCCAGCAGAGCCGCCGCCGGATCTCCCCGCATATCGCTGGTCAGTTTATCGATTTCATCCAGCAAAAACACCGGATTTTTTACACCGGCCTGTTTAATGCCTTGAATCAGACGTCCCGGCATAGCCCCTATATAGGTGCGGCGATGGCCGCGTATTTCAGCTTCATCGCGGATGCCGCCTAAAGACACCCGAATAAATTTACGGTTCATTGCCGAAGCAATCGACCGCGCTAAGCTCGTTTTCCCAACGCCCGGCGGCCCTACTAAGCAAAGAATGGGTCCCTTCAAAGAGTTTGTCAGCTGTTTTACCGCTAAATGTTCCAGGATACGCTCCTTGATCTTCTCTAATCCAAAGTGGTCCGTATCCAAGATTTCCTTTGCTTTTTTCAAATCTTTTCTGTCTTTTGTTTCTTTCTTCCAGGGCAGCGACATCGTCCAGTCAATGTAGTTTCGTATGACAGCCGATTCCGCCATTGCCGGCGGCATGGAATCCAGACGCTCTATTTCTTTTTCAATTTTTTCATGTATTTCTTTAGGAAGCTTCAACGCAGCAAGAGCCGTTCGTAATTCTTCCACTTCAGTTTCTTGATCTTTTCTATCTCCCAGCTCTTTATGAATCGCTTTAATTTTTTCTCTCAGGAAATATTCTTTCTGGGCTTTTTCCATCTGCGCACGAACTTGGCTGTTTAGCTTAGCTTCCAATTCCGCTATTTCAATTTCTGCCCGCAGCGCTTCTCCAATATACTGAATCCGTTTTTTGACGTCCAGCATTTCCAGGACTTCCTGGCGGGCCGCGATCTGCAGCGGAAGTTTAGAGGCAATAAAATACGCGGTATTTCCTGCATCTGTATAGGAATCGGTCAGCTGCAGTACCTCGTCCGGCACCCCTTTTACAATATCCGCCCATTCAAAGAAGCGAGTTATCGCCACACGGCGATACGCTTCCAATTCATGTTTGTCCGCCTCTGTTTCTATTTCCCAATCGCTCAGAGCCACAGCCTCTGCCCGCAGACAGCCGTTTTCTTCTGTTATTTTTTTCAGCGCAACGCGTTCCACACCTTCGATTAGAACGCGAAGCACTCCGCCTGGCAGCCGAAGGGTCTGTTTTATTTTCGCCACAACGCCTACGTGGTATACGTCGTTCCAACCAGGCTCGTCTATCGCCTCATCCCGCTGCGCTGCTACCGCAATATACCGCGTCCCGCTCATACTCTGCTGGATCGCTTCAATAGACTGCGGCCGGCCGATATCCAGCTGAACACTAACACTTGGATACGCGACAAGGCCTCGCAGCGCAACAAAAGGAAACGTCATTTCTCTCGTTTCTTCCATATAGTTCTCCTTTTTCTTAAAAAATAAAACTCATTTCTTTCCTGATATGCAAAGAAATGAGTTTTATATACTACGATCCAGGTCAGAAAGCCAATTAGGCCTCTGTACCTGTCATTAGTTTCGGGTCTGTTTTTTCCTTTACGTTCTGTTCCGTTACAACACATTCCTTTGCATCTTTACAGGACGGAGCTTCAAACATGACGTTCAGCATGACTCGTTCGATAATGGAGCGAAGTCCTCGAGCCCCTGTATTTCGTGCCAAAGCTTCTTTTGCAATAGACTCCAAAGCTTTTTCTTCAAACGTAAGCTTAATGTCGTCCATTGCCAGCATTTTCTGATACTGTTTTACCAGTGCATTTTTCGGCTGCGTCAGGATATGTATCATCGCTTCTTCATCCAGCTTGTCCAGCGTTACCAAAATCGGCAGCCGCCCAACTAATTCCGGGATAAGCCCAAATTTTACCAAATCATCCTGGATAACCAGCTTCAGCAAATCGCTTTTTTCTTTATCTTCTTTCTTCTTGATATCTGCGCCAAAGCCAATCGTTTTATGCGCGGTTCGGCGGGAGATAACTCTCTCAATCCCGTCAAACGCTCCGCCGCAGATGAAAAGAATATTCGTCGTATCAATCTGAAGCATTTCCTGCTGCGGATGTTTTCTTCCGCCTTGCGGCGGTACACTAGCCACCGTTCCTTCCAGAATTTTCAGAAGCGCCTGCTGCACCCCTTCGCCGGACACATCGCGTGTAATAGACGGATTTTCTGATTTCCGGGCAATTTTATCAATTTCATCAATATAAATAATCCCTTTTTCCGCACGGCTGATATCATAATCCGCCGCCTGAATCAGTTTCAGCAGGCAGTTTTCCACATCTTCACCGACATAACCTGCTTCCGTCAAACTTGTTGCATCGGCTATTGCAAAGGGAACATCCAGCGTTTTTGCCAGAGTCTGCGCCAGCAATGTTTTCCCGCTGCCGGTAGGGCCCACGAGAACAACGTTTGATTTTTGAAGTTCTACATCATCGCCTTTAGCATTGCTGATCAGCCGTTTATAGTGATTATAGACGGCAACTGCCAGTGTTTTCTTCGCCAATTCCTGGCCAATGACATATTCATCCAGCTTCTCTTTAATTTCTTTTGGCGTAGGGATCGCTTCCATGCGAAACTCCTGCGCCTGTTCTTCCTTCATTTCATCTGCCAAAATATGCTGCGCAACGGCAATGCATTCATCACAGATAAATACGTTCGGCCCTGCAATCAGCTTTCCTACTTCATGCTGGGACCGGCCGCAAAAACTACACCGAGATTCTTCTTTTTTCGTCATCTTCCTACCTCCTTTACTGTTCTTCTGCTTCAGAGGAAGGACGAGTTAAAATCGCATCGATCAGCCCGTATTCACAAGCTTCCTGAGCGGACATAAAGTTATCCCGTTCTGTATCTCGGACAATCGTATCCAAATCTTGTCCTGTATGCCGAGCCAGTATACCGTTGAGTTCGGCTTTCATGCGCAAAATTTCTTTGGCATGAATTTCAATATCCGTTGCCTGCCCGTTGACTCCGCCTAACGGCTGATGAATCATGATCCGGGAATGGGGAAGCGCATATCTCTTTCCTTTGGCTCCTGCGCTTAAAAGAAGCGCGCCCATGCTGGCAGCCGAACCAATACAAATCGTAGATACATCCGGTTTGATATACTGCATCGTATCGTAAATAGCCATGCCGGCAGTAACTACACCGCCGGGGCTATTAATGTATAAATGGATATCTTTATCCGGGTCTTCTGATTCCAAAAACAGCAGCTGAGCTGTTACGATATTCGCAACCGTATCGTCTATAGGACCTCCCAAAAAGAGTATCCGATCTTTCAGCAGCCGCGAATAAATATCATAGCTTCTTTCACCATGACTGGACTGCTCTACTACCATAGGTACATAAAATTGACCCTTCACGTTGAACCACCTTTCCGGTGTTATTCAGCTTTGCCTTCTTCTTTCGCTTCTTCCGCAGCGGCTTCTTCTGCGCCCATAGCGCTGGAGATGATCAAAGAAGCAGCTTTTTTGCGGGCAACGGTGCTGGCAAGCATAGACACACGATTTTCTTTAGTAATAATATTCCAAACTTCTTTCGGATCTGCGCCGAAGTTATGAGCCATCGTCATGATTTCAAAGTTCATATCTTCCGTCGTTACTTTCAATTCTTCCGCTTTTGCAATCGCATCAAGTACGAGATCCGTTTTCGTATTTGCTGCAGCCGTTTCTTTATAGTTTGCACGGAATGCTTCCATATCCTGGCCGCTGTATTTCAGGTAATCTTCCAGTTTCATGCGGCGGCTTTCCAAATTCATGGAGAATTCCTGAATCATCTGGTCGATTTTGTCTTCTACCATAACTTCCGGCACGTCTACTTCTGCATTTTCTACTGCCAATTTGATTACAGCTGCGTTAAATGCTTCCTGCGCACGGCGTTTCGCATCTTCTTCGAGTTTTTTGCGAAGATCTGCCGTCATTGCTTCCAACGTTTCGTACGCGCTGTTTGCTTTTACGAATTCATCATTGAGTTCCGGAAGCTCCCGGCGTTTAATGTCAATCACATTTACTTTAAATTCCGCAGCTTTGCCAGCCAATTTTTCTGCAAAGTAATCTTTCGGGAATTCTACTTTTACTACCCGTTCTTCTCCGGCTTTCGCACCGATAAGCTGATCTTCAAATCCCGGAATAAAGCTGCCGGAACCAATTTCAAGCGGATACGATTTTCCTTCGCCGCCATCGAACGGAACCCCGTCCACAGTGCCTGCAAAGTCGATAACTGCAAAATCTCCGTTTGCCAATTCTGCGCCTTCAGCCACTACCATTTTCGCATGTTTCGTCCGGATACCTTCGAGCTGTTTTTCAACCATTTCATCCGTTACTTCAACGCTTTCTTTTTCTACATGCAGGCCTTTGTAGTCGCCCAATTTTACTTCCGGTTTTTTCGTTACCGTGATTTCAAATACCAGCGGCTGACCGTCTTCCTGAGAAATCACATTTACTTCCGGTCCCGTTACCGGCACGATGTTTTCCTGTGCCAACGCTTTATCATACGCTTCAGAAGCTACGATATTAAAGATTTCTTCTTTTACTGCTTCTTTTCCCAAAAAGCTGTCGATTACAAATTTAGGAGCTTTCCCTTTGCGGAAACCTTTGATATTTACCTGATTCGCCAAACGCTGATATGCTTTTTTCGCACCTTTCGCAACATCTTCTGCAGGCACTTCAATGTGAAGCGTCACCTTGTGCTGATCTACTGGGTTTACTGTAACTGTCATAAAACTATGTCCTCCTTATGGGCCATGCCCGATTATTTATTTACCAATTTATAATACAACACACTACATAATAGCATACTTTCCC
>UREG01000086.1 GCA_900546795.1 uncultured Veillonellaceae bacterium | reverse complement strand
TCATCATTGCTCAGTTTGGCAATTTCCGGATATGCCGACATCGCCGCGATCAGTTCTTTGATCATACCGATTGCCGTCAAACCGCCTACAAACATGAGCGAGCAAGTTACGATGCCGTATACATGGCCAAAGCCTTCTCCTGCACCGTGGAAAAATTCTTTCGATATTTTCTGCGGGTTTGTTTCTTTATAGGATACCAGGTACGCCAGAACTGAACCAATGATCATGGCATGGGAGATCCCCAGTTTGATCCCGAAGAACATGCCGGCATTGCTCGCCAGAAGCAGTACGATCGGAACGATAGGAACAATCGATTTGAAAATATTGACTTTAAAATCCGGATTGCCCGCATCGTCTGCAGCTTCCATGACATAGCCTTTATATTCTTTCTTGACAAAGGCAATCACCGTAAGCACTGCCGCGCATACAAAAGCCGATACGGTAATCGGCATGGCAAAATACGAGATAACATCCATCGGCGTAAGCTTGGCTACTTCGGAAACAATGACGACCTGATGATAGCCGGGATTGACATGCGGCGATCCATACGTCCCTAAAAATACCGCGGAAGCGGCCATCGCCGGATGCACGCCCATGCGCATGAGCAATGGGATCAAAATCGCGCCTACCGCTGCCGAGCAGCCGGAAGAACTGGTAATAGAAATATTGATAAATGCGGTAATCAATATTGCACCGGGAACCAGAAAGGGTCCTAAATTTTTCAGCCCTTTAGACAATAAATGCACCAAATGTTCGTCGCACTTGGTATATTTCAAAACAAAAGCAAACCCCATAGACGCAATGATCGGCTCAATGACTTTCGCGTTTGTCATCGCTTTGGTAAAGGCTTTAAATACTGCCATGGGATCCATCGCGATACACGAAAGAATCAGACCTGCCAAAAATAATACCAGCCGGGATTCAAAGCGTTTCGCTAAACAGTACATCGTAGCCAAAATAACTACAAGTCCAATAATAATCTGCATCGACATGCTCTTCACTCCTTTTTCTTTTTACTATCCGCCGTTCTTTCCTCTATGCTATGCAAAAAACTAATCGAATAGCCTTATTCCTGTTTATCATCATATCGCTGCAGATAAAATTCTACCAATATATTTTTACTTTTCTTTCCGTATCAGGAAAACCTATAGCGCAATTCGAAAGAAAAAGATATTTGATATATTACTATGGGGCATGAATCTATAAATATTTTTGTTTTACTTTATTATTTCTTTATATTCTATTTTTATATTGGTGGGCGCAGCAGCTGCCGGCAAGTATTTTTATTTTCTATTTTACAGCATAAATATTTTTCATTCTTTATGCTGCACTACATTTCTTTTTTGCAGACGGAAATTTTGAATCCTTTTTCTCCCTATGCCGCAGCGTCATTTCTGCGTACCGTACTCACCTTCCAGTGCAGGAAACCAACGTACCGGCGGCTGAGGCCGTGTATGCCTGCCAATATGTTTTTCCATCCAAACCATGTCGTACCAACGGTCAAATTTATAGCCGCAGGAATCAAAGCGCCCAACCAGACGGTACCCTAATGTTTCGTGAAAACGCACGCTGTCTGCCGTCAGGTACGGATCTTTTTCGCGGGGATAGGCGATACACGCATTCAAATTCACGATTCCCATCGCTTTCAATCTGTCTTCCAGCGCCTGGTACAGATGTTCTCCAATGCCCTGGCGCTTCCTGTTTCGATCTACATAAATCGAAGTTTCTACCGCCCAGTCATAAGCTGCCCGCGCATGAAATGCCCCCGCATAGGCATAGCCGACAAGAGTTCCGTCTATTTCTGCAGCAAGGTAAGGATATTTTTCCATTGTTTTAGCAATTCTCTCAGCAAACTCCTGTTCCGACGGCACATCATATTCAAAAGTGATCGCCGTTTCTTTTACATATGGCGCATAGATGCGCAGCAGCTCTGCCGCATCGCTTTTCTTGGCAGTTCGAATCGTAATCGTTTCCATATATCTCTCCTCTTTTCCTAATCAAGTTAATGCTGCCGCAGTAAAGCCGCCTGCCGTATACCTGCTTTTTCATCGCATGCAGTATGCGAAAGCGCCGATGATCGAGAGGCTGCAAGGTAGAACATCTTACACCGGCGGTACCAACAGGAAATCGGTTCACTTCCGACAAATGACAGCCCAGCAGCGACGCCGCATATTCCCACATCTGCCGCACCTCGGTTCTACCGCCGATTCTCTCTTGTGCCGCCGCTAACTTCCAACGCCATGTTCCAAGCAGAAAAATCACCTTTCGCCCATTCCAGATATCGGCGCCCATCTTTTTCATATAGCCCCCATCTTTTAGGAACCTTGTCCGCTTCCGCCATACAGCCAGTCTTTCTGCGACTCTTTTCTTCTATGTATTACTATAAATAGTCTCGGCAAACGCAGCAAGAGAACACACAAAAAAAGACAGCCCTGCTCATGCAAAGCTGTCATATATAGTATGATATTTTACTCAATACCATTCATTCACATACGTATCTTTCTTCGGCAGCGCACGGGTGAGCCAAGATACGGCTTCTTCCTCGCCGTCTGCCCGTCCGCAGTATACCAGTTCTTTTGCTGTCATCGCGCCAAAAAGAAGCAGCGCCAATGCCCCAATATCCATTCGGATCTGCGGAGTGTCCTCGGTCCGTTCTGCAATGCCTGCGCCGCCGGCAGCGGTCAGTCGAAAGGTACCGCAGTTCCATTCGGCCAGCGGATCTTCCAGCGCCACCATGCACGAACCGTCCGCTTCATAGGCCACTGCGGCAAGCGCATGTTCTGCATCCACTACCCGGCCAGCCATAAACGGCATCGTTTCATGTCCCTGCTTGCCGTCGCCGTAAAGGCGGTAGGTCTGGTCCTGAAGACCTTCATTCCACTGCACCCGTTCTCCCTGCGACCGATGGTTATATAAATAGTACAGCAAGGACTGTTTTGCTTTTCGAGTTGTATAGACAAATTCACTGCAAACGATCGTAGGACTTCCCAGTGAATACAGGATATAGCCTGTCGGTCTGCCATGTTCAAATACAGCGGCGCAGTGACCGCCTTCGGCAAATACGCCTGCAAGCAGCCGTTTCCAGTCCGCTTCCGACCGGACCGTGCAGCCGCTCAGCCCTGCCGTATACTGCTCATACACAGCAGCCAGCCAAGGCCAATCCTTGCTGTCGCGTATATACGCATACTGTTCGCCTTTCACGCCCATGTCTTTGAGTCCGGTCATATCGACGGATTCTTTCCATTGATGGCAGTACAATTCCCATCCGTACGGCTGATAAAACGAAGCTTTTGACGGCATGAGCAGATTCAGCCAATGTCCCCGCCGGCGCATTTCTTCCAGCGCCGCCGTCAGCAGCTGTTTTCCCACGCCGCGGCTGCGCGCTGCCGGATGAGTTGCTAAGCCGACGATATAGGAGGACGGCATTTCTTTGCCCCGCACCCGTATCGTATACGGGTTCAGATGCGTATCGCATACCAATCGCTCCCCGTCCCAACCCAGCAGTACGTTGTTTACCTGGCAGCAGTCTTTGAAATACCACTGAAAAAATGGATTTTCTCTCGGTTCAAAGCAATACGCCCACAAATCCTCCAGCTGAGTCCGATCCTCTTCTCTTGCCAATCTGAATGTCAGCATCGTCTGCTCCTATTCTGCTTTGGCTGCCGCTTCCATCTTCGGGAGCGAACAGCCCGGAAGCAATACTACATCATATTTTTCCGCAAATTTAACCGGATTGTATCCTTCTTTTGCCTGCCGCAGTCCCGGATGGCCCATATCTTCTTCCCGATTAATATAGGTCGTATGGCTCCAGGCATGACGGACAAAATCGTTGTTGATCGCCTGATAAATGCCGCGGTACACAGGATTTCCTTTTTCAATATGGATCAGCGCCGTATCTTCATTCAGCATTTCCCCGATAGTAAACGCTTCCATCTTCCCATAAATCCGGATAGCGCCGCCGGTAAGGCCAAGAGCCGTCCAGTTTTCAAACAGCAGCCGGATACCGGCTTTTTCCGCTTCCAGTTCCGCCAGTTCTTCCTCGTCCGCCGCGCCGTGCTGGTCAAACCAGGCGTTCATCGCTTCCAGGCACTCGGGAATCATATCTTCTGTGATCGCCGTATATTCATAGTTGGAATAATGGGTGCGGAAATAATTTAAGTGATTCTTTTTCTGCCGAAACTTTTTCCCCGACAAGCTGATCAGTTCCTGCGTCGAGTAAATGTATTCAAAATTATCCCGGTCTGCGGTAAATTCATAACAAGTTGGGCACAACGTTTTCATGCGCTCCACTACATTGGGGTCTACCCCTTTGAGCAAAAACGGATAATCATGCGCGGCAAACCATTCTTCCGCCCGGCGCAGTCCGTCAACAAAGTGCGCGTCTTTGCCGGAAAACGGCGGCAGCCAAAACTGCTGATTTCCCCGGCCTGACCGGATATACAGCACGTTGTTTTCTTCCGCCCACTGGATTTCATACGGTTTCTGCCACATAAAAAGCGTTGTAAAACAACACTCGGATTGTTCGTATCGATGCTCTTTGAAATATGCGTCGATAATCGGTTTATCTTCTAAACGAAATTCTCTGAATTGTATAATAATGTTCTCCTCCAAACCTGACTTATTTCTGTTTCGGAACGCGGGATACATACGGATTCCCTTCGAGATACCATCGCCAGGGAAACAGTTTGCCCCATTGCGCGTAGTCGATATGTACGCGGGGGCTGACCGCCTTTTTCTCCGTCCAGACTTCTTCCGGATCTTCGATATACAGGGTATCGCCGCATAGATCGACTCCGTCCTGCTGACTGGAAATAGCCATGGCGGCGCAGAGTTTTCCCGGCCCGTTTGTCCAGTTTACCTGTCCTTTTACCGGCCGGTTCTTTTCAATCAGCTCCCAGCCGCTTACCGGTTCTACCGCTCGAATCAATATGGCCTGCGGATCTTCGCTTTCACCGGTAACAACATTCATGCACCAGGACGTGCCATAAATCCGAAAGACATAGGCATGGCCGCCGGCCAAAAACATCGACTGGTTGCGGTTTGTCTTGCCGCAGCGGGCATGAGACGCGTCATCTATGCACCCATTCCATTTCATACCGCCGTACGCTTCCACTTCTACAATACGGCAGCGGATCGGGCCTTCGTCCGTTTCATGCACCAGGTAGCAGCCCAAAAGCTCCGGCGCTAAAACAGGAGCCGCCGCCAAATAGCGGTCACGGCTCCATTTCTTTAATGGTGTCATCATTTTTGTTTGCCTCGGTATCCTAACGCATAGGAAATTTCATACGCATATTGGGAAGCGCTCGTCACCATTTTCTGGCGGATCGCTTCGTAAAAACGCATGGACGGCCCAGCAATCTGAAGCGCGCCGATTACCTGATTTTCGAAATTAAAGATCGGCACTGCCAGCGCAAAAAGTCCATGTTCGCTTTCGTCCTGCGTAATCGCATATCCGTCGCGGCGAATTTTCGTACAGTCCGATTCCGGCAAAAGCCCGTACTGCGTATTATAGCGCACCCGTTCTTCTTTATCCCGCCATGCCAGCAGCACTTTCCCGGCAGCTCCTTTATAAATCGGCAGCGATTCGCCTACCGGGATAACGCGCCGCAGGGAATGGGTACTCTCTACATGATCCAGACAGATCCGGTTTTCCCCTTCGGCAACGTATAAACTCGTCGTTTCATTAAACATCTGCTGAAGCCGGCGCAAATACGGCCGCGCCAAGGTAATAATATTCTCTGACCAATGGGAAGAATAGCCCAGTGCCAGTGCTTTTGATCCTAAGTGATAACGCTTTGTATCTTCAATGCGGCTCAGATATTCCCGCCGTTCCAATGTATTGACAATACGAAATGCCGTCGATGTGTTCAGCTGCGTCCGCTCTGCAATTTCTTTCAGCGTCAGCCCGCTGTTGCAGTCAATAAAAATATCTAATACATCCAGGCTTTTTTCCAAGGATTTTAATAAACTGTTTTCTCTTTCTTCGGGCGTAGACATATCGATCCTCCTTATCTCCGATTTTATACTGCTATTCTATCACATTTTATTGAAAAATTCATTCATAATACGAAAAAAAGTTTTCCCTTTTCTCAATATGAAAGTTTAACTTTCATTCCCGCCTGCAATCGGTCTCCCGGCTGAATTATCACGCGCGCCCCTTCCGGCAGGCCGCCGGTGATATAATACCGATCGCCTTCTTCACCGCCGATCAGGACCGTCTGAAGCGTCACAATGCCGTCTGCCCCGACCAAAAATACATAGTCGCCGCCGGCACTGGTTCGAACCGCGGTTTTCGGTACGGTAATCCGGCTCACGGTTTCCTTCGTTTCTAATCGAACTTTATAAAATTCTCCGGCTTTAAAACGGCCGCTTTCGTTATTGATCGTCACTTTTCCCAGTGCGGAGTGGGTATCCGGATCGGCGGCAGGCGAAAGCCATGTCACTTCCCCTTCTTCTTCGTTCCCTTCTTCGTCCTGCACCCAGGCGCGTATCTCATGAGCGGCTATGCTGGCATGAAGCGCTCCCAGCACGGCCTCGGGAACGGCAAAGGAAGCTGCGAGCGGCCGTTCCTGCTGAATGGTCACATAGGGCACGCCCGCCGCGGCAACT
>UREG01000085.1 GCA_900546795.1 uncultured Veillonellaceae bacterium | reverse complement strand
AATTTCTTTCTCTGCCTGGTGCGAGGATTTCCTTATTATTATATATAAAGGAGATTTTTTCATTTTCACCAGTTATTTATACGCAAAATATTTTTATTAAATTTTTTTATTTTCAGGACAGACCAGAGAAAAAATACATAGTTTTTTCTTTTACACCTCTTACAACTTTTATTTTTTCACACTAAAAATACCCTCCTTACCAGTTTTATCCAGTAAAGAGGGTAACATATCCTCACAGTGTTTTATCGTTTTATATTTTAATTATTTCAGTATCCAAGATCCGACTTGATATACGACAAAGGAAGTCAGCCAGGCTGCCGAAAGCTGAAACGCAGCCATCATGCCCGTCCATTTCCAGCTGCCGCTTTCTTTCCGTACCGTTGCCAAGGCTGCAGCGCAAGGAATATAGAGGAGGCAAAACAGCATCAAGCAATAGGCATTCAGCGGGCCAAATCCCAAACTGGCCAATACTTGCCGCAATTCTTCCATTCCTCCGCCAGAGTTTATATTTCCAATGCCAAACAGCACCGCACAGCTGGATACGACGACTTCTTTTGCGGAAATACCGGCAATAATGGCTACAGTAAGCTGCCACAATCCCAGCCCAATCGGAGCAAAAACAGGCACCAGTAATTTGCCCAGCCAGGCTCCAAAACTATCGTTCATTTCCCCAGAGTATCCGGCAGGTCCGAAGTTTAATAGAAACCACATCGCTACCGAAGCCAAAAAGATGACGGTTCCCGCGCGGTTCAGGTAATCTCTGATTTTTTCCCATACATAGATAAACACGGTCCGGCTGCTGGGCCGTTTGTATTCCGGCAGTTCAATCAGCAGCGTATCGTTTTCTTCTTTTTTATCCCGGCAATGAAGAAGCAGCAAGGCAGCCAGCGCCATTAAAATCCCGATAAGGTACATGGAATAGGCCGCCAGCGGCGCATATTCGCCAAAAAACATGGCGGAAAATAAAATGTATATCGGCAGTCGGGCGCTGCAGGACATGAAGGGAGTTACCAGCATCGTCCGGTATCGGTCTTTCATCGTTTCCAGCGTTCTCGATGCCATAATAGCCGGCACGGTACAGCCAAATCCTAAAATCATCGGAATAAATGCCCTGCCGGAAAGCCCCATTTTTCCCATGATATCGTTCATTACATAGGCGACGCGCGCCATATATCCGCTGTCTTCCAAAAAGGCCAGGCTGAGAAACAGAATAAATATGTTGGGCAGGAAGGTCAGTATGCTTCCTACGCCGGCAATAATACCGTCTACGATCAGGCTTTGCAGCATAGGGGCCGTTCCTGCCGTTTCCAGCCCGGTCTGCACCAGTCCCGATATTTCTTCAATAAACCATTCAAAGTATCCGGTCAGGCTGTCGCCTATCATGAAGGTGAGAAAAAATACAGCGGCCATAATGCATAAAAATGCAGGAATCCCCCATATGGGGTGGGTCAGTATCCGATCAATCCGATCGGTGGCTTCTTCTTTTTCTGTTTTATTAAATACCGCTTCCCCTACAATCTCTTCAATGAAGTCATATTTTTCATTGATAATATCGGATTCATAGCTTCTGTCTAAAATCTCCGGCAAATCAACGGGATATTTTTTGGTGATTTCTTTATCCTGCTCCAATAATTTCAACGCATGCCAGCGTTCATTGGGCAGCATGCCATAGGTATTTCGCAGCGCTTCTATAATATGGTCTATTTTATCTTCCAATGTATCGCTGTATACCATGGCATATTCGGCATGGTGGTCATGGGGATGATCCGATTCGCCTGCATGATCGTGGATAAACGGACTCTGCGCTTCTCCGTCTTTATGATGAATCGCAGCATGAAGAAGGGTCTGCAGGCCTTTGCGGTTGCGCGCGGAAATCGGAATCACCGGTATGCCCAAGAGTTCCGGCAGGCGGTGAAGATCGATTTCCATGCCCCGCTTTTCTACAATGTCCATCATGTTCAGCGCCAATACAACCGGTTTTCCCAGTTCTAACAGCTGCAGAGTCAGGTACAGGTTCCGCTCTAACGCCGAGGCATCGACGACATCGATAATTACGTCTACTTCATCGCTTAAAATAAAATTTCGGGATACTTGTTCTTCCATGGTATAGGAAGTCAGGCTGTATGTTCCCGGCAGGTCGATCAAATGGATCGTCAGTTCGTGGGATTGTATCTGCCCTTCTACTTTTTCTACAGTAACGCCCGGCCAGTTGGCGACTTTTAGGTTCGCGCCGGTATATGCGTTGAACAGGGTCGTCTTGCCGCAGTTCGGATTCCCAATAAATCCTATGGTAATTTCTTTTTCTTTCATGGTCGTTCCCTCACTTGTATGCTGCTCGATATGCTTCGGCCCAACGCAAAGCGAGTTCCCCGTACTTTTATGATCAGGGTTCCTTTATTTTTATTATTCAGTACAGCGACAGCCGTTCCCAAGGTCATGCCCAAGGCTTGCAGCCGTTTTTCCGTCGCTTCCGGAAGATGCATGGCTTCTATGGTGTAGGTTCGTCCTATACAAGATCTGTCTAGTGTCATTCTGTTCTCCTTCCCGCTATGTCTTCATTATCATAATATACATTTTACGAAATGAAAAGGGAAACTCTTGTATCTTCTGTATTTTTTGCCGTATACTACTTACGATCATATTTTTTAGGAGGCATGTATGTCTGTTTCAGCTCTTTCTTCTATGGCGCACGAATTGACGCTGGATCTGCCGGCGCTTCTGTCCATTGCCCGCGAGTTTGCCGGCGAGATCCGCCGCGGCCTGCGCGGCGAGCCCTCGTCATTAAAGTGTATTCCCGCTCATATTTCCCTTCCCAGCGGCAGCGAGCAGGGAGACGTGATCGGTCTTGATTTCGGCGGCACGAATGTACGCGCCGTGTCCTGCCGTTTACATGGATCGGGACGCATGGAAATCCTGCGGCAGTATCAAAAAAGCCTGCATATGCCGGGAGTATATTCATATATAGGAAGCGATACAACGGCGGAGGAACTCTTTGATGTTCTCGCCGGCGCCGTCAAAGAAGTATGGCAAGGTTCGCCGGTTCCGCTATTGGGATATACGTTTTCCTTTCCTTCCCGCCAGCCTTCATTGCAGGAAGCGTATCTGCTGTCTTGGACAAAAGAATTTGCCGTACCGCATGCCGAAGGAAAGAATGTTTCGGTTTTGCTGGAGCAGGCCTTGGAGCGTGCCGGTATTTCGCTTTCTCCTGCAGCGGTTATCAATGATACGACGGCCGTTTTGCTTACCGGACAGTATGAATGCGGCAATATATTGATCGGCTCGATTTACGGCACCGGCCATAATACGGCGTATTATGAAACATCACCGGCAGCAGGAGATCCGACGATTATCAATTTAGAGTGCGGAAATTTTGATCGCCTGCTGCAAACGGCATATGACCAGGCGCTGGATCAGTTTTCAGAAAAGCCCGGCCAGCAGCGGCTGGAAAAAATGGTTTCCGGCCGATATATCGAACGGCTGCTGACGTATTGCATGACCCGGCTTTTTCCACAGTGGCAAAGTACGATTTCCTGTGCACAGATGAACGGTATCCTGGAAAACACCCTGCCTTGTCCTCCGGCCTGGAGTGCGGCGGAGTATCGCGCCGCCGGTGAATTATCCCGGGCGATCCTGACCCGTTCGGCACAGCTGGCAGCCGCTTCGTACGCAGGTATTTTATTTCATGTGTATGGAGAAACGGCGCCCATCCCGCCTGCAGGAATCGCCATAGACGGCTCTTTGTACGCGCATATCCCGCTTATTCAAGAAACAATCCGGGATACGCTGGCTCTTCTGTTAGGAAATCGCGCCGAACAGGTATCTTTGCATTATGTGCCGGACGGTTCGGCCAAAGGGGCGGCTATTGCGGCATGCTGGGCTCAGCCGGCTCTAGGCTAAGACCGCTGCGTATATCCAGCGTTTGACAGAATCACTGCAGCTGCCAATCGATCGGCAGCCCGCTCTTTTCTATATTACAGTAAAAAAGAATCCTCCAGAAAACGATGGATACACCATGCTTCTGGAGGATTCTTTTTTTATAGGAGAAGTTTCGATAAACTACCTTATATTCTTGCTACGCCAGTCTTTCTGGCAGCTTCGGCTACGGCTTCGGCCACCGCTTTTCCAACGCGTTCGTCAAACGCCATAGGAACAATATTTTCCGGCCCGACTTCGTCATCGGAAATCAGATCTGCCAGTGCCTGTGCGGCGGCAATCTTCATTTCATCGTTGATATCGCTTGCCCGCACATCAAAAGCGCCGCGGAAAATTCCCGGAAATGCCAGGACGTTATTAATCTGGTTCGGGAAATCGCTTCGGCCTGTGGCAATTACTTTTGCCCCGCCGGCTTTGGCTTCGTCCGGGAAAATTTCCGGAGTCGGGTTGGCGCAGGCAAAAATGATAGCATCTTTCGCCATGGTTTTGACCATATCCGTTGTCAGTACGCCGGGAGCAGAAACACCGATAAAGATGTCCGCGCCTTTTAGCACGTCTGCCAGAGAACCGGCTTTCTTTTCTTGATTGGTCAGCGCCGCAATCTCTTCTTTCACCGCATTCATGCCCGATTCCCGCCCCTGGTATATCGCGCCGGTGCGGTCGCAGAGAATGATGTGTTCATATCCTGCGGAAATCAGCAGTTTAGTAATCGCAATCGCTGCCGCACCTGCACCGTTAATAACCACTTTTACGTTTTCTTTTTTCTTGCCCGTTACTTTAAGAGCATTCTGCATGCCTGCCAGCGTAACAACGGCTGTGCCGTGCTGATCGTCATGGAAAATCGGAATATCGCATTTTTCTTTCAGCTTCCGTTCAATTTCAAAGCACCGGGGCGCAGAAATATCTTCCAGATTTACACCGCCGAAAGATCCGGAAATAAGGTAAATCGTATTTACGATATCATCGACGTCTTTGCTCTTAATACAAAGAGGGATGGCGTCCACACCGCCAAATTCTTTGAACAGCACGCATTTCCCTTCCATAACCGGCATGCCTGCTTCCGGCCCGATATCGCCCAGGCCAAGAACAGCGGAACCGTCCGTTACTACCAGGCACGTATTCCAGCGGCTCGTCAATTCATACGACGCGTCCGTATTCTTCTGTATTTCCAAACAAGGCTGTGCAACGCCGGGAGTATATGCCAGCGACAAATCTTCTCTTGTCGCTACCGGCACCTTGGATACCATTTCTATTTTGCCTCTCCATTCTTTATGGAGACGCAGTGATTCTTTTGCATAATCCATTTCACAAACCTCCTGTTTTTTAATTGATTGATATTTTCAATTTATATTTTTATTATACTTCTTCGACGTTTTTAAATCAACTGTTATGGTATATATTTTTTTATTGGTTGTGATATACTTTACTTAGATATTTTGTATAGGAGGAGGGTGCCGTATGGTACATATCGCGTTTATAGAAAATGTCAGTCCGTTTTCTAAAGAGTGTCTGGAGTCCGCCGCTTCTGCGGACATGAAAATCTGGTATTGGCAGGAGTTATCGGAGCAGGAACGCGCCGATCTCCTCCCACGCCTGCATTATCTTATCGTCGGCGCGGCATCTATCCCCGCCGAGCTGATGCGGCAGGCGCCGGCACTGAAAATGGTGGTGCGAACCGGCACCGGGTATGACAAGGTCGATATCGCTTACGCTAAGAGCCATGGAATCGCTGTAGCCAATACGCCCGGCGCCAATGCCAACAGCGTAGCGGAAATGACGCTGGGCATGATGCTGTCCTTGGGACATAAGATCGTATTTTTTGACCGCCGTGTCCGGCAGGGACATTGGGACTGCTTCCGGTTCCGCGGCGAAGAATTTGAGCTGAAAGGAAAAACGCACGCGATTATCGGCATGGGAGCCATTGGAAAATTGGTCGCTCAGTATTCTCATGCATTTGGAACAGAGCTGATCTATTACAATCGCCATCGCCTTTCGGCAGAGGAAGAAGCAGCTCTCCATCTGACGTATTGTCCTTTGGAAACGATTTTTTCCCAAGCGGATATCCTAAGTCTACATGTTCCGCTTACTGGAGAAACGCGGCATATGGTAAATGCCCAGCGGCTGGCGATGATGAAGCCGTCCGCCGTCCTCATCAATGTCGCCCGCGGCGCTGTCGTCGATGAAGCGGCACTGATTCAGGCGCTGCAAACGGGCCGTATCGCCGGCGCCGCCCTCGATACGTTCGTCCATGAACCTCTTGAGCCGAACAGCCCGCTGCGCACGCTGCCCAATGTAATCCTCACGCCCCATGAAGGCTCTGGGTCCCGCGACGCGCTGGGAGCCATCTTAAAAATCTGTATGGAAAACATCCGCCGCATGGAAGAGGGCAAAGAAATTTTATATCGCGTAGTGTAATAAAAAGCAAATAGCCGGGAAAAATCCCGGCTATTTTTATATATCTTTGTAGGTTACGCAAAAAACAGCGCTGCCGCATCGATGAGATATTGCGTATCTTTTACGCCTGCCGTTTCATACGGCGAATGCATCGCCAGCTGCGGCAAACCGATATCGACCGTATTTATGGCTGCCTGGGTATTGGAAATATTTCCCAGAGTGGAACCACCGGCAATATCAGAACGGTTCACAAATGTCTGATATGGCACATCTGCTTCTCTGCAGAGTTCCTTAAAGATTGCTGTGGAAATCCCGTC
>UREG01000084.1 GCA_900546795.1 uncultured Veillonellaceae bacterium | reverse complement strand
ATAGGTATAACCGCTGCCTGCCACAGGAAGGGCCGCCGCTAATTCAGAATAGGCCATGGCGACAAAAGCGCAGGTAATGCCGGCCAAAACGAAAGAGAGCATGATTGCTGGCCCTGCATATTTAGCGGCAACGACTCCGGTAAGTACAAAAATACCAGTTCCGATAATAATGCCTAAGCCGAGCATAGTAATATCAAAAGCAGTCAATGTTTTTTTCAAATGACTTTGCTGGATATTATGAAGGTATTCTTCAATTGGTTTTGTTCGAAAGATATTCAATATAATTCCCCCTAACTATTCTAGCTATTTTAAATTTATGAATACTATTATACTTTAATACGTGAAAATAGGGAATGCATATTTGTATGTATACAAAATACTCTGATGAATAGATTTGCTTTTTTCTTGCAATGTATTTGCCTGTTAAAAAATAAGGAGATGGGATACGAGCAAGTTTTTCGGCAAAAGAGTGTCAATACGGTTCAATACGGTCGGACTGCTGTGCCTCTCTTTTGCGGGCAAGAACGCGTTCATGTGCCTGCACCCGATATTTTATATTAATATTGGTATAAGTGAAATTCATGGTATATACTATAGTAGGTATGATTGATAGGGAAGAACAGTGGTAGGAGCTGAATAGAATGAACGAAAAAGCGGTTCAGGCAGTGCGGGATTTGCTGGAGGCCCTGGGCGTAGATATAGAAAAAGAAGGATTGGGGAAAACACCGTGCCGTGTAGCGGCGCTGTATGAGAAGATTCTTTCCGGCCGGGAACAAAAGGCTGATGAGGTGTGGGGAGAAATTTTTCCTACCGAAACAAAAGGACTGGTAGCGGTACGGGATATTCCCTTTTATACGATGTGCGAACATCATTTGGTGCCGGTGTACGGAAAAATTAGTTTAGTGTATGAACCGGCAGATGGAAAAGTGGCGGGAGTCAGCAAATTTGCTGATGTAATTGAAGTGTTTTCCCGACGTCTTCAGCTGCAGGAACGGCTGACCCAGCAGATAGCCGATGCGGTTATGGCCGGATTAGGCGCAAAAGGCGTGCTGGTAACAGCGGAAGCGGAGCATTTATGTATGGTGATGCATGGAGAAGCGGCTCCGGGAACTAAAGTGATTACGATGGAAAAAAGAGGAAGCCTGGCATCAGACTGTGCGCTTCGGCAAGAGGCGGCGCTTATGCTGGGTGAAGGAGGTAACTAGATGAAGCCAGAAAGAAGCTACGTTTTTTCTGACGGAAAAAGATTGGATATAGGAAAAAAGACTCTGATTATGGGGATACTGAATGTAACTCCCGATTCGTTTTCTGACGGCGGCAAATGGAACGCTGTAGATCGGGCGCTGGCGCATGCCAAGGAAATGATTGCCGACGGCGCAGATATTATCGATATCGGCGCAGAATCGTCCCGCCCCGGATTTGTGCCTGTATCTGCAGAAGAAGAGATGGAACGGCTGCTGCCGTTTTTAGATGCGCTGCTGCCGCATATTACCGTGCCGGTATCCATTGATACCTTTAAAAGCAAAACCGCGGCGGCTGCTTTGGAACGGGGCGTTCATATTGTTAACGATATATGGGGGCTGCAGTATGAAAAAGAGCCGGGAGAAATGGCCGCTGTGGCGGCAGCATATAACGCGCCGGTCGTAGCGATGCATAATCAGCATGGCACAGAATACGGCGATATGATTGCGGATATGAAGCGGTTTTTTGAAAAGACTTGGGAAATTGCCGATAAGGCCGGGATTTCGCAGGAGAAGCTGATTTTAGACCCTGGGATCGGATTTGGAAAAACGGCGGAGCAGAATATGGAAGTGCTGCGGCGCATGAAAGAATTGACCGTGCTGCCGTATCCATGGCTGCTGGGAGCGAGCCGAAAAGGATTTATCGGCAAGGCGCTGGATCTTCCGGTTACGGAACGCATGGAAGGCACCGGTGCGGTGTGCGTGATGGGACAGTTGGGCGGCTGTCAGATCATGCGGGTACATGATGTAAAACCGATCAAGAGAATGTGCCGTATGATTGATGCGATCGAAAGCGGGGACGGTTATGAATAAGGATACGATTCGGCTGACAGGCATGCAGTTTTACGGCTATCATGGCTGTCTTGCGGAAGAACAGAAAAACGGGCAGGTATTTCTTATTGATGTCTCGTTGGAGACGGATTTATCGGCTGCAGGCGAAACGGATCAGCTGGAAAAAACAATCAATTACGCGGCTGTATATGAAGATATCAAAGCGATTGCAGAGGGAGATCCCGTGCGGCTGATCGAACGGCTGGCTCATTTGATAGCGGAAAAAATACTGGCGTCCTATGCGGTGGAAGCGGTAACGGTAACGGTGCATAAACCGCATGCGCCTATTCCCGGCTTGTTTGCGGACGCAGCGGTAGAGATCCGGAGGAGCAGACGGGGATACGATATTATTTGAGTTTAGGCTCGAATTTGGGCGATAGAGCAGGCTATTTGCGGCAGGCGCTGCGGGAACTGGCAGAACAAGATGGGATCTTTTTGGAAAAGACGGCTTCTTTCTATGAGACTCCGCCATGGGGCAATACGAAACAGCCGGCCTTTTTAAATACGGCTGCAGCAGTGCAGACTGCGCTGGGGCCGGAAGAATTTTTAGATGTGTGCCAACAAATAGAGCGCACGCTTGGTAGAGTCCGTCATGAGCGGTGGGGCCCCAGGACGATTGATGTGGATATTGTTTGTGCAGACGGACTGGTTTGGCATACTTCGCGGCTGACGCTGCCTCATCCGTACAGCTGGGAGCGAGCCTTTGTATTGGCGCCGCTTTGTGAAATTGCTCCGGAACTGAAACTGGATGGAAAAACAGTAGGTGAATTGCTGGAAGCGTGTGAAGATAAAAACGAAATCGTATTGTGGGAAGGAGATGAACGCGATGGCGAAAAAAATATTGATCGCAGATGATGAAGAGCTGCTGCGGAATCTAATAAAAGATTTTTTATCAGGACAAGGATATACCATCATAGAAGCAGAAGACGGACGGCAGGCGTTGGATCTATTTGAACGGGAAAATCCGGATATGGTGATTCTCGACGTGATGATGCCCGGTTATGACGGGTGACCGTATGCCGGGAAATCCGCAAGATATCCGCTGTTCCCGTGATCATGCTGACGGCTAAAGGCGAAGAAATAGACCAGCTGTTTGCCTTTGATCTGGGAGCAGATGAGTATATTACCAAACCATTCAGTCCTAAAATATTGATGGCTCGTGTAAAAGCTTTGTTCCGGCGGCATGAAAAAAGTGAAATCTGGGAACAGGGCGGCGTAGCGATCGATCAGGAAGCGCATGAAGTTACTATCAATGGCCGGGCGATCAATCTGAGTCCTACCGAATACGATTTGCTGGCCTATCTAACGGCTAACTCCGGCAAGGCACTGAGCCGTCAGCAGCTGCTGGATAAGGTCTGGGGATACGATTATTATGGCGATCTTCGCACCGTAGATACGCATATTAACCGGCTGCGGACAAAGCTTGGCGATAAGAGCGAATGCATCAAAACTGTCCGTGGATATGGATATCGTTTTGAGGCGCAGCCATGAGCCGGTCGCTTCGGTTTAAAGCCTGTTTATATATGGTCGTTACCGTACTGGTATTTATCATTTTGGCAATGGTTATTTCGCTTTTCGGGTTTCAGCGTTATTATGAGTCAGAAAAAACAATGGCGCTGCTGGAACTGGCGGAACAGATGAGCGAAGTATACCAAGGCCATCGGGACGGATATGAAGAAGAGATTACACGGACGGCCAATATATGGGGAACGACAATTTTAGTATTGAAAGGCAATGAAATCGCATACATTTCCCGAGCAGAGGATCGAGAGACGGAACAGACTCGGCGCCTGCACGGGCATATGGCAAAAATAAATGTGCAGAATCGGATTGCAGACGTACTGCGGGTAGCGCAGTGGGAAGATTTTGGCAGCAGAGCCAAAAAGTCGATCACGATTGAAGGGGCGCGGCAAGTGCGGTTTATCAATTTATTATATCCCATCGATCGGACAACGTATGTGCTTATCCGGCAGCCGCTGCTTCCGATTGAAGAAGGCGTCAGCATTACCATACAGTTTATGTATATTGCCGGAGCGATTTGTTTGTTTTTTGGCTTGGTCGGCGCATGGATTTTTGCCGGCCGCCTGACGGCTCCTATGCGGAAAATGAATGAAATCGCCCTTGGCATGGCTAAGCTGGATTTTTCACGGAAATGGGAAAGCGGCAGAAAAGATGAAATTGGTACGCTGGGAGAAAGTCTGAATCATTTGTCGGAACATCTGGAAAAGACGATTGAGAATCTGAATACGGTAAACGCGAAGCTGGAAAAAGAATTGAAGAAAGTTCGGGAAATGGATCAGATGAGAAAAGAATTTCTCTCCAGCGTTTCTCATGAATTAAAGACCCCGCTGGCGATCATCCAAGGGTATGCGGAAGGGCTGGAAAGCGGCATTGCAGAAAATGCACAGGCGCGGCAGAAGTATTGTTCGGTTATTGTAAAAGAAACGGAGAAAATGGACGCGCTGGTCAAGGACTTGCTGCGCCTTTCCCGGGCAGAATCTAAAATGTTTACGCTCGATTGGACCGCGTTTGATTTAAGAGAAGTCGTAAGTGAAACGGCAGCCGCTTTTTCTCATGTATTTGAAGAAAAAAAGATTTCTTTTTCCATGGAATTATCGGCGCCGCTGCCTGTCTGGGGCGATCCGTTCCGTATCGGACAGGTTGTGCAGAATATTCTGTCTAATGCGATTGATCATACGGCACCGGAAGGGCGCATTCGGCTGTGGGCAGAGGAACGGGAGCAGGGATATATACTGCGGGTATGGAATGAAGGCTGTGCGATACCGGAAGAAGAATTGCAGAAAATCTGGGAACCGTTTTATAAACTGGATAAAGCTCGGACGAGAAAGTTTGGCGGCCATGGATTGGGCTTATCGATTGTAAAAGCGATTCTGGAACTGCATGGGCAGACCTGCGGCGCTGTCAACGAAAACGACGGAGTTACTTTTTGGATGACAATAGGAAAAGAACGGCCGAATAAAGAGCAATAAAAAATACGCTGTCTGCCAGACAGCGTATTTTTTTAGCCTATCAAAACGATTTTTTTCCCAGCGTTGGGTGAGAGATGGGTTTTAAGGACAAGCGGTCAATCAAACTGCCCGCTTCTTCCAAGGTGATATCCTGCCGGTCCAGCGTGGTTTCCAGCACGCACAGCGGATCGTCGGAACCGACTTCGCCGGCGGGAAGATAAATATATTCGCCGGTTTTAGCATCGCCGAAAATAATGCCGGCCAACAGATGTTTTTTAGCAATTTGGCTCATTGTTGCGGTAGGCCTCCATTTCTTCCTTGGTTAAAATCACGCGCTGAAGTCTGCATTCGCTGTAATCTGCGGATACGAGCTGCAGCACCATGTCTTGGTATATTCGGGGAAAGAGCGTGCGTGGTTTGAGGCCGTGGATATGGCCAAAAACACAAGTTGTCACGCCATAGGAAGACAGAATATCCAAAAACTCGCTGCCCCGATCGGGCCGATAAAACGGCGGATGATGAAGGAGCATGATTTTTCTGACAGCGCCTTGCTGATCCGCGGCTTTCAGGGCTTCTTCCATGCGAAGTTTTTCCCGGCGGTATGGCGTTTCATGATCTTCCTTAAAATGGGGATCGTCCGGACAATACCAGCCGCGGGTACCGCAGATAGCCGTGCCGTCAGGCAAAAGAACGGCGCCGCTTTTGATGTAAGTGATGGCATCACCGGTAAGTGCGCTGTTTTTGGATTGGCTTTGCCACCAGAAGTCATGATTGCCCCGGATCATGAGTTTTTTTCCGGGCAGAGCTGCGACACGCTGCAGATCCGGCGCCGCATCGGATAAACTCATTGCCCAGGAAATATCGCCGGCAAGCAAAACGATATCGTCGTTTGTTACGGTTTCCAGCCAATGAGTGCGGATCCGTTCCCAATGGTTTTCCCAGAGGGGACTGAATATATTCATTGGTTTTACAGGCGGTTCTCCCGATAAATGGAGATCGCCGATTGCATATATTGTCATTTATAATAATCCTTCTTTTCTAAAATGTTCATAAAGCTGACCGCGGATCACTTCCATATACGTCTGATCGCCTCGCTGCGGAACGAGATAGCCGATAAAGATCGGATTTGTTATATAGCGGGGAACGAGTTTGATATAGATAGACGTGTCGCCGGGAAATTGGTAATAAAAAATATTGTAGCTTGCGCCCCGATCCTTTAAGCCGGCGATGAGAAAACGGCTGATGCTCTGCATAAACCGAGCGCACGAAAAGGTGTCCTGTAATGAGGAGAGAACAACATTATATTCAAAGAATCCGGAAATGGGCCGAAGAGATAGATTGACTTCTAAACGGTCGCTTTGCCAGACGGGAATTCCCAGACAATGCTCTTTTTTGATTTCTTCATGATAGTCATAATGATACAGGCCGACTATTTGACTGTGCGGGTGATGGATCGAACCGCCGGACATGGGGCCGTAATTTCGAAAAAAAAGAACCGATGCAAACTTGCCGGAACGAATCATTTCTTCCCATTTTTCCAGACCAAAACATAAGTATGCTTCCGCATGCTGCGGTGTATAGCTGGAAAAATCTGAATCACATATATCCGATTCAATGATCAGCGTTTGCAGGGTGTCTTTTAAGACGGGGTATTTATTTTTCAGCCATATCATCGTACCGCGGGTTTCATAAATATCGGTCAGATGCTCTCGGTCGCAGAACGGACAAGAGGCTTCGCGGTTACGGATACTTTCCGGCTTGGTATGAGCCAAAGACATATCGAATTCAATTACCTTGTTCATTGCAGTGCTCCTTTACAAGAGTAATTGTAGCACAGGGGCCGCCGTAATGGGAATACTTTGCAGCAAGGTGTGTTT
>UREG01000083.1 GCA_900546795.1 uncultured Veillonellaceae bacterium | reverse complement strand
GCGACTTTATGTATTGTATCAGGTTTTGTTTTCCCTGTCAACACATTTTTTTCAAAGTCATTTGAGATCAATTGTTTTCTTGTCCCTGCGACTTGAATATAATATCATGTATTCTTTCATTGTGTCAACCTTTTTTTGCAAAAAAATAAAGACTCTTTATAAGAGTCCTTATTTTTTATGCCGTACCGCATAAAACAGAGCTGTTCCAACCATTCCGCCCACAATATTCTGTCCTGTATTTCCAATAATTTCTGCCGCAGCTGCCGGTATGCCATACATCCATGCGCCAGCCGCAAAATATCCGCCTACCATCACGATACCGCCGACTACGATACCGCCAATATATGCCGCCATCGTCCCTTTCCTGCCCAAATATCCGGCAATAACGCCCTGCGCTCCATGAATCAGGAAAGAAAAGCCAGCCCAATGCGCGTATCCGCCCAATATATCTGCCAGTCCTGTACCTAGTCCGCCGGCAAGGCCGCCGACTACAGGCCCAAAAAGATACGCAGCAAAATAAATCCCGCCGTCGCCCAGTGTAACATATCCTTCTGTCAGCGGCATAGGAATAGAAAACACTCTTGTTAAAATCAATATAACCGCTGTCATCATTGCAGTCAGCGTCAATTTTTTAGTTTTCGCGGATACAGATCCTTCTGCGATTCCCCTCTGGATTCTTTGTTCCATACAGTTACTCCCTCTCTTTGTTTTGATGCTATCAGTATAACTTTCTTCTGTATTATTGAAAATATACAGTTTATAAAAAATAATTAAGACAGTTTTTCTCATTTTCTTGTACATAAAAAAGCTTGCAGGCAAGTATTTCTTTTCCTGCAAGCTTTTTATTATTTTTCTGCTTTAAACCATTTATCGTGAATCTTCTGAAGTTCTCCTTTTTCTTTCAGCGACTGCAATGCTTTTTGTACGTTTTCATAGAGCGCTTTGTCCTCTTTATTAAACGCCAGCCCCATAGGCGACTTGTCTAAAACCGCGTCCAGCATGACTGCACCGCTGTCGTTCGTTGTCGCCAGATAGTATTGGATCACCGGCAGATCTGCAATTACTGCATCGGCTCCGCCTTGTTTCAATTCCAAAAAGGCTTCTGAATTATGATTAAACTCCGTAACGGCTGCATTGGGTATTTTGTGTGCCTGTTCCGCTCCCGTAGAAGCCAGCTGAACGGCTATTTTCTTCCCTTCCAAATCGGCCGGTGTTTTTATGCTGTCTTTTTGTCCGTTGGCAACCATGATTCCCTGACCGCTTTCATAATAAGGAATAAAATTGACTTTCTTTTCTCTTTCCTCTGTGATGCTCATGCCAGAAGCGATCATATTGATCTGCCCGCTTCCTAAAGCATTGAGCAAGCCGTCAAAAGAAATATTATGGATCTCTACCTTCATCCCTAACTCTTTTCCGATTGCCCGCGCCAAATCCATATCATAACCTTGATAGCTTCCGTCTTCTCCTTTGAATTCAAAAGGAAGATACGTCGCGTTGGTCCCTACTTTTAATACAGTTTCATCTTTTTGCCCTTCATTTCCGCATCCAGTCAGAACCGCTGCTCCTATCAGCATCATTGCCGCTGCCAATAAATAGGTTTTGATTCCCTTCATATAGCCTCCTAGTTTTGCGCTTCTTTAAAATATTTATCATGCAGCTTTTGATATTCTCCGCTGTCTTTTAATTTTTGCAGCGCTTGTTCCACCTTGGCTTTTAATTCTGTATTTTCTTTTTTTATTCCCAAGCCAATGATTTGTGTCCGTACCGGTTCTTCCACCATCTTTGCATCGCTGTCTTTTGTAGTTGCCAGATAGTATTTTGCGACAATCGTCCCTAAAATAACGGCATCGGCTCCCCCTTGCTTCAGTTCCAGCAGCGCTTCCGGTGTATGGTCAAAATCCCGTACCGCAGCCCCTTCGATCGTATGAGCAACATCAGCGCCCGTGCTGGCCATTTGCACTGCAATCCGTTTTCCTTTCAAATCTGCAATACTGTGAATGGTATCGTCATTCTTATTTACCATGATAGAGAGACCGGATTCAAAGAACGGTACAAAACTGATCTTCTTCTGCCGTTCTTCAGTCATTACCATACCGGAGGCAATCATATCGATTTGATCAGTTTGCAGCGCCGGAATCAATCCGTCAAATTTAATGCTTTTTATCTCCGGCTTCATACCGAGTTCTTTTGCAACCGCCTGAGCGATGTCCAGTTCAAAGCCTTTGTAGTTGCCATTTTCATCCGTATATTCCAGCGGCACATACGTCGGATTGGTTCCGATCTTTAATACGGCCTGCGCCTCTGCAGTTTTCTTAGGTTCACTTTCATTATTTGTACCGCAGCCGGTGATGGCCGCTATTGCGCAGATCATCATGCCAGCCGTCAAAAGTTTCAGCCATTTCCCTCTTTTCATCTATATATCCTCCCCCACGTCTTCCCCAAGACGATTATTTTGCGGTAAACCATTTATCGTAAATCTTCTGGTATTCTCCATTATCCTGCAGCTTTTTCAATGCGTCGGCTACTTTTTTGCTCAAGTCGTTGTTTCCTTTTTTCACTGCCAGCCCTAATTCCTGTTTTACCAGCGGTTCTTCCACCAGAACGGCATGTGCGTCAGCCGTCGTCAGCAAATAGTATTTCATTACCGGTATGGCCGCAATCACCGCATCGGCTCCGCCTTGTTTCATTTCCATCATAGCATCTGAATTGTGATCAAATTCTCTGACCTGCGCATTGGCTACCTGATGCGCCGCATCGGCTCCTGTCGTTGCCATCTGCACAGCAATCCGTTTTCCTTCCAGATCTTTCAAGGATTTTACTTGCCCTGCCAGCTTTTCATCTACCATGATTCCCAAACCGCCGTCATAATATTTGACGAAATCTACTTTCTCTTTTCTCTCCGGAGTGATTACCATGCCGGAAGCAATCATATCAATTTCTCCGGTTCCCAGCGCATTAATAAGTCCGTCAAACGGAATATTATGAATTTCTACCTTCATTCCCAGTTCTTTTCCAATCGCCTGCGCTAAATCCATGTCGAATCCTTGATAGCCGCCGTCATCACCTTTAAATTCAAACGGAAGATAGGTTGCATTCGTCCCTACTTTTAATACCGCTTCCTTCTTTTCTTCACTTCCTCCGCACCCAGTCAACGCGCCTATCGCCAACGCAGCCATCACAGCAATTGCCCCTACTTTTTTATAGATATTCATCATTACCCCTCCATCTTTATACTTCATATCCATTTAAATATACAGCAAAGTATTCGCTATATCCTTCGTCGTCTTTTTACTAGTCCCGCTTTAAATACATATATTCCTTCCATTTTATCCCCTTTCTTTCCTTAATCTTTTTCTAATTATGTGCATAATAATACAACTATTATTTTTCTTAGTCAAGAGTTTGCAGTAATTTTTATTCATTTTTATTGTAAAAAAATAACCTTACTCATCATGAGTAAGGTTATTTTCATTATTTGCTTATTTTTGCTTTCAGCGCTTTTTTCTTCGCTGCATATTCTTTCCATACTACCCACAGGGAGGTATCTACGCAAATCGACGCATAGGCGCCGCTGATAAATCCAATCAGCATTGCCAAGGAAAAGTTTTTAGTCGATTCGCCGCCGAAGAAATGGAGAGAGCCGCAGGCGAACACAACCGTCGATAAGGTATAGATACTGCGATGGAAACTCTGATCTATACTGTCATTAGCCAATTGTTCAAAGGTATCCGTCTTTTTATGAGTCCGCATGTTTTCTCGTACCCGGTCAAAAATAACGACGGCTTCATTCATCGAATAGCCGACAACGGTAAGAATCGCTGCCAAAAAAGTGGCGTCTATTTCCAACTGGAAGAAAGAGAATACCCCCAGCACCATGATCAGGTCATGCAGGATCGATATGATTGCCGAGATTGCAATTTTATATTCGAACCGGAAAGAGATATACGCCGCCAATGCCAGAAAAGCTACCAGCAGATTCGTAATGGCATGCTGGGTTACTTCTGACCCGATAACTGCGCCAACCGATTCAATTCTCTTAATGCTGGCTTCGCCCAGATCAGCGCTGATATGTTCTACCAGCGTCCGACTTTCTTCGCTGGTCATATTTCTCGTTCGGATCATAACGCTTTTCGACTGTTCCCCTTCGGTCACGCCCGTCAGCTGAATAATACTGTTTTCCAGGTTATCCCCTTTCATAGCGTCCCGCACTTCTGCTACCGTTACTTCTTTTTGAAATTCCAAGTCCAGAATTGTACCGCCGGTAAAATCGATGCCGAAGTTAAATCCATACGTGAAAATAGAGAACAGGCTCAAAATAACCAGAACGGAAGAGATCGTAAACCACCATTTTTTATGCCGCACCATGTTAAATTTCATGTTTAGACCTCCCGTTCAAACCGTAGAACCACGGGTTTTCCAACAGCTTTGTATTAATAAACCAAATCAGCAGATACCGGCTGACAAAAATCGCCGTAATCATGCTGACTACCAGACCAATCGCCAAGTTTACCGCAAAGCCTTTTACTGTACCGGAGCCCAGTACCATCAGTACGATAGCCGCAATCATAACGGATACGTTTGCGTCCAAAATTGTGGCAAACGCCCGTCTAAAGCCCGTATCCATGGCGCTCCGCAGCGTTTTTCCTGTTACGATTTCTTCTTTAAACCGTTCAAAAATCAAGATGTTGGCATCTACGGCAAATCCCATCGACAGGATAACGCCGGCAATCCCCGGTAAGGTAAGCACCGCGTTGAGATATTTTAATATCCCCAACAGCAGAAGCACATATACCAGCAGCGCAATATTCGCCACTACACCGGACATGCGGTATACGACGAGCAGGAATACCATGATCAGGGCAATCCCAATCGCAAAGGCCTGTTCGCTTTTTACTTTGGAGTCTTGTCCCAAGCTAGGCCCAATCGTCCGCACTTCCATTACTTCCACTTTTACCGGCAATGCACCGGACCGCAGAAGGATAGCCAGATTTTTTGCATCTTCCAGCGTTTTGCTGCCAGTAATAACGGCTTTCCCTCCAGTAATCGGTTCGTTTACTACCGGCGCCGTCAATATTTCTCCGTCCAGCAGGATAGCGATCCGCCGGCCTACATTTGCCGTTGTCAGCGCAGCAAATTTCTCTGCCCCTTCATCGGTAAATTCGATTCCAACCATATAGTTTTGGTTCTGGCCGATCTGTTCTTTGGCATCTTTTAAATCCTGGCCGCCCATATGGGTAACGCCTTCTTCGTCTTTAAATTCCATAACGGCCGTTTTCCCGATCGTTTCAATAGCCTTGTCCGGATTTTTTTCGCCCGGCAGTTCTACAATAACCCGTCTGGCGCCTTCCCGCTGTACGATCGGTTCTGTCAGCCCCATTTCATTAATACGCCGTTCTATAATCGTTACAACCCGGTTCACTGAATCATCAGTCACCGGCGCATCCGGCGTGTCGACAGCTTCCAATACAATATGCGTTCCGCCCTGCAAGTCCAATCCTTGCTTTATAGAATTTGCCAACGGATAGATAAAGTAGAAGAATGCCGCTAAAATCAGGGCAACTGACAGGAAAAATTTGATCATGCTTTTATTTCGCAAGAGTAGTTCCTCCTATCTCATATGTCGCTTATATACACAGCGCTCCGTAATAATCTGGTCTACCGGTATATCGTTTTCTTCTGCCGGCACCGTATCGACTACCTGAAAATCCCAGGCTGCCGCAGCATACCGTCCGCCAGAGACGGACGATAAGAACCGATCATAATAGCCGGCTCCATGTCCGAGGCGCCTCCCCTGCCGATCAAACGCCACTCCCGGGATCAGCAGCAGGTCAAGTTCATGCTCTGCTGCAGTTTCCGTTTGTTCTGCTGGCTCCCGGATCTGATAAGCACCCCGGCAGACAACAGCTTCCAGGGAATGCAGGCGAACTGCAATCATAATGCCTTTTTGTTCTGTGCACACGGGTACATATACCCGCTTTCCCGCAGCAAGAGCATGCCGGATCACATCGTCGAGCGACACCTCTTTAGGCATATTCAGATAGGCCAGGATCGACCGTGCTTGTTTATATTCCTCCAGATTCAAAATACGCTGTGTTATTTTTTGATTTTCTCCCCCAAACCAAGTATCGGAGCAGGATTTTAAATGCTCCGCCATATGTTGGCGGAGCTGTTTTTTATTTGCTTTCATGTTCACTTTTTCCAGTCAACACCTGATTAATAGCAGAGCGAGCAAACTTCATTTCCACTTTATCTGCCACGCGAAGCGTTACGGTATCGTCATTCAAAGCTACAATTGTACCGTGAATGCCGCCAATTGTAACGACTTTCGTATCTTTCTTCAGGCTTTCCAGCATTTCTGTTCTTTTTTTCTGTTCTTTCCGCTGCGGGCGGTACAACAAGAAATAAAAAATTACGACCATGAGCAAAACAGGCCACATGGAATTGATCCACTGAATTATACCATCCATTTTATTCACCTCCTTGAGCTACTCTCATACAACGTTTAATATACCACATTATATGTCTTGATAGCAATTCCAGAACGATTTTCTAAACGCCGCAAACGTCCCGTCTAAAATAGATTTTCTCATATCCCTCATAAATTGGAGCAGGAAATATAAGTTATGAATTGTTACCAAACGATAGGCAAGCAATTCTTCCGCTTTAAACAGATGGCGGATATACGCCCGGCTGTAATTCCGGCAAGTATAGCACTGACAGCCTTCTTCTATCGGGCCCCAGTCATGAGCAAACACAGCATTTTTTACTGTCAGCCGTCCTTTGTGCGTCATCGCCATGCCATTTCTCGCTACCCGGGTAGGGTATACACAGTCAAACATATCGATACCGCGGGCAACCCCTTCCACCAAACAGTCCGCCGTACCTACACCCATCAGGTAACGGGCTTTTTCTTTCGGCATAAACGGCGTCGTATGTTCCAGCATTTCATACATGAGCGGCTTTTCTTCTCCCACGCTGAGACCGCC
>UREG01000082.1 GCA_900546795.1 uncultured Veillonellaceae bacterium | reverse complement strand
AAAGGCTCGTACATTGGGTGTATACAATCAAGGTGTAGAATCATTCATTCAAACAGATGCCGCCATCAATCAAGGTAATAGTGGTGGTGCATTGGTTAATGCAAGAGGTGAATTGGTTGGTATTAACTCAGTATTGTATTCACCGACAGGAGCTTATTCGGGATATGGATTTGCTATTCCTGCCAGCATTATGAAGAAGGTTGTGGCAGATTTAAAAGAATATGGAACCGTACAGCGTGCTATTTTAGGTATCAAAGGTACACCGATTAATGATGAACAGCAGTTGATGGATGAGGCGATGAAGAAACAAATAAAAGACTTGGGCGCAGTAGATGGTGTATGGGTTCGTGAAATTATTGAAGGCGGTTCTGCTGCAGGTAAATTGCAGGAAAATGACGTCATCATCGGAATAGATGGCAAGAGAGTGAAGAACTTTGCAGAGCTGCAGGAGGGATTGGCTAAGCATCGTCCGGGTGACAAGGTTACGGTAAAAGTTTTACGTGACAAGAAGGAAAAGGATATTGAACTGACCTTAAAGAACGAACAAGGTACTACAAAAGTTGTTAAGAATGCAGGCATGGAAATATTGGGTGCTGCATTCCGCGAAGTTCCTCAAGAACTGAAGAAGCAACTCAATCTTGGTTCGGGTGTTGAAGTAACAGGAGTAACGGAAGGTAAGATGAAAGCTGCCGGTGTTCGCAAAGGGTTCATTATTCTGAAAGCCAACGGACAGGTGATTAGAACGGTTAATGATTTGGAAGATGTGTTGAAGGCCGCAACTTTGTCACCTGATCAGGTATTGTTCTTAAGCGGTATGTTCCCATCGGGTAAACGTGCCAATTATGCCGTGGACTTGACTCAGGAATGATTCATAAAAGATAAAAATACATAAGGTAATAAGATTTTTTCAATAGGTGTGTGTTTGGTGGATGCACGGCTGTATTATACTAGTCGTGCATCCTGTTATATTTAAAAGAAGCGTCCTTAATAAAAATAATTAGGACTATATGTTTTGGAATAATCCAATAATTTTAGGAACTAGCTCGATATAAGTCCTTTTTTGATTTATTGGCAAAAATATTTCAAACAAAATGGATGTTATTCCATTTTAATATTGTAAATTTGCATCCCAAATTTGTTTTATAGAGAATGAGACAATTAAAGATTACTAAAAGTATCACTAACCGAGAGAGCGCATCTCTTGATAAGTATCTACAGGAAATTGGCCGCGAAGACTTGATTACTGTAGAAGAAGAGGTAGAGCTCGCTCAACGTATCCGTAAAGGCGACCGGGTGGCATTGGAAAAACTGACACGTGCAAACTTGCGCTTTGTTGTATCTGTTGCCAAGCAGTATCAAAATCAGGGATTAAGTCTTCCTGACTTGATTAATGAGGGAAACCTGGGACTGATTCCTTTATATTCTTTTCTATATTTTTCGTTTGTATGTTTCGCACTGCTGCAGTCCGGCAAATGAAATTTTTTCGTATTCGTATTTAGGACATACGTTTTCCTCTCTTTTCCGACGCCGGAAGAAACGGCCGATTTTTTTGCTGTTTTTCCTGCCGCCGCATCTGCCTGACTGCTTCCGTCGGCATAATCAATAACGACGCCCGGCTGGGTATTATAGCAAAATACATGGAACAGCACGCCTGCGCCGTTGTCCTCTACGGACATCGCTTCCATCTGCACGCCCCGTGCAACCAGTTCGCCGCCTTTAAATATCGGCGTGACCCGGTACAGCACATGGTTTCCCGTTTCTTTGACATAGTCAGCCACCATGTTTTCAAACGGCAGCATACCGTCTACATTCATATATCGGGTACCGGTAATCAAATTGCGTTCATTCGCATTTTCACCGGTCAGCTGAAAGCCGATCAAATGGCAGCGATTATATAAATATTTCCCGTCAACCCAATCATATTTGGCAATTTGCCAGCCCGTCGGCTTTACCTGCCCGATCGAACCGCGTTTTTCCGTAGGCATAAGGTCTTTTCCTACGTTGGCAAACGCGGGCCCGCACCGCCCCAGCGTATCCAGCGGACTATAGGTTTCAAACGATTTAGTCGTCTTATCCTTTTCTGTAAAGTTGGGAATATTATTTTGCAGCACCACATACGGCTTGCCGGAATATTCCGGGATCGTATCCAGCGTAACGGCCGCGGCCGCAGGTTTCGCATCGTTAGCCCCGGTATTGGCCGCACAGCCGGACAGCAGCACACACACGGCCATAAAGACTGCGCACAATACATGCATCCATCGTTTCATCGTACATATCTCTCCTCTGTGATTCGTTCATGGGAATACCCGGCAAAATCTCTGCTCGTTGTACACCGCCACTTCGATAGATCCAGTGACAGCCATTGATCGGCGGGATACTCCCGATTCCATCGATACAGCCATATCTCTTCGATATTTGCTCCGTCAATACCAGCAAGATCCCGTTCGGCAAATCCAATTTCTCCGCGCCCAATCCGCTTCGGCCACTGATCGTCTATCGTCAGACGCGCCTGCTGCTCTTCTTCAAACTGCGCCGCGCTGTACGTATCAGTCCAGATTTTCCTGCCGCCGCTTCCGGCCAGCAGCGCTTCTCTCATCTTGCGGTCCTGACTCTGCCTTCGCTGATTAAACGCCATTCCCAGACGGTTGTCCACACACACTGCCAAAATCACGAGCATTCCTCCTTTTCTGTCTATTATACTGTACTTCTTCACTATTGTAACGCCCCATATAAAAAAGCGCCGGCTCTTGGCCGGCGCTTACGTTGTTTATTTTTCATGAACAAGCAGTTCCAATACGTCCGGCCGAGCATAATGTCCGCACGCATCAAATTCCATTCGGCTGGCAGGCACTTTTTTCATATCCAGTTCCGCGTAAATAATCGCTTCTTTATCCCATACCGGCTCCGTTTCATAATGGCCGTACGGATCGATGATGCAGCTGCCGCCGCGGCAGACGATATCCGGCAGTTTTGCAATTTCATCCGGGCAGTGCAGCCCTTCCGGATACATATCTTTTGTAAAATACATATCGCAGTTAATGAAATAGCAATGCCCTTCAATCGCAATATGCTGAATCGTAGACTGCCATTCCGCATTGTCGTTCGTATTCGGCGAAATATACAGCGTGATCCCTTTTTGATACAGCGCCACACGGGCAAGCGGCATATAGCTTTCCCAGCAAATCATGCTGCCCATCGGCCCCCACGGCGTTTGTGCCACTGGGAAATACTGTTTATCCGCATCGCCCCAAACCACGCGTTCTGCGCCCGTCGGTTTAAGCTTGCGGTGTACGTTGACCAAATTCCCTTCCGGATCAAAGATAAGATTGGAATTATACAGCGTCGCTGTCACTGCATCTCGTTCCGAAACGCCAATGCTCACATAGGCGCCGGCTTTTTTTGCCGCTTCCCCGATACGGTCTGTTTCCGGACCAGGCACCACGATGGAGTTTTCATAATACAGCATCCAATCTTTTCGGCCGTCTGCATTGCGGCTGCCTACCGTAAAGCCAAACGTCATGCCGTAAGGATATCCTGGAATGAACAGCTCAGGAAATACGATAAGTTCCGCGCCCGTTTCCGCAGCTTTTCCTATCCATTCCACCGTTTTTTCCGTGCACGCCTCTTTATCAAACATGATCGGAGCCGCCTGAACAACAGCAATCTTACAAGTATCTTTTAACTCTCTCATAACGCACCTCTTTTCTTTATATTGATTCCATTTTATCACGATATATATGTCCTGTCTGCATGAAAGAAGAGAAAAATCATAATATTATAACATTTTATTCATCGCCGCCCTTCCTTTCTTCTTTCATATAAAAAAACGCGCTCTCCAATGAGAGCGCGTCGATCTGTTACCATAACCGCTGCGGGATTCCCGGTCCTACCGGCCAGCCCATGCAGTACCAGAAAATGAAGAGCAGATACCACATGACCAAAAACGCCATGGCATACGGCATCATCAGCGCCAGATACGTACCGATCCCGCTGTTCTTCTGATATTTCTGAATAATTTCCAAAAAGAGCGGCAAGAACGGATTTACCAGCGCAACGGTGTTAAGCGCGCCATCGCCCGCCCGGAATGCCACCTGAATAAATGCCGGATGATAGCCCAGGAGCATAAACATCGGCACAAATACCGTAGACAGCAGTGCCCATACGGCAGAACCGCTGGAAGTAAACAGCCCCATGAGCTGTCCGAAAAGCATGAAGCACAGCAGTGCCGGCAGACCGGTCATGCCGATATCTTTCAGGAACATCGCGCCTTTCATAGCAATCATGGACGCCATATTCGTCCAGGCAAAGGCCGCAATAAACTGAGCGATGAAAAATGCCATAACCATGAATCCGGCCAGCCCTTTCGTCGCATTTGTCATGCAGCGAACCATATCGTCCGCATTCTGAATCTTTTTCAAAGAAATCCCATAGGTCAGCCCCATCGTAAGCAGGAAACCAAACAGGAGCGGCACCACGCCTTTTAATAACGGCGATCCCAAGAGGGAATGGGTTTCCGGATTCCGCAGAATGCCGTTTTCCGGAAAGGCCAGCAAGAAAATCACCAGAATATATACTGCCGCCGCAATGAATCCGTGACGGAGCGCTTTCTTTTCTTCCGGCGAGATATCTTCCATCTGCAAATCGCCGGGCGCCTGCGATACATCATACGCGCCAATGCGAGGCTCTACAAATTTTTCTGTGATAAACGTAGTCAAAGTCGCCAGATAAAAAACGGCAAAGCTCATAAAATACCAGTTGTCCACCGGCGTAACCACCAGGTTCGGATCGACAATGCGAACGGCCTGCGTCGTGATCCCCGACAGCAATACGTCGGTCGTAACGATGAGGATATTGGCAGTAAATCCAGAATAAATCGCCGCTAGGGAGCAGGCAAAGCCGACCAGCGGATTCCGCCCCATCGAATAAAACAGCATAGCAGCCAGCGGCGGCATGATTACGATTGCCGCATCAGAAGCGATATGGCTCATCAAGCTGATGAACACGACGGCAAAAGTGACATATCGGCGCGGGATATTATGCATGGAATGACGGATAGCCGTCTGCAAAAATCCCGTTTCCGAAGCCACGCCCAATCCAAAGGTCAATACCAGGATCATGCCAAGAGGCGGGAAATTGATATAATTCTTCACCAAACTCGTGAGGATCCAATGAAATCCTTCCGCGCTGATTAAACTTTTGATATAAATGATTTCATTTGTTTTTGGATTTACCGCGGATACGCCTGCCAGCTGACAGATATAGGAGAATACACCCAGTACGCAGAAAAACAGCAAAAACAAAATCGCCGGATTCGGCAGCTTATTGCCGAACCGTTCTAGTCCCTTTAAAAAAGCGCCGCGTGTATCTTCCTGCGGCAGCGATACGGCCCGTGTTTCTTTCATATCATCACTCCTGTTGCTTATCGTTTATTCTGATTCGGCTGAATTTCCGGCGGGATTGGGCACTGGTACGGCTGTCCGCCCATTTTTTCATCAAACTCCGCCTTAGCCGCTGCAATCAATTCCGGATGCTCGATTAATTTTTGCGCTGATTTTGCCAGCACATCCATCGCATACTGCATTCCTTTTTTGGCCATAGACGATTTGCCCTGAGCTACCATCTGCCACGAATGGCCCGGCGTCCCCACCGCATAGCAGGCCACCCAGATCTGCGCCGTCGGCGCTACATGGCTTGCGTCGCCTACATCAGATGAGCCGGCAATCGCTTTTTCACTGTAATAATACGGCGCTACCGAATTATAAATCGGCGACTGCTTCATTTCAGCCAGTACGTCTTTTAAATCTTCCTGGCGAACAAATCCCATGCCAATATCCCCGGTCAATTCCGCTTCCGTTACCGTATCGCGGTATCCCTGAGCATAAGCAATTTCTTCTTTTGTAAATTCCGGGCGCGCTACTTCTTTTGCCGTCTCATACAGCACCGATTCCAATACCTTGTTCGGCAGCGTATTGGAGCAGGCTTTATCAAATACGATCTCCACACTTGTTCCCGTCATCAGCGCCGCGCCCCGAGCGACATCGCAGACCCGTTCATACAGCGTTTTTGCTTTCTGCGTCGTCGTGGACCGAACCAAATACAATACCTCGGCATGGCTCTGCACCACATTCGGCGAAATGCCGCCCGTATCGGTCACCGCATAATGAAGCCGATCCGTCGGTTCCATATGTTCTCTCATATAATTGCAGCCTACGTTCATCAGTTCTACCGCATCCAGCGCGCTTCGTCCCAAATGCGGAGACGCCGCGGCATGCGAACTGATCCCGGTAAACCGGAAATACGCCTGACAGTTTGCCTGCATGCTCCCCGTCACTACTGTCGTCACCACGCCCGGATGCCAGGTAAGCAGCACGTCGCAGTCATCGAACACACCGGCTCTGGCCAAGTACGCTTTTCCTGACCCGCCTTCTTCTGCGGGACACCCAATGTATTTCACTCGTCCCGGACAACCTTTTTCCATTAAATATTGCTGCAGTTCATACGCCGCCCCGGCTGCCGCCGTCCCCAACATATGATGGCCGCAGCCATGACCGCAGCCGTCGCCTTTTTCCTTCACCAGCGAATCTGCCGACTGCGCCAATCCAGACAGCGCATCATATTCCCCCATAAATCCGATCGTCGGCCCGCCGTCTCCATACACTGCAGTAAATGCCGTTTCCATTCCGCCCAATCCTCGGGTCACTTCAAATCCTTTGCTCTCCAGCCATGTACTCAGCAGCGCTGCGGACTGATGCTCATTAAACTTCAATTCCGCCAGATCCCAAATCTGCTCACTGATATGTCCCAATTCTTCACGAAAATTCATACGATCCCCTCTCTCTTTCTTTTCTGCCTGTTTGGCTGCCGATCGGCAAGCTGTGCGCCTATCCATTCTATTTATGAATATCTGCCAGCGGTCCTCAATTCCAATTATATTTTTCATATCGAAAGAATTAAGTTTTTCACCATAACTTTTTTCAGTATAGCATATTCAGTTACATATGTAAAAGAATATACTGTATACATGAACGAAAAAAACTC
>UREG01000081.1 GCA_900546795.1 uncultured Veillonellaceae bacterium | reverse complement strand
CGCAGATGACGGCAAAAGCCATGGCGCATGCAGATAAAGCAGATGCGCAGCAGCGTGCAGTGATCAACCAGCTGGCAGATGAATTCTCCAATGAATTGAACAGCCTTGGCGTTCGGATAGATACTTTAGAAAAGAAAATCGGCAACGTAAAAGTAACGGGCGATTTCCGTATGCGGTATCAAGGAATCAGCGGCGATAATAAAGACTTTGGTACAGAGCGCTTAGATGCAATGGGCAATGGCAAAGACAGTAAATTTGATATGCGGGCCCGTGTACAGTTCAATGCACAGGTAGCAGAAAATACGGAAGCAGTTGTCCGTATCTCGTCGGATGATGTGGAATTTGGCGAAAACAATGACTCCCATGTTTGGATGGACTTGGGCTATTTGAGCCATGACTTCGGCGAACATGTAAACGTACAGGCTGGCCGTACAGAACTGTTCGTAGGTCAGGGGCTGCTCTATGATGATACGTTTGACGGCGCAGTACTGCGGGTAGGTAATGATAACGTCACGTTGACGGGTGCATATGGGTATCTTCAGCAGGCCGACTTGTACGGTACGCTCAATTACTGGGATGATACCATGATTCCGGAAAATGCAGACTCTACGCCGGAAGTTGGCTTTGTACAGGTAGACGGTAACTTTGGCAATCTGGCTTTAGATGCGTTCTACATGAAAATGGGCAAAAATGCTGATGTAATAGATACGGAGGATCCTTCCGATAAGAGCGGATATGACGATGTATACGGCGCTGGCGCAGCGTATACGTTTGGCGATTTCACGCTTGGCGGTGAATGGACTCGTGCAAACTTAAAAGGCGATGCAGATGAAGCTGACATTTCGGATCACAGCGACGCTTGGACTGCATACCTGGGCTACAAAGGCGCTGACTATGAAGTGCCGGGTTCCTATGGTGTTCAGGTCAACTACTTTGACTTAGACTGGATGAACGGTGTATTCAGCACGACGTATGATCCGTACTATCTCCAGAATATGTATGGTGTAAAAGCATGGCATGTATCGGCAACTTATGTACCGGTAGAAAATATGGATATCACTGTCGGCTATTCCTTTAATGTAAAAATGAAAGGATTGGCTGATATTTCCAGTGACCAAGATCTGAGTGATTACGCTATTGTGCAGATTGGTTACCATTTCTAAACAAAATAGATTACAAAAACTCAAGAGCTTCCGTTCGTATGAACGGGAGCTTTTTTTGTCGGGTTTGATACGATATGCTATAATAAACATAACTATATAAACTACAGGAGAGCCGATCATGAAACAAGATAAATTGGTTATTATAGACGGAAGCAGTTTGCTGTACCGGGCTTTTTTTGCTCTGCCGCTGCTGGCGAATAGTCAGGGAGTATATACGAATGCGGTATACGGCTTTTTAACGATGCTGCTGAAATTGTATCAAGAGCTGGATCCGCAGTATGTGGCGGTAACCTTTGATAAAGGAAAATATACGTTTCGGACGGAACTGTATGAAGGGTATAAAGCTACGCGAAAGGCAGCGCCCGATGAATTGTCGCCGCAGTTTTCTTTAGTACGGGAAGTGCTGGCCAGCTTGGGTATCCATGTATTGGAAATGGAACGGTATGAAGGCGATGACATTATCGGTACAATCAGCCGGGCGATGGAAGAAAAAGGGCTGGATATCCATGTTATTACCGGGGATCGGGATGCGCTCCAGTTGGTGTCCGACCACACGACCGTTCATCTGACTAAAAAGGGTATATCGCAAATGCTGGCAGTCACTCCGGAAGTGATGGCAGCAGAATACGGCTATACGCCAAGCCAGGTCATTGATATGAAAGCGCTGATGGGAGATACTTCTGATAATATTCCGGGCGTTGCCGGCGTAGGAGAAAAAACGGCGCTGAAACTTATTCAGCAGTTTGGTTCGGTAGAAGGCGTATATGAGCATATTGACGAGCAGAAAGGGAAGCTGAAAGAAAAGCTGGAAAAAGACAGGGAGAACGCATTTTTGTCAAAGAAATTGGCGACGATCGACTGTCATGTGCCCATTGCATATACGCTGGAAACCTTTTTGCCCAAGCCGTGCGAGCAAGATGCCAAAGCCTTATTTAAACAATTGGGATTCCAGCAGCTGCTGGATAAATTTGGGCAGTTTGACCGCTTCTCTTTTATGAAGACGGACGAAGAGGGAAGCGCATCGCCAAAAGAGATTCCGTGGAATGAGAATCTGGCTGTATCAGGAAAGACGATTTCTCTTCTTTGGGATGAAGAAAAAAAGATGCTCGCCGTTGCCTCTAAAGACGGCGTAATGGTATGGAAGGAAGAAGAGGCGGTACAGGCAGCATTGGAAGCAGCGGCTGAAGCGGCCTCGATATTGACGCTGGACGGAAAAGGCTTATGGAAATTACTGCGCAGACGCGGCATCGGCAGGAATATTCGCGTATGGGATATTACGCTGGGTGCGTATTTGCTGGATCCTTCCCGAACAGCATACGGCATATCATATATTTGTGAAAAATATGGTTTTATAGAACAGCTTGGCGAAGAAGCCAGCGCAAAAGAATGGCTTGCCTGTTCTGCGCTGGTGCTGCTTGAGGTTCAGCCGCTGATGGAAAAAGAGCTGGCAGAAAAAGATATGCTCGAACTGTTTGAAACAATAGAGATTCCGCTGGAGTATACGCTGGCTGTCATGGAAGAAAACGGCATTGCCGTAGATCAAAAGCGGATACAGGAACTGCATGAAGCATTTTCAAAAGAAGCGGGGGTATTAGAGAAAAAGGTGCACACGTTGTCAGGAGAGGTATTTAACGTCAATTCTCCGAAACAGCTGGGCGTCGTGCTGTTTGAAAAGTTGGGTCTGCCGGTAATTAAAAAAGTTAAAACCGGATACTCTACGAATGCGGAAGTGTTGGAAGCGCTGCAGGATAAGCATCCTGTCATTGAATATATTTTACAGTATCGGACAATAAAAAAACTGATTTCCACCTATTTAGAAGGCATGGCGGAACTGATAGACAAGGAAACCGGCCGGATCCATACTTCTTTTAATCAGTTTGTAACCGCTACGGGAAGACTGAGCAGCTCAGAGCCGAATTTGCAGAACATTCCTGTCCGGACGGAGTTGGGAAAGGAAATTCGTTCTGTCTTTGTGCCGGGGGCAGGATATGAATATTTGGTGTCGGCGGACTACTCCCAGATCGAGCTGCGTCTGATGGCGCATCTGTCCCAGGACGAGAGTATGATAGACGCGTTCAACAAAGGGCAGGATATTCACCGCCGGACGGCCGCGGAAGTTTTTGGGCTGCCGCTGGAAGAGGTAACGGCTGAGCAGCGTTCTCATGCGAAAGCGGTAAACTTTGGGATTATCTATGGAATCAGCGACTATGGCCTGGCAAAAAATATCAAGGTTACCCGCGAGCAGGCAAAAAACTATATCGACAGTTATTTTGAGCGTTATCCCAAAATAAAAGAATATATGGACGGCTTAATTCAAGAAGCGAGAGAGACGATGGTAACGACGACGATGTTTGGACGGCAGCGCATTTTGCCGGATATTGGGTCGAAAAATTTCCAGCGCCGTTCTTTTGCCGAGCGGACGGCTATCAATACGCCGATCCAGGGTTCTGCGGCAGATATCATCAAAATAGCGATGAACCATGTGGAAAAAGAGCTGGAAGCCAGGGGACTTGCATCGCGGCTGCTGCTGCAGGTGCACGATGAACTGGTTCTGGAAGTGCCGCAGGCGGAGTTGGAAGAAGTAACGGCTTTATTGAAAGAAAAGATGGAACGTGTCATTCGCTTGTCTATTCCTCTGCAAGTAGATATCAATATAGGAAAAAATTGGGCGGAAGCAAAATAACCGGAAGATCAGAGACAGCAGGCCGGGCGGCCTGCTGTTTTAACGTGCGGTAAAATGCATGCAGCAAGAGAAAAAGGGCGATGCAAAGAGACTCTTTATTACAACAAAACAAGGACGTTTCTCCTGCGCGCCATAGTTCTTGCAGAGGGCGTTAATAACTACTATAGTATATAAAGGATGTGAAGGTATGCCGGAATTACCGGAAGTACAGACAATATGCGCTTATTTGGCAGAAAAAGCGGAAGGAAAAACCATTGAACGTGTGCATGTATGGCTGCCGCGGATGCTGAAATGCTGCAGCGCAGAACTGTTTTGTAAAAAAGTGGCCGGACGGAAAATAGAACGGATCAGCCGAAAAGGGAAATATATTACCCTGTCTTTGTCCGGTGAGGTGTATGTGATCATCCATCTTCGTATGACGGGAAGACTGATTTATGAAGGGGCAGGGCAAGAAACAGAAGAACGATATGAGCGGATCCGTTTTTCGCTGACCGATCAATCGGCAATTATATTTGGCGATACGCGGACGCTGGGAGTCGTTTATCTGATGGAAAGCCTTCAGCATACCGGCATTGCCACCTTTGATGAAATGGGCGTAGATCCGCTGGAAGATGCGTTCACGCCGCAGCGGCTGGGCGAATTGATGCGGGGGCATCGGGCCAATATCAAAGCATTTTTGTTAAATCAGAAAAATATTGGCGGGCTGGGAAATATTTATGCAGACGAAGCCTTGTTTTTGAGCGGGATCCATCCGTTCCGGCGATGCAGTTCTTTGCGGGAAGAGGAGGTGCGGCGGCTGCACCAGGCGATTCGGGATTGTTTGCGGCAAAGTTTGGAGGCAGGCGGCACTTCGTTCCGGGACTATCGAAACGGTTCCGGCGAAAGAGGAAAAAATCAGGAGCTGCTTAATGTGTATGGCCGCAAAGGAAAGCGCTGCCTGGCTTGTGGTTCTTTGATTGAATATGATAAAATATCCGGGAGAGGGACGCATTACTGTCCCCGATGTCAAAGGTAGGGATGGCTATGTATCGGATCGGATTGACCGGAAGTATCGGCACAGGGAAAAGCACCGTGCTGGGCTGGCTGAAAGAATGGGGCGCAGTTTCGTTAGACGGCGACGTGCTGGCGCGCCGGGTCGTAGAAAAGGGCTGCCCTTTATTAGAAGAGATTGCCAGCCGGTTTGGCAGGGATATGATCACGGCAGACGGCGAGTTGGATCGAGCCAAAATGGGCGCCTTGGTGTTTCGTGATAAAGCGGTACGGGCTGCCTACAATGAAATTATGCATCCGGCAATCTGGCAGGAATTTGAAAAAGAGCTGGCGCAGCTGGAACAGCAGGGCTGTGCCTGCGTCGTTTTGGATATCCCGCTGCTGCTGGAATTGGGCTGGCAGGATCGGGTGCAGGAAGTATGGGTGGTTTTTGTGCCGGAAGAGGTGCAGAAAGAGCGGCTGATGAAACGCAACGGATATACAAAAGAAGAAGCTGAGCAGCGGATTCGGTCGCAAATGCCTGCGGCAGAAAAACGTAAGCATGCCCAGGTAGTCATTGACAACAGCGGGACTCTGGAAGAGACGAAACGTCAGGTTCGCGCGGCCTGGGAAACGGTACAAATGAACAAGGGGGAACGGTGTGAATAAAGGAGATAAATTTATTGCCGCCCTGGTAATATGGATATTTTCTTTGTGTTATTTTTTGAATTGGCAGGTATGGGTAGAAAAAGAAACCGCATATCCGATGACCTATCAGGCGGAGATCATACGGTATTCGCATGCGTATCATATTCCGCCGGAACTGGTTGCCGCCGTTATTTTAACAGAAAGCAAGTATGCAGAAAACGCGCGGTCGCATAGAGGGGCAATAGGCCTTATGCAGATCATGCCGGATACGGGAAAATGGATCGCTGAAATGCTGGACGAGCCATACAGTGAACAAAAACTGGCGGAACCGGATACCAATATTCGATTTGGCACATGGTATTTATCGTATTTGCTTGACGAATTTCATGGCAATCAGAATTTGGCTCTGGCCGCATATAATGCGGGGCGGGGGCATGTGGAAGAATGGATGGAAGAAAAGGGCTGGGACGATCAATTTGAAAAAGTTTCAGAAATTCCCTTTACAGAAACCAGAGAGTATGTTATTATAATCAAGCAGCAAGCGATTAAGTATAAAGAACTATACGGGCTGTAAGAAATATGCGGTTGTGGCGGAATGGCAGACGCGCTGTCTTCAGGCGGCAGTGATGAATAATCGTGTGGGTTCAAGTCCCACCAACCGCACCACTTCTTTTATGAAGGTGCTTATGGATACTGAACTGTTAGAGCAGATCAAGCAATGGAATATTGAAGAACAACTTCCGCCTTTTATAGGCGGTTTTCAATTTATACGGAAGTTTTCAGAAGAAGCCGATGGATTTTATATTGCCTCGTATGAATGGAAAGAAAAAGGTTGGCAGATCCATGTTCTCTATGATACGGTCAATTCTGAATTTTCATTGAAGATTGACATGCGGTTTATGGAAATGACATGGATCAATTTTATTTCTGAAGAATTTTCGCTGTATAAACGGGAAGTAGAAATGAAGCTGGCGAATGCTATCGACGCGGCGTTTGTTCATCCGGAACGAAACTTCAATGCTCTGTTCCGCGCGAAAGAATTGGCCGAATGGGACTATGCGTCCGTGCTTCCGCAGCAGTGGAATGATTTTGTTCGGGTTGTAGAACCGTGCCATGCGATCCGCGTGCTCAATGGGTCGTATATTATCGGGGCATATTACCATGAAGGCTGGAACAGTGCGCTCCTTCTTTTCTATAATGTATTGCGCGACGATCTGTTTGCAGAGCTTCGTATTCATCATGTACCAAAACTGGTTCATGACTTTGACAGTGCAGAAGTAAAAGAGTTTGAAAAAAAACTGCGTCTTCATTTTGATGAAGTCATGACGGAACTGCAGCGGGAGGCTGAACAAGGCGTTCCTGTTGTTTCCTGAAAAAAGTCATGGTATACTAAAATAAACTGAGGATTTCATTGGAGAGTGGGTCTATTTTGCCCACTCTCTGCTTTATAATGGACGTATGAGAACGGCAGGTGAGGATATGAAACGGGAAGATATTGAAAATGTAGTGGCAGAAGAAGTAGAAAAGCTGTTGGAAGGAACCGCGATCGAATTAGTAGACGTAGAATATGTACGGGAACGGGATTGGTATTTGCGGGTGTTCTTGGATAAAGAAGGCGGCATTGACCTGGACGATTGTCAGGAAATCAGCGAGAAACTCAGCGCCTGGCTGGATAAGAATGATCCGATTCGGGAGAATTATCTTTTAGAAGTATCATCGCCGGGACTGGATCGGGTGCTGAAGAAAGATAAGGATTTTATACGGTATAAAGGCCGGCAGGTAGATGTAAAATTCTTTAAGCCGGTAAACGGTACGAAG
>UREG01000080.1 GCA_900546795.1 uncultured Veillonellaceae bacterium | reverse complement strand
ATAAAAAAGAGCCCCATGCAAATCCGAACGCCTATGTGGTATTGGATCGGGAAACGGGCGACTACCAAATCATGGCGCAGAAAAAAGTCGTAGAAGAAGTATTGGACAGCGAATGTGAAACGACGCTGGACGAAGCGCGTTCTATCGATGCTCGGTATGAAGTAGGGGATATCGTTCCTATGGACGTTACGCCTGCTAATTTTGGACGCATTGCGGCCCAGACTGCAAAACAGGTGATGATACAGCGGCTCAAGGAAGCAGAACGGAGCATCGTGTATGAAGAGTACTACAATCGCACCGACGATATCATGACCGGGCTGATCCAGCGTGTAGAAGGGAAAAACGTATATATTGATCTGGGAAAAGCGGAAGCGATTTTGCCTGCGTCCGAACAGATCCCTACGGAATCCTATGAAATGGGAAAACGCATTAAATGTTATGTCGTAGAAGTGCGGAAAACGACAAAAGGCGCGCAGATACTGCTTTCCCGTACGCATCCGGGACTGTTGAAACGGCTGTTTGAACTGGAAGTTCCGGAAATTTGCGACGGCGTAGTAGAATTGAAATCGGTTGCCCGCGAACCGGGCATGCGGTCTAAAATCGCCGTATATTCCCGCGATGAAAACGTCGATGCCGTAGGCGCCTGCGTAGGACCGAAAGGTACTCGGGTGCAAAATATCGTAAACGAGCTGCAGGGAGAAAAAATCGACATTGTAAAATGGGACGAAGATCCGTGCGTATATATCGCTAATGCACTTAGTCCGGCAAAAGTGGTTTCCGTTACCGTGCAGGAAGAAGAGAAAGTATCCAGCGTAATCGTTCCGGATTACCAGCTGTCTCTGGCGATCGGCAAAGCGGGTCAAAATGCCCGGCTGGCAGCTAAATTGACGAACTGGAAAATTGATATTAAAAGTGATGCGCAGGCTGCCGCTATGGAAGCCGATGCGGAAGAAGATATTCTTGACGAATTGCAGGATATGGAATAGGAGAATCTATGAAAAAGAAAAGCGTGCCTATGCGGGTGTGCGTGGGCTGTCAGGAATTGAAGGAAAAGAAATCGCTGCTTCGCGTTGTATTGACGCCGGAGGAAGAGGTCGTTTTGGATAAGACCGGAAAGAAAAACGGCCGCGGCGCCTATGTGTGTGCCGATGCGGCTTGTCTGGAAAAAGCCTATAAAGAAAAACGCTTGGAACGGTCGCTGAAAACGAAAGTTTCCGAGGAAGTATATGAAGCGCTGCGAAATGAGCTGAACCATGGATAAGGCGCAGAAGATTTTGAATTTGCTTGGCATGGCGCAGCGGGCCGGCCGATTGGTATCCGGGGATTTTGCAGCAGAAAAGGAAATAAAAAATGGCCGCGGGCTGTACCTGGCATTTCTGGCAAAAGACAGCGGCGGCGATAATGAGAAGAAATACAGCTATTTGGCCGAAGAAACCGGCGTGCCGGTAAACCGCATGTTTACTAAGGCGGAACTGGGCGTCGCGATCGGCAAAGAAAAAAGAGTTATTGTATTAGTAAAAGACAAAGGCTTTGCAGAAGCCATATTAAAATTGATGAGGTAAACGATATGTAAAGAAGGGGGCTACCAGATGAATAAATATAGAATCTATGAATTGGCTCGTACGTACCGTACGGAATCCAAAATATTGATAGATGTGTTGAAACGAAATAGTATCGAGGTAAAAAACCACATGAGCACAATAGACGAAGCGGCAAAAGCGATACTGGATACATCGTTTGTGAAAAAAGCAGAGCCGGCAAAACCGGCTGCAGCGCCGCAGGCTCAGGAAAAGGCTCCAGTGAAACCTCAGACCGAACGATCTGGTAAACCCAAATTTTCTGAAAAACACGGTTCGGATAAACGGGACGCGCATACGGAAAATAGACACCGGCCGGGAAATGATATGAATAAAGGCGCGCATGCAGATTCTCGCGGACGGCAGGAACGGCCGGAAAAAGCGAGAACAGAACACAGCCGAAACGACCGCGGCCGCGATGGGCGGAAACCGCAGCACGGCAATGGACAAAATGGACCGCAGGCTTCACAGGGCGGACATTACAATAAAAATAAACAGAACAAGAATGGGAATATGAGACAGCAGACACAAGGACAACATACAAACAACACGAACAGCAGACAAGAACAGCCTGCAAAGAAAACCGGCGGAGAAACACGCACGAAAGTATTTGATAAAAACAAAGGCGGCAGCAATAAGCGGGATAACCGTAAAAATGGCGCCAATAATGCAAAAGGCGGAAATCGGCCGCATACTTTATTATCTGATGTGCTGAACAAAGGCAAAAATAAGAAAAAGAAAGGCCAGAATCAGCAAACTGACTTCCAGCCAAAATCTGCAGCTCCTAAAAAAGCGCTGCCCACATCGATTCAGCTGGACGGACCGATTACAGTAAAAGAATTTGCCGAAAAATTGGGCCGGGAAGCAAGTGAAATCATTAAAAAACTGATGATGCTTGGCATGATGGTAACGATCAATCAGGAAATTGATTTGGAAACGGCGACGCTTCTTGCCGATGAATTTGGCGTAGAAGTGGAAGAAGTGGCTCCGCCGGAAGATCCGACGGAAATTAAAGAGATCATAGACGATCCGTCTACGCTGCTGCCGCGCCCGCCGGTCGTTACGATCATGGGCCATGTTGACCACGGCAAAACCTCTTTGCTCGACGCGATCCGTTCTACGAATGTAACCGCCCGCGAAGCCGGCGGCATTACGCAGCATATCGGTGCGTATCAGATCCGGTATCAGGGCAAGCGTATTGTATTCCTCGATACGCCGGGACATGAAGCGTTTACGGCAATGCGTGCCCGCGGCGCTCAGGTAACCGACGTGGCAATCCTGGTTGTCGCTGCTGATGACGGCGTTATGCCGCAGACGATCGAAGCGATCAACCATGCGAAATCAGCAAATGTTCCTATCATCGTTGCGATCAATAAAATGGATAAAGAAGCAGCAAATCCGGACCGGATTAAACAGCAGCTGACCGAATACGGCATCGTTTCAGAAGACTGGGGCGGCGATACGATCATGGTTCCTGTATCGGCACATAAGAAAACGGGTCTTGATGATTTGATGGAAAATATTCTGCTGGTTGCAGAAATGGAAGATTTGCGTGCCAATCCGAACCGGGCGGCGCAGGGCGTCGTTATTGAAGCGCAGCTGGATAAAGGCCGCGGCCCGGTTGCGACACTGCTCGTTCAGAAGGGAACGCTGCATATTGGCGACACCATTATTGCCGGTACTGCATTTGGCAAGGTGCGGGCAATGGTTAACGAACGGGGCGAAAAAGTAAAGAAAGCCGAACCGTCTACTCCGGTAGAAGTATTGGGCTTGTCCGACGTGCCGGCAGCCGGCGATATTGTAGATGCTGTTGATGATAAAGTCGCTCGTGCCATTGCGGAAAAACGAATCGATAAAAAACGGCAGGAAGAAATGCAGAAGAGCCAGAAAGTTACGCTGGACGATTTGTTCAACCAGATACAGCAAGGCCAGCTGAAAGACTTGAATTTGGTCATCAAAGGGGACGTGCAGGGATCTGTAGAAGCGCTGCGTCAATCCTTACTGGCAATCAAGAGCGAAGAAGTGCGTATTTCCATTATCCATGCCGGCGTAGGCGCGATCAACGAATCGGATATTATGCTTGCATCTGCGTCCAATGCGCTGATTATAGGCTTCAACGTTCGTCCGGATGCAGCTGTGCGGAAAGTGGCAGAGCATGAGAACGTAGATCTTCGGACGTACCGAGTTATCTATGATGCGATCAATGATGTGGAAGCGGCGATGAAAGGCATGCTTACTCCGGAATATAAAGAAGTGATTCTGGGCCGGGTAGAAGTACGGAAAGTTATTTCTACGCCGAAAGCAATCGTTGCCGGATCTTATGTAACAGAAGGGAAAATTACCAACAGCTCCCAGGTGCGCCTGATCCGAGACGGCATTGTCGTTCATGAAGGCAAAGTAGACGCACTTCGCCGCTTTAAAGATGATGTAAAAGAAGTTGCGGAAAACTATGAATGTGGTATTTCCATTGAAAATTATCGGGATATCAAAGAAGGCGATATCATAGAAGCCTTTACGATGGAAGAAATCGCACCTACTTTATAGGAGGCAGCCATGGGTGAATTACGAGTAAGAAAAATACAGGAATTTATCAAGCAGGAAGTCAGCAGTCTGATTTTGCGGGGAATGAAAGATCCCCGCATCGGATTTGTAACGGTTACCGATGTAAAAGTGACCGGCGACTTGCGCAATGCAACCATATATGTCAGTCTGTTTGGATCGCCGGAAGAAAAAAAAGCTACGCTGCAGGGGCTTCGTCATGCGCTGGGCTTTATTCGGACGGAGATCGGCAAGAAATTGCAGATACGGTATACGCCGGAGCTGCAGTTTGCGGAGGACACCTCTCTTGACTATGGCATGAAAATCGAAAAGATTTTAAAAACCATTCAAAAAGATGAGGAAGCCGAATGAAAAAGGTAACGAAAAAAGAAGTATATGAACTGCTGAAAAACAGCCGGCGTCTTGTGCTGACCATGCATGTCAATCCAGACGGCGACGCGTTTGGCTCGACACTGGGGCTGGCGCACAGCCTGATGGCGATGGGAAAAGAAGTCCAGATAGTTTTAGATGATAAACGGATACCGCCGAAATTTGCATTTTTAAAAGGATATGAAAAAATTCGGCTGGCAGCAGAAGGGGAAACCATCGATGCGGATCTGTTAGTATCCTTGGACGCCAGTACAAAAGACCGAATCGGCCGCTTGCCGCAGATAGTGAAAGCGCCGGTTTTGAATATCGATCACCATGTATCGAATACGGAATATGCGGATTATTTGTACTTAGAGCCAAACTATGCGGCTACCGGCGAGATCATAGCGGAGCTGCTCCTGGATATGGAAATGCTGCTGGATAAAGATACGGCAGACTGCTTGTATTTGGCGATGGCAACGGATACGGGATTTTTTAAATTTGCTAATACGACGGAGCATACCCTTACGATGGCGGCGCGTATGATTGGCCGCGGAGCGCGTCCGAATTTTGTTTCTGAATCCTTTGAAATGCGGTCGGAAGCAGAACTGAATGCATTGAAAAGCGTTTTAGAAACCTTGGATTACCATTATGATGGCAAAGTATGCGGCCTTTCCGTACCGAAAGACGTGATGGAACAAGAGGGTATCAGTACTGATGGTTTTGTCGATTATCCGCGGTCGCTCTGCGGCGTGGAAGTAGCCTATCTGCTGAAATATGTGGATCAAGAGGTGACGCGGGTCAGCCTGCGTTCAAAAAATATCAATGTGATACCGATCGCCGAAACCTTCGGCGGCGGCGGACATATGCGGGCCAGCGGCTGTACGATACAAGCCGGCCTGGAAGAAGCAAAACAAAAACTGCTGGAAGCGATGAAAGGCAAGATCTGATGGATGGGATTCTAAACATCATCAAACCTTCGGGTATGACCAGCCACGATGTCGTTTCTGCCGTACGGCGGATCACCGGCATACGGCGCACCGGTCATGCGGGAACGCTGGACCCGCTGGCAGCCGGAGTACTGCCGGTTTATATCGGAAAAGCTACGCGGCTGATTGAATACTGCGACGAAGGCGGAAAAATTTATCATGCGCAGTTTCTCCTTGGATATGGTACGGATACGGAAGACGGTACGGGAGAAATTATCGAGCGGAAAGAAACACCTGTCTTGTCAGTGGAAGCAGTGGAGCAGACGCTGCAGAAATTGACGGGTACGATGCTGCAGCGGCCGTCAAAATATTCGGCGGTTAAAATCCAAGGGAAAAAAGCGTATGAGCTGGCCAGAGCCAATGTAGAATTTGAGATTCCGCCGCGGAAAGTAGAAATTTACCGCAATGAACTGCTGGCTTTTGACGGCACCTGCGGTTTGGTTCGCACGGAATGTTCCAAGGGCACCTATATCCGCGCGCTGCTGCGGGATATGGGCGAGCGGCTGGGCGTACCGGCGGTTATGACCTATTTGGTCCGCCTTCAATCGGGCGCATTTTCTTTAGATACGGCGCATACGCTGGAAGAACTGGAAGGAGACTGGCAGTCCTGCGTACTTCCCAGCGATGTGGGGATTCGTCATTTAAAGCGATGGGACGGGACGTTAAAAGAAGGACGAGCGCTTAGCATGGGGCAGCCGGTTGCTGTAACCTGGAAAGAGACGGCAGATATTGCGGCGGTGTATATTGACGGCCGTTTTACCGGGATCGCCCGGTATGACGCGCGGCATAACCAACTGCGGCCGCATAAAATGATTTATACGATAGGATGAGGAGACATGGAGATAGTTCATTCTTTTGAGGCATGCCAAAAAAATAATCTTCGTCCGGCCGCTGTGGCTATGGGAATGTTTGACGGTCTGCATGCCGGGCATCGGGCTGTGATAGCTGCGGCAGCAGAAAAGGCAAAGCAAGCCGGCGGCAGCTGCATGGTACTGACGTTTTCTCATCATCCTATGGCAGGGATCGATCCTTGCCGTGTGCCGGCTCAGCTGCTGCAGATAAAAGAGCGGAATGAAATATTGGCGCAATGGGGCGTTTCCTGTATATTGGAACTTTCTCCCACAGAAGATATCCTGCATATGAGTCCGGAAACGTTTTTGAATACGGTTAAAGCAGTATTATCGCCTTCTATACTGGCGGCAGGAGAAAACTTTACTTTTGGTTATCGAGGTGCCGGAACGATGGAAACCCTGGCCAAATGGTGTGAAGCGCAAGGCATTACACTGTGCCGTACACCGCTGGAACGAATGGACGGCGGACGGCCGGTCAGCAGTACGCGGATACGGGAAGAAATTCAGCGCGGAAATTTGGAACTGGCGCGGCAGTTATTAGGCCGGCCGTTTCGAATTTGCGGCGAAGTCGTTCATGGCGATAAACGGGGCCGGCTGATCGGATTTCCGACTGCCAATGTGCTCATTCCTGCGTCTTTTGCGGTTCCGCCGGACGGCGTATATGCGGCACAGGTTCATATAGACGGCAGCGTATGGAATGGGGTTGCCAATATAGGCGACAATCCGACGTTTGCCAATCAGTATCATCGGCTGGAAGTATTCCTGTTAGACTTTCATCAGTCGATTTATGGGAAATATATTCGGGTGGACATACTGAAAGCGATCCGGCCGGAAGAGCGGTTTTCGTCTGTAGATGCGTTGGTAGAACAAATGCATCGGGATGTAGACGCTGCTGCTGCCTATTTAAAACAGTATCAAGAATAATAGAACGGTCTTTCCTAAAAGGGAAGGCCGTTTTGCTGTTTAGGGAACTGGAAAAAGAATTGTAGAGTTACAATACATATGTTACAAAAAGAATAAAAAAGAGAAGACACCCTT
>UREG01000079.1 GCA_900546795.1 uncultured Veillonellaceae bacterium | reverse complement strand
CAAGTTCTTTCTTCTTTTTTATCCAGTAATGTAACATATCTTTGACTAACCTACACTGTTTAGGGAACTGGAAAAAGAATTAAATTGAAAAGAAGATAAATCGTGCTATAATAAAAGAATAACAGCGAGGGGCTGTAATGAATAAAAGGGGGAATTATGATGGCAGTAAAATATTCATCATTAGCAGAGGGATTCAAAGATTCGGAATTGGGTGCGATCTTAAAACTGGCCGAACAGCCGGAAGTTATTTCGTTTGCCGGCGGGCTTCCTGCGCCGGAACTTTTTCCGATTGAAGAAATGAAGCAAGTCGATGTAGAGATTTTGGAAAAAGAAGGACGAAAAGCGCTCCAATACGGGGCGGCAGAAGGATATGAACCGCTGCGGCAATGGATTGCGGAACGGATGGACAGCCGGTATCAGGTAAAAACTTCGACGGAGGAAATCCTGATGGTCAGCGGCTCGCAGCAGGGGCTGGATATTTTGGGGCGCGTGTTCTGCGATAAAAACGACATCGTTCTTATGGAAAGTCCGTCTTACCTGGGCGCTATCAATGCGTTTAAATTATCGGGGCCAACATTTATGGAAGTGCCGACCGATGAAGAAGGGATGATCCCGGAAGCATTAGATAAGATCCTGACGGAACAGAGCCGGGTAAAAATGATTTATGTTATTCCGGACTTCCAGAACCCAACGGGGATTACCTGGTCGTTAGAACGGAGAAAAGCTTTCATGGAAGTGATCACTCGTCATGAAATTCCGGTTATTGAAGATAATCCATACGGCGATCTGCGGTATGAAGGGGAGTTTCTTCCTTCGCTGAAATCTATGGATACAAAAGGGCTGGTTATTTTCTCCGGCACGTTTTCTAAGATATTTGCCCCGGGACTTCGGCTGGGCTGGCTGTGTGCGGATAAAGATATTATCAATAAATGCGATATCATGCGGCAGAGCATGGATTTGCAGACGGCGTCGTTTGCGCAGCGGCAGGCATACTACTTCGTAAAAAATTATGATTTGGAAGCCCACATCAAAAAAATCCGGGAAGTATATAAAAAACGCTGCCATTGCATGATTGCGGCGATGGAACGATATTTTCCGAAAGAAGTTTCCTTTACCCGGCCGGACGGCGGTTTGTTTGCCTGGGTCGTATTGCCGGAATATATCAACGCAACGGAAATGCTGCCGGTGTGTTTGAAACAGAATGTAGCGTATGTACCGGGCGCTTGCTTCTATCCGAACGGCGGACATGCCAATACATTCCGACTCAATTACTCCAATATGAATGAAGAACGGATCGAAGAAGGGATTCGAAGATTAGCCGAAGTAATAAAAGCAGAAATGACAAAATAAATAGGAGCCTGCGTGGATATTCCATGCAGGCTTTTTTCTGCCTGGACAAGAGACGGTAAAGATGGAGGAAATAATCGGCTGGAGGGCTGGCGGCGGTGCTGTATTTTTGCTATGACGGATATATTTACTCATGATATAATAAAATAATACGTCTTTGTTTGGTAATGGAGAAAGGAAAGAAAATGAGACATACGATAGAGCTGCTGGCGCCGGCCGGCACGATGGAAAATTTTCGAGCGGCAATAGAAGCCGGGGCAGACGCGATTTATTTAGGCGGAAAATTATTTAACGCCAGAAAGTTTGCCGGAAATTTTGATATACCTGAACTGGAACAAGCGGTAAGAATAGCGCATCTGCATGGGGTGCGGGTGTTTGTAACGGTAAATATTGTCATAGCGGATACCGAATTGGCGGAACTGGAAGCCTATATAAAAGAGCTGGAGCGGATCCAGGTAGATGCGCTGATCGTACAGGATCTGGCAGTGGCATGTTTAGCAAGAAAAGCAGCTCCTTCGCTGCCGTTGCATGGCAGCACGCAGATGACGGCAGCCGACCTTTCCAGCGTTCGCCTGTTGGCATCTTTGGGATTTACGCGCGTGGTATTGGCGCGTGAGCTTTCCATAGAGGAAATTGCGGAAATTTGCCGGAAAAGTCCGGTGGAGATCGAAGTCTTTATTCATGGCGCACTATGCGTGGCGTATTCCGGACAATGTCTGATGAGCAGTTTTATCGGCGGCCGAAGCGGGAATCGGGGTGCTTGCGCGCAGCCGTGCCGTTTGCCTTATGAATTAAAAAATAGCAGGGGAGAGACCGTATCGGACGTACAGTCTCCCTATTTGATGAGTTTAAAAGACTTAAACAGCATCGATGCGCTGGCGGCGCTGCAGAAAGCCGGCGTGGCCTCGCTCAAGATCGAAGGGCGCATGAAGCAAAGTTCCTATGTATACAACGTGGTGTCTTCCTATCGCAGGGCATTGGATAAAGGGCTGGGAACCAATGAGCGGAAGATACTGGAAAATAAAACGTTTAACCGCGGCTATACAAAGGGATATTTGGAAAATCGCGTAAGCGGGGATATGGCGACCTGGAGTCAGCCGAATAATCAAAGCCAGGAAATAGAAGCGGTCCCGGCAGAAGCGAAAAAACTTCCCGTATATATGGTAGTGACGGCGCATATTGGAAAGCCGCCGAAATTGACGATCTATGATGAGACTGGGCATACGGCTGAGATCGAGTCGTCCGATTATATTGTGAAAGAAGCGGCGCAGCGGCCGGCTGATGCGGCAAGTGTGCGTAAACAATTAGAACGGCTGGGAGATACGGAATTTATTCTTCAGGAAGTGCAGCTCGATACAGACGGCAGCGTATTGCTTCCGGCCAGCGCACTCAATGCGCTTCGCCGCAGCGGCATTGCTGCATTGGAAGCGGCGATACTGGCGTCTTATCCAAGAGAACGGTGTCAGCTATCCTTGGAATTTCCGGAAAAAGCAGTAAAACTGCCAAAAAAAGACGGCATACGCATTACGGTTCGGACCGATGAAATTGCCGGTATAGAAGCGGCAGGCGAAAGTGGGGCAGCGCGGTGTATTTACGGCGGAGAAAGCTACAGTCATAAGCCGTTTACTGCCGAGGCCTACCAACAAGCGGCAGAAACAGCCCGCCGGTATGGAATGGAAATATGGTTTGCCACGCCCCGCGTTATCCGCACTCGAGATGAGGAAGGATTCCGGCAGGAACTGGAAGCAATGGCTGCGGCAAAGCCGGACGGCATCGCTGCCGGCTCCTTGGGCGCGTTGGAGCTTTTAAAGAAGTATGATGCGATTCCCGTTATGGCCGATTGGCCGCTGAATATATTCAATACCGAATCTGCTCGTCTGTATCAGCAGCTGGGGTGTCAGGAAATCACCCTGTCGCCGGAGATGACCGATAAACAGATCCGAAAAACAGCAAAGCAGGTGAATGTGCCTGTTGAAATTTTGGTGCATGGCCGTGTGGAAATGATGATCACGGAATATTGTCCTATCTATGCGGTGCTGGGAAAAGAAAATAAAGAAAACTGTCCGCGGTACTGCATGAAAGATTCGTATGCCTTAAAAGACAGAAAAGGCGAAGAGTTTCCCTTGAAAACGGATCAATATTGCCGCGTTCATATTCTAAACAGTAAAGAGCTGAATATGCTGCCATATATGGATACCTTAAGAAAAAGCGGCGCATCTTCTCTGCGGATCGAAGCGAGAGGACAGTCGGCAGAATATATCCGCTGGGCTGTGCAGGCATATAAAGAAGGGCTGCGGCACGATGGCGATTTAAAAGGAAAAGAAGATCGAGCCAGCACACGGGGACATTTTTTCAAAAGCGTATTGTAAGAGAAAGGAAAATAGGAATACCTATGGATGAAAGAAGCATACGAATACTGGGATATGAAACGATAATAGACAAGCTGGAAGCGCTGGCGCCGTCTATTATTTCAAAAGAACTGGCGCGGCAGATACAGCCGTCGTCTGATCCGCGGCAAGTGCTGCAGTGGCTGGACGAAACAGAAGAAGCGTATGTATGCTGCATGAGAGAGACGGAAGTGCCGATCGGCGGTACGAGAGATATCCGGCGGATCGTAAAAAAAGCGCGGAAAGAAATCGTGTTGACCCAAGAGGAATGCATGGATGTGTGGAACAGCATTCGGCAGTATGGGCGCATGAAACGTTTCTTTGAAAAGCGGGCGCTGGACTACTTGATCCTGCGGGATATCGCAGCGGATATTGAAGATTTCCCTAAGCTGGAAGATGCTTTTATGCGGATTTTTGACGATAAACAGCAAATAAAGGACAATGCTACGACGGCACTGGCAAAACTGCGCTCTCAAATCGGACAATTAGAGCGGCATATCAAACGCCAGATGCAGGGGTATCTGCAAAATAAAGATATCCAGAAATTTTTCCAGGAATCCATCGTTACAGTACGAAATAACCGATATGTTATTCCTATTAAGCAAGAATATCGGCAGGCTTTTCCCGGCATCATTCACGACAAGTCGTCCAGCGGCGCTACCTTGTATATTGAGCCGATGGAAACGGTGCGCCTCAACAATGATTTGCAGGAGGCTCGGATTGGAGAAAAAAATGAAGTGCAGCGGATATTTAAACAGCTTACCCTGCAAGTCGGGAAAGAATATTCGGCGCTGTGGAAAAGCCTGTGGCAGGCAGGGAGAATGGAATGTATTTTTGCCAAAGCCTGGCTGGCGATTCAGCAAAAAGCGGTTCGGCCGGACTATACAAAAGAAACTGTCGTGCAGTTATATGATGCGCGGCATCCTTTGATCGATCCGCAGCGGGTCGTGCCAAACACCATTTTGCTTGGCGGGGCATATCGTACGCTGCTGATCACAGGTTCCAATACGGGCGGCAAAACGGTTGCGCTAAAAACGCTGGGACTGCTTACGCTCATGTATCAGAGCGGATTGTTTGTTACCGCGGCTGAAAATTCCTGCATGCCCGTATTTCGCGGCGTTTTTGCCGATATTGGAGATGAGCAGGATATTTCACAGAATCTGAGTACCTTTTCCAGTCATATGAGTCATATCGTACAAATCCTTCGACAGACAGGCAAAGGGGATCTGGTTATTCTCGATGAAATCGGTTCCGGTACAGATCCCAGTGAAGGAAGCGCCTTGGCAGTGGCGATATTAAAAGCCCTTCACCGTTCCGGCGCGTTGGTTATGGTAACGACGCATTATAACGCACTGAAAAATTACGCATATGAGACGGCGGAAGTTGAAAATGGCCATGTGGAATTTGATACGGAATCGCTGCGGCCTACCTATAAGCTGCATATTGGCATAGCCGGCAGCAGCCATGCGTTCAGCATCAGCCGCCAGCTTGGATTAGATGAGCAGATCTTGCAAGAAGCGCAGGAAATACAAAAGGGCAAAGAGAATGTCAATTTGGAAAATATCCTGAAAAAGCTTCATGAACAATCCCGCCGGCTCGAGGAAGAACAGGAACTGGCTGCGGCGCAGAGAAAAGAAATCGAACAGCTCCGGCAGGAACTGCAGCGGGATAAAACGCAGCTCCGGCAAAAGAAAGACGAGATATTGGCGCAAAGCAGGGAAGAAGCGCTGGAATTGAAACGGCGGCTGCGTATTGAATCGGAACAGCTGATTAAGGCCTTGAAAAAACAGTTTGAAGAAAAAGACGAGCAGAATCGGAGCCGGCAGATACAAAAAATCCGGCAGTCTGTACGGGAGATCGATATACCGGAAATCAAGCAGGGACAGCGGACAGCAGTAAACGTATCGCAGCTGTCTGCCGGTCAGTTGGTTTTTGTAAATAAACTGGGAGATACGGGGACGATTACAGAAATTAAGGGAAATAAGATCAGCGTCTTAATCAAAGGGATGACAGTGCGGGTTAAGCCGGACGAATTGAGCATACCTACGAAAGACGAAGTGAAGAAAGAGAAAAAAGACGCTAAAAAAGAAGGGCGGACGTTTAGCCTGCGCACCCAGACGGTGGCAACAGAAATCAATGTAACGGGCAAAACGGGAGACGAAGCCGTATTTTTACTGGAAAAATTTTTAGATCAGGCGCTGCTGGCAGGCTTTAGTCCCGTGAAGATCATTCACGGCAAAGGCAGCGGTGCGCTGCGGACTAAAATACATGACTATTTGAAACAACAGCGGTTCGTCAAATCGTTTTCGCTGGGAAGCGCCCAAGAAGGCGGCGCCGGTGTGACCTATGTATTCTTCTGAGAAAATGCGCGGTTCCTTCGGGAGCGGCGTATTTTTTTCAGCCTCTTTTCAGTTCTGCCGTATATCGTATGTAGTAGAAAAAACAGCAGAATTTGAGAGCATTCTACCGTATATATGGAATTTTTGACGTAGAAAAGTGTAAATGATATAATAAATGTTGTTTACTGCAAGAAAGAGTTGGTGAAGGTAATGTTGCTGTCCATAGTAGTTCCTGTATTTAATGAAGAAGATAACATAGATAATTTCTATCATGAAGTGACAAAGTATGCCCAACAATTGGATATGGACTATGAGCTGATATTTGTCGATGACGGATCAAGGGATCGGACGGCACAGGAATTGTATCGGCTGACCGAAACGGACGGCCATGTCAAAGCGCTTCTTCTGGCGAGGAATTTCGGCCACCAGCTGGCGTTGACCTGCGGACTGGATTATGCTGCAGGCGACGCAATCATTACCATGGACGGCGATATGCAGCATCCGCCGGCTATGATTGGAGATTTAGTGGAGAAATGGAAAGCCGGATACGAAGTGGTGCAGACGGTGCGGCTGTCTACGCAGGATGCCGGTTTTTTAAAGCAGCTGACCTCGAAATGGTATTATAAGATTATTAATGCCATTTCTGAAGTGAAGGTGACGGAAGGCGGTTCCGATTTTCGTCTGATGGACCGAAAGGTATTGGAAACGTTCAAGCGATTTAAAGAGCATGCCCGTTTTATTCGGGGGATTATAGGCGACATCGGTTATAAGCAGACGAAAATCGAATTTGTTGCACCTAAGCGATTTGCAGGAAAGTCAAAATTTTCCCTCCATAAAATGCTGCATTTTGCCTTGGACGGCATTATGGCATATTCTAAGCTGCCGCTGCGGATCTCTTTTTATACGGGGATAATAAGCGGGTTATCCAGTATATTGCTGATCATACATATCCTGATCTGCAAACTGCTGGGAGAAGCGGTGCCGGGCTGGGCAACGACGATGACGATTATCAGCCTGTTTGGCGGCCTGCAGCTGATTGGTCTCGGAATTATAGGCGAATACATCGGACGGATATTTGAAGAAGTGAAAGCTCGCCCATTGTATTGGGTTCGTGCGGAGCTGGGATTTAAAAAAGAAAAATAAGAAGTACTTTACAGGGAATCATGATTTTGGAAAGGAGTCTTATGAAGAAATTTTTAAGAACAGTAACGTTGACAGGTTTATTGATGGCCGGCGCTTGTTTTTCTGCGATGGCGGCGTATCATGTAGGTGATGCCGGCCCAGATGTGATCACGATCCAGAATCGATTGAATTATTATGGCTATGCCGTAGAAGCAGACGGCATCTATGGTGAAAGTACATCGCAGGCAGTACAGCAGTTTCAGGCTGCGCAGGGATTGGCGGCAGACGGAGTGGTCGGCCCGCTGACGTATCGGACGCTGGTAGGTCGTGAAATGGAAGTAAGCCGCAGCGATGCGGCGACGGCTGTGGCAAGACGGCTCATTTCGGCAGCGCAGCGTTTCATCGGCGTGCCGTTCACGATATGCGCGCAGCGCGGGGTCGGCGTGCCATCCGGGTTGAACTGGAGCGCGTGGTTCTGCTCGGTCAT
>UREG01000078.1 GCA_900546795.1 uncultured Veillonellaceae bacterium | reverse complement strand
TATTTTGGACTTCTTTAGGAGTGTTTCTTTTTACATTTAAATTTTATTTTATAACTTCCTATATAGGAAGTTTATGGTCAAACTTTTTTTTTATATTTGGTATTTTATCTTTTATTTTTTCTTTTTATGTAAAGGGAAGTCAGGTTGTTCTCCCTTTTGCCGGTGTTTTAAGATATATATATGTTTTTTATTTGTTATGGTCTGTTTTAGTCATTGTACGTGCTTCTGTTGAAGGTGCACCAATAGAATGGAATATGCTTATTTACCAACCAGATTATTTTTGGCAATATTGGATACCTTTTATATTGCTATTTGGTATCCGGTATTTAAATTTTAAGGATGTGAAATGTATTCTTATTCTTTCTATGTTGGTTGGAATGTTTTATATTATATTAAACTGGGAAGAGATTTTTTTTACATCGCATCTAAATTTGTATAATTCATTTATTGCTGAAGAAGTAAGAAAAGGACAGGTTGCATCTTATTTTATTCTTCCAGCAGGTATTATTTTACTTTGTCAAAAATTCTATTCAAACAAATTGGTGGTTTTTACAATCCTTCTTTTCTTGTTAGGTTCTGTAAATGCTGCTTTGTATGCGAGGCGAAGTACATTATTTTTTTATTTTTTCTTTTTTCCTTCTTATGCTAGACTAAAAGAAAGAGTAAGTCATTCCATTTTATACTGGAGGTGCTTAGTGTGAAAGGCTTATTTACAATCCTTATCCTCTTCTTCCTTTGCTTCGTTTCTGTCCCTGCCTTTGTGCAGGGCGCGACCTTTGAGCAAGGGCGCACCGTGATGGTTCTGCCGCCGGAGCGCCGCGATTCTATTGGGCAATATATGTATTACCGTGCCATCCAGCCCTTCCGGCTCCCCTATTACGATCTGCTCTCGTCTCCCGAAACAGTGCCGTCCATCTGGAATGAAAGCACATTTCAACAGTTGGCGGAAACCTATCACGCAGATATCATCATCGGACCGATCGTCAAAGACTTTGACCAATGGCCGATGAGCCATCCGACGTATGACGGCGACATTGTTACCCGAGTCCGCACGTATTATGATCTGCGTCTTCTCGTATACGACCGCCGCAGCCAGACGTTTCAGGAATATCGGACTCGCTATGTAAACACAGAAGAAGAGTCCGTCCTCACCTCCGCTCAGGCCATGATGGAACAGGGTATGGACAGCCTCATGAAAAAGCTTCCTTATAAACGAATCCCCACCGATGTTCCGCGGATTTCTCCTGATGATCAATTTTATACCTAATAACAAAACGCCCCTCCTAGAAGGGGCGTTTGTTCTGCCAAATTTAGAAACCTCTCAGTTTCTGTGCGGTCACTACTCTTTGAAGGGCGATCATATAGCAAGCCAGGCGCGAGGTTACGCCATGCGCCTCTTTCATTTTCCATACCGCTTCAAAAGTCTTTTTCATATTTTCTTTCAGTTTTGCGTTATATTCATCTTCCGACCAATATAAACCGGTTTTATTCTGCACCCATTCATAATAAGAACCAACTACACCGCCGGCATTCGCCATAACGTCCGGCAATACTTCGATACCCTGCTGCAAGAAATATTCGTCCGCTTCTCTGGTTGTAGGGCCATTTGCCCCTTCTAAAATAACGCGGGCCTGCACGGCTTCCATGGTCTTTTCATTCAGCTGGTTTTCCAGCGCAGCCATAAACAGCACGTCAACATCCAGCTGCAGCAGCTTATCGTTCGGAATCACGGTCACCCCGGCTTCCGTATATCCTTTTAACGACCGGCCATGACTATTCGCATATTCATAAGCCGCTTCAATATCAATGCCGTTCGGATTATACAGCGATCCATGTACATCGCCAATCGCTACGATCTTGATGCCTTCCCGGTGCATGAGAAGCGAACCGACGCTTCCCACATTGCCAAATCCCTGCACCGCCATCGTGATATCTTTCGGATCTTTGCCCGCTTTTTCCAAATAACTCAGCAGCGTATAACAAAGTCCTCTGCCCGTCGCTTCATTACGCCCCAAAGACCCGCCGATCTCAAGCGGCTTTCCCGTTACAACGCCAGGCGTCCAGGCGCCTTGTATCCGGCTGTATTCGTCTGCAATCCAGGCCATTATCTGCGCGTTTGTATTGACGTCCGGCGCCGGTATGTCCAGATCCGTACCGATAAACGGTGCAATCCGCTGTACATAGATACGCGTCAGCCGTTCCAACTCGCCTGCCGAAAGCGTCTGCGGATCTACTTGAATGCCGCCTTTTGCACCGCCATAAGGAATATCGGCGATCGCACATTTAATCGTCATCCAAGCTGCCAGCGCCTTTACTTCATTTTCATTGGCTTCCGGATGGAACCGAATCCCGCCTTTTGCCGGCCCTCTTGCCGAACTATGCTGAACCCGATACCCAGAATATACCGCTACTGTACCGTCTTCTTTTTTCAGCGGCAAACTTACGGTCAGCTCCCGCTCCGGATACCGAACAAATTCATACTCGTTCGTTTCCATACCAAGCTGTGCCGCCGCTTCATCTAATACATCGAGCATATTTTCATACGGATCATAGGTTGCCATGATACACCTCATTTATTCTGGAGCCCCGCTCCTATTTTCGTTCTCTTATCAGCCTATCACATACCGCCACCTTTGTAAACCAAAAGACATTTTTATTATGCCTTTTTATCATCATCTTGAATGCTGCTCTTCCAACTGCCGCTTCCTGACCGCTGCCTGCCTATTGAAATCGTCCAAACTCAAGTGCTGCCGCAAACAGCTGCGTAACTTTTCCATATCTATGGCTAGTTTTCTGCGCCGCTTTCTTGTTATCCCTTCCTTTCACAGCCATACTTACGAGATCTTCATTTCCAATAACGAATGGTTAATTTCTTTTCCATTCTATTTATTCTATATCCCTTCAACCGTCTCCTGATTTTCTTCTTTTTCTTACGCTCTTTTCTTTTTCTCTTTTTGACCTGCTCAGCAGCATAATTGATTCCTTTTCTTTTTCATAGCAATATTTTTATATTTTTTCTTGACAGGAATCTGCTGCCATGTTATAGTATTTGAGTAATATGACTCAGTAGCTCAGCTGGATAGAGCGTTTGACTACGAATCAAAAGGCCGGGGGTTCGAATCCCTCCTGGGTCACCATAGAGCAGTTGCTTCGGCAGCTGCTTTTTTTATTTTCTTGACCTGGAGTGCACTCTATCTTTTATACTATAGGATAGGATTATTATTTCATTGCTGAAGGAGTAGGAATACACGATGAAAGTATTGCTTTTTATCGGCACGATTGATTTTCTTTTAAGCGCTGCCGTCTACACGTACTGCCGGCTGGTCTTTCCTTTTGCCCGCCATGCCGGCTTTGCTCTTGTCGTTTTCTTATTGGCTCTGTATACCCTATGCAGCCGTCTGCTGCCGGAGAGTTTGCCCCTGTTCTTTCTGAAAGGCTCTGCCTGGATTGGCGGGCTGTGGATCGCCGTACTGCATTATACGGTTTTGCTGGCTCTCGTACATCTGGCTTTGTTTCTGCTTGGCAAGCTGTTTTCTCTTTCTCTGCCTCATAAGGCTATCGGCGCCGCAGGCTTCCTTTTTATGGCGTTCTTTATCGCCTGGGGATCCTGGCAGGCATTTCATCCGGTATTGCGGACAGAACATATCTATACAGATAAACTCCCTGCCGGTACGGTATACCGGGCGGCATTTGCTACCGATCTTCATTTAGGAAGATTCCTCGGCCGTTCCTACGCAGAAACGCTCACCCAGCGGATCAACGAACTGTCGCCGGACATCGTCCTGATCAGCGGTGATATCCTCGACGAACGCCAAAGTTATGTAGACCGGGAAAATTCCCTTGCCCCGCTGGCACAGCTTCAGGCTCCTTTCGGCGTCTATATGTGTTTCGGCAATCATGATTATCTCGACGATCCTTCTTCCTGGCAGGATAAACTGCGGGCCAATCATATCCAGCCGCTGAGAAACGAAACGCAAATTGTAAATCAGCAGCTCAAAATCACCGGACTGGAAGATTATAGCCAAGAAAAGGAAACGACCGATATGATTCGCCTCAGCCCGGATAACGGCAAGTATTATTCTATTCTTCTCGATCACCAGCCGCGGCGCATGGAAGAAGCCGCTTCTTTAGGCTATGATCTGTATCTGGCCGGCCACACCCATACGGGGCAGCTCTTTCCCAACCGCCTTATCACCCGCGCCATGTATCCTCTAGACTATGGCCGCGCCGATTTCCACGGTTTAACGGCAATTACCAATAACGGCTATGGGTTCTGGGGCATACCGGTCCGCACTGAAGAAGCGCCGGAATTGGTTCTGCTCCTCATTGAAGGAACAGGCTCCGCCGCTGCTCCGCAATAATAATCAAATCGCCTTCACTAAAAAACAGCCTCTCCGATATTGTTTCGGAAAGGCTGTTTTCTCTTTTCGTCCCATCTGCTTCTCTCGGCCGGCCCACCATCCGGTTTCATATTTCTTATAGATTTTTCGCCGCTAAATCCATGAGATGCACGCCTTTTTTCCCTGCCAGCCGAATCCCTTCCATGCATTCATTGCAGTAACAGACGATCTCTTTTGCGTCCAGTCCGCGGCCATAGTCTTGCATCGCCGCGATCCGTTCTTCTCTTGTCTTGTATTTCTCCTCCGGCCAGTGCGCCGTCAGTTCCGGCGCCAGCCGTGCTTCCTCTTTAGTTGGCGGACACAGCAAGGATATGCCGCAAAATTTCGTCTTTTCAAAATTGTCCTCCATCTCGATCGGCACGATATTCATCCGTTTCAATACAGCCCGCACCGCTTCCTGACAAGCCCGATCGTCCCGGCTCCGCCAGCAGTCCTGGACCATCAGCTCTTTTCCTTTATAATCCGGCCAGGGAAATGAGAGATCCTCTAATAAAAATTCCCATATACTCAGAACCGCTGCCTGCGGCGCCTGTTCCCGCAATATCGCAGTGCAGGTGGGGCAAATCGTAACCGCTGCCGTATCTGCCGTCAAAACAGGGTAATCTGCCGTACAGCAGCCGCAGATCTGCATATGATGAATCTGGCGCAGATATATCTGTATGTTCATGCTGTTTCTAGCCGACAGTGCCGTATACCGGCAGGCAGGAAAGTATACATATTCCATAAGTATCCTCCTTGTATCTCCTATCCTCTTATACTATATTCATACTATATACTATAGTTTTCCATTTTCTTTCTATTTCCTGCTTATATCCGCTGCAAAAAAGCCCGAATATATCCGGCGTAATCGCTGCCTTCGCTCAAACCCTGCGCATGCGCGGCATGTTCGAGTATATCCAGCTCTTTCTGCGAAGACCCGCAGGCTTCATACAGCAAATGCGCCGCTTCTTCCGGTACCAGCGCATCTTGTCCTCCATGAAGAAACAGCATGGGCCGAGAGGCAGACCGCACCGCTTCTGCAGGGCTGACCTGACTAAAAACCGCCCCCGTATGAACCAGCATCGCTGCATTGCAGTACAGCCACAGCCCTTTTGCCGCATAGGAATCGGCAGTCAGCCTGGCCTTAGACCCAATATGGATATCATACAAACTGCGAAAATCCGCATACGCACTGTCGGACACATAAAAATCCGCCACTTCCCTGCCCAGTCCGCTGTGAAGCACCGCATACGCACCGCCCAACGATATGCCGTGCACCCCAATCCGACCGGCTCCTTTTTCCTGCCGCAGCCAGGTCAGCCATTGTTCGATATCCTTCACTTCTTCTATTCCCCAAGTAATCACGCCGCCGCTTTCTCCATGCCCCCGGGAGTCTGCCAATAGGACATTATATCCCTGCCGCAAATATATCCGCGCATAAGGAATCAGCATCGTTCGGTTCTGATACAATCCATGAAGCAGCAATACCGTGTCCGGACTGCCGTTATCGACAAACGTTCCAGTAAGCCGCACGCCGTCTCGCTCCAGCTGTATGCGTTCTCCGTGCTGCCGCGTTTCATAGGCATGGATCGTCTCTAATTCTGCCGAACGGTTCATAATCCCCAGCACCTCGGCATTGCGCCGCGGATCGCTGATTTCTTCATAAATCCGATTGCCTGCCATATATCCCAATCCATTGACAGTAAACAGGACACCGGCCATCAGTCCGAATAAAAACCATCTCAGCCGATGCCGCCGCGGCGTTTGCCTTACAATTTGCCTGGATCGCTGCCGCGGCCTTTGCCGCCGTTCCAGCTCTTCTTCCCTCATATCTTTTGCTCCTCTTTTTGCTTTTCTTTTTATTATAGACATTCTAGCGGACTCCAGGTCAATAGCTCTGTTTTCTTTTCCTGTTTGTAGTATAATAGATAAATATTGTGTGATACGGAGGTTTGTTTATTTTGAAAAATAAATTTATTTATCTTCTCAGCGTCGGGCATTTGGCCGTTGATACCGCGCAAGGCTCCCTGCCAGCGCTCCTGCCGTTTTTCATTATGCAGTACGGCTTGTCTTATTCAGAAGCCGCCGGTCTGGCTTTTGCCAATACGATCCTGGCATCTATCGCCCAACCGATTTTCGGCTATTATTCCGACAAGGTTTCCAAGCCCTGGTTCATTGCGTTCGGCACAATTCTTTCCGGCGCCACCCTCTCCGGCATGGGATTTACAGATTCGTATCTGCTTTTATTCCTCCTTTCCATGCTGGCAGGATTGGGCAGCGCTATTTTCCACCCGGAAGCGGCGCGGCTGATCAATCAGATCTCTCATAAAAACAAAGGCAAGTCCATGTCGGTCTTTTCTATCGGCGGCAATGCCGGATTTGCCGTCGGCCCTATTATCGCCAGTCTCTGCGTGTACACGCTGGGCCAATACGGCATGCTGATTTATCTGCTGGCCAACACGCTTGTAGCCGGCGCGCTTTTTTATTACATGCCGCAGATCCTGGCGCTGGCGTCGCAGTCGGAACGGAGTACGCAAACGAAAACCCAGGAATCCTATACCAATGATTGGAAATCCTTTTCCCAACTGTCGTTTGTTATTTTCTCCCGTTCGATCCTTTTCTCTGTCCTTACCACCTTTATCCCAATCTTTTGGATTACCGTGCTCATGCAGTCCGCACAAGCCGGCAGTTATGCCCTGACGCTGTTTCATGGCCTCGGTACCGTACTGACGATGATCGGCGGCATTATGGCGGATCGATTGGGATTGGTCAAAGTCCTGCGCTGGGCGCATTGGGTCATGGTGCCGTCCATCTTGCTGTTCCCTTTCTGCACCAACGTATACCTTGCTACGGCGCTGCTCGTAACACTGGGCTTTTCGATTTTTGCTTCTTACAGCCCCATCATCATTTTAGGGCAAACATATCTCTCTAAGAGCATCGGCTTTGCGTCCGGCGTTACACTGGGACTCGGCGTCACCATGGGCGGCATCGTAACCCCTCTCGTCGGCTGGATCGCAGACAGTCACGGCGTTTCCAACGCACTGATGGTTCTCTGGATCGCCGCGCTGGGCGGATTTATTTTCTCTTATATCATTAAAGAACCGTCTAAAGGACACGTTCGCTAAGGAGGTTTTATTATGAAATGGCTCGTCGCTTCTGATATCCATGGCTCCGCATTCTGGTGCCGCCGCCTGATAGACGCCGTCAAGCAGGAAAACGCAGATCGCATCTTATTATTGGGCGACCTCTTATACCACGGCCCCCGCAATCCGCTTCCGGACGGCTATGATCCCAAAGAAGTCATTCAATTGCTGAGCGGCTATAAAGAGATTCTCTTTTGTGTCCGCGGCAACTGCGATGCGGAAGTCGATCAAATGGTGCTTCCCTTTCCCATATTGGCTGATTATGCTCTGCTGGAACACGGCATGCATCAGATCGTTGCCACCCACGGGCATATCTATCCGCTGCAAAAGCGTCTGCCCCTGGCTCCCGGCACGATTCTTCTCTACGGCCATACCCACGTTCCCTGCTGTAAGGAAGAAGA
>UREG01000077.1 GCA_900546795.1 uncultured Veillonellaceae bacterium | reverse complement strand
CTGATACTCCCCTATAAAAATGGCTATTTATCAACTGTTTGTTGTGACATAGCCAAAGTTTAATAATACCATCAAATATATAAGAACCGATAATGCCGCCGATAAGGAGAGAGGCTATGAAAAGAATATCTCCCACTAAAGAATGATGAATAGCAGGGCAGAAAATATCAAGTATGCCAAAAACAATAGCTGCGAACGGCCATCCTACAAACAGGAGGCCTACAGAGAAACAGCCAAAGAAATTAATCGTAATATCAAAATACTGTAAAAACTTACGAAACATACTGTATCCCCTCCTTATCTTTAGTATAACAAAAAAATTTAGTAAGAAAAAAACGGACTTATTTTACTGCGGAGCCGAAGGAGTATTGGAATAGATTTTTCTGCTGCATAGTGAGGGGGAAGTATTTTTCTTGTTGGAAAAGTATAGGACGCATGGAAGCCGGCGGACGAACAGCGCATGGATTGCCGGAAATAATCGCAGATGAGGGGTTCAATGTAATGGGAGGTTGTGTACATTCTCTGACAGCAAAACGCTGCTTTGTACATTTACGGTGAAGTGGGGGAAAAACTATTGGCCAATAGTTTCATATATGCTTGAGGGAAATGGCAGAAAGAGGCGGTAAAGAAATACTTGCTGACTGGGATGTGAAATTATGTGATCGGCATGCTTCGATTATGATAATACATACATCGACATTGATTTAAAAATATGCTATGATAATCGTATTGGCGAAAGGAGAACGCGATGAAAAAGAAAATACGGATAACTGTAGTCGATCGAATCGGACCGATAGGGTGCCATCGAGGACATGCCGTTGGAGACAGTTTCGATTTTGATACGGAACGGGGAAAGATTTGTCCGATGGCTATGCATGTTTTGTTTCCTTATATAGATATCTTGAGATACGGCGGCACGATACCGCCGAGCCGAAAGGGCGATATCCGCGTTTCTTGTCCAGACGCAGATGTGATCAATATTTTCGCATTGGAAATTGTTGAGTAAAATAGAGAAGGGGGATTTATATGAGATATATCAGCACGCGGGGAGGAGAATCGGTTTCTCCATCGTATGCTTTGCTGCACGGATTGGCAGAAAATGGGGGGCTTTATGTACCGGAAACGTTTCCGGAACAAGTGCTTTGCCTGGAAGAGTTAGAAAATAAATCGTATCAGCAGATTGCTGTGACGGTACTGGAATACTTCTTTCCGAATTTCAGCGGGGAAGAGTTGGAACATATGGTACATGCGGCTTACCGCAAAGAGACCTTTGACCGGCCGGAAATTGTGCCGCTTCATTCTATTGATGCGCACATCAGCGCGGCGGAGCTGTTTCATGGACGGACTTTGGCGTTCAAAGATCTGGCATTATCAGTATTTCCGTATATGCTGACTGCCGCCAAAAAACAAGAACATGAAGAACGGGATATCCTGATTCTGACGGCAACCAGCGGAGATACGGGAAAAGCGGCGTTGGAAGGGTTCCGTGATGTGGAAGGAACGAATATCATGGTATTTTATCCTTCCGAAGGCGTAAGCCCCATACAGGCGATGCAGATGAAAAAGCAGGAAGGGGATAATGTCAAAGTTTGTGCGATTGAGGGAAATTTTGACGATGCGCAGCGGTTTTTAAAACAGGTCTTTACCGATGAAGAAACCAATGCCTATGCTCATCATCATGGCCTGCTGTTTTCCAGCGCCAACTCGATTAATATCGGACGTCTGCTGCCGCAGGTAGTATATTACGCGGCTGTTTATGGTCAGCTGGTAACTTCTGGCTGCATTGATGAAGGCGGTGCGTTTGACGTTATTGTTCCTACGGGGAATTTTGGCAATATTTTAGCGGCTTATTTTGCTAAGAAAATGGGCATTCCTATCCGAAAACTTTACTGTGCGTCTAACAGCAATAGGGTGCTGGCTGATTTTTTTGCGACCGGTGTGTACGATATGAACCGGGAATTCTATACAACGATCAGCCCGTCAATGGATATTGTAGAGTCCAGTAATTTTGAACGATTCCTGTACTATGCGGCAGGAGAAGATGCGGAAAAGACCGCGTCTTGGATGAAATCGCTGAGAGAAACCGGCCGTTTGGAAGTATCGGAGCAAGAGCGCAAGGGAATAGAAAAAGAATTTGGGGCGGCATGGATCGGTGATGAAGAAACGCAGGCGGTCATCGCTCAGGTATACAATAGCTTCGGATATTTGCTGGATCCGCATACAGCGGTCGGATTTGGCGTCTATCTTCACACCGGCGCTAAAGAAGCAGCGCCAGTTCATACTGTGCTGATGGCAACGGCGCATCCGTTTAAATTTCCGCCGGCGGTCAGTGCGGCTCTGGAATTGGAAGCGGCAGAAGATCCGTTCCAAACATTAGAAGATATTTGCGCATGCACCGGCATGCATCTGCCGAAACCGATTGAGGAATTGAAAAATAAACCCATACGGTTCTCTGAAATTATTCAGAAAGAAGAGATGAAGGCAGCAGTACGGGCATTTATAGAAGAAAAAGCAAAATAATTTTTTATGAAATATCCCCCATAGTTAGGCAGGCTGTCCTGCTGAATAACTATGGGGGATTTGTGTGTTGGAAATGGAAAGACGCATGGGGTTAGACATGAATAAGAAAGCGCTGCAGCTGCTGTACTAAAACGGTTGTGTGGGATGAAACCGGCGGACTGCAGAAGATTTCCTGCCCAGGACTCTGCTGGAACCGAAAGCATTTCAAAAGGGGAAGAGCTGACGGCAGGCCGAGAAGACAGATTGATGAATGAGCGATGCCGCTCAGCAGAGCCGGATAGGCGAGATGCCATTATCATAAGCGGAATGATTTTTTATGCCCTGGAGTCATATCCAGTATGACGACATTCTTTTATGAAATTAGAGGAAAAAAGTAGAGGATATGCTATAATGAAACAATATAGGGAACCTGTCCGATGAAATGGATGGAGAAAGAAAACCTAAGAAGAAAAAGGGAGAGAAGTCGTTGTATAACGGCTTTTCTTATTTTTTATGACAGGAAAGAAGTGGCTGGAAGGCCGGAAAGGAATGGGAAGGTATGAATAAAGGCGTTGTTATGTCGCTGCTGGCATCGCTTCTTCTAAGCATGATGAATGTATTTGTAAAAGAATTGAGTACAATCATGGGAACGGGAGAAATAGCGTTTTTCCGCGGATTTTTTGGTGTGATTTTTTTACTGTTTCTGATGTGGAAACAGGGGAGGAAGTTTTCTAATAAGGATCGGCTGATGCTGGTAACGCGCGGCGTTTTTGGCGGTATCGGCATGTATTGCTATTTTGTGGCGCTGGCCGGCATGGCGCTGGCAGATGTGTCGATTATCGCACAGCTGTCTGCTTTTTTTGTGTTGTTCTTTGCTGCGGTTTTTCTAAAAGAAAAACTTCCTAAAGGCGCGGTGCTGCCGATTATTTTGATTGTGGCTGGTATGTGTACGATTATTCGTCCTTGGGAATACGCCAGTTTTTCCTGGTACGCGTTGGCTGCGCTGGGAGGCGCGTTTTTCAGTGCTGCCGCATATACGACGATCCGAAATATTACGCTGGCCGGCGGACATGACGAGATGGAAATCGTATTTTATTTTCTGGCTTCCGCTACGGTAGTAGGAGCGGTTGTTATGTCGCAGGAAACGTTTGTTGTGCCGGATATGTATGGCTGGACGCTGATCGGCGGCATGAGCCTGGTATCGCTGCTGGCACAGATTTGCCTGACGGAAGCATATGGGAAAACGAATCCCGTACTGGCAAGTTTCGTGCAGTACAGCGGGGTATTCTTTAATTGTCTGTGGGGCTTTATCCTCTTTGAAGAGGTATTGTCCTTGATGACGGTGATTGGCGGGATCTGTATTATTGGCGGATCGATTTATTTGACGCGTCTAAAAAATACAGCTGCGCTGCAAAAGGGATAAGTTGCTATTTTTCCCTATCTGCCGTATGATACATAGTAATAAAGATAAAGGAGGACTGCCGTGCAGATAAAAGAATCTCAGGTCAAATATATTGGGCTGGCACTGCTGGTATTGGTGCTGGCAGGCATACATATCGCGCTTCCGGATTTCTATACCACCATTTGGAGATTATCCACCGAGGGCGATCTGCAGGGGGCAATCGTATATTTGCAGTCGTTTGGATATTGGGCGGTGGCGGTAAGCGTTATCATTGACGTGATCATCAATATTGTCGGCTTCTTGCCATCTATATTTATATCGACTGCAAATGGGGTTGTATTTGGCATCATACCGGGGATTGTGATATCCTGGCTGGCTGAAACGATCGGCGTTGTGATCAGTTTTTGGTTTATGCGGGTGCTCTTTCGCAAAAGTGCGGAAGAGATTATCCATAAAAGCAAAATGCTGACCAAGCTCGATAGTTACAGCAATTTTGGGACGATGGTGATTGCCAGGGCTGTGCCGTATTCTCCCAACGGACTGGTGACGGCGTTGGGGGCGCTGAGCGGTATCTCGTATCGGGACTATACACTGGCTTGCTTAGTTGGCAAATTTCCTTCGGTAGCTATAGAAGTAGTGGTAGGCTATGATATTGTTCATTACCAGCAAAATGGAAACCGGCTGATATGGCTCATTACCGCGATCGTTATCGTTTACGGAGGGCTGTGGCTCTGGAACCAGAGGAAAACAAAGAAAAATCAAGAAAAGGAAACGGAAAAAATCCTGTAAAATTCAGGCGATAAGCCTAGCGATATCAAACCAATAATGGTATACTGTAGATAGAAATAAATATAGCGTATTGACGGCTTAATAGGGGGTATTGAGCATGATCAGGCATTTGAAAGTAGATCGCGATGATTTTGGGCACTATCGGAATTGGCTTAAATCGAAAGGATTTATTTCGGCAACGTATTTTTCTGTGAACGGATATAATTTGCGGAAGATGAGAAGTCTTGCAGAATCGGGGAAGTTGAATGCTATAAAATGCTATATTGGCAAAACCGTAAAATGGTATTATGCGGAGAGTCAGGCAGAGCTGGCATATCTGCGAGGGGAAGTATAAGATAGAAAATGAAGAGTAGCAGGCCGCTGGACATGGTTCGGCGGCTTTTTTGGAGGGATAAATCGTGCTGCATATTGGTTGTCATTTATCTGTTGCAAAAGGATTTTTGCATATGGGAAAAGAAGCGCTGTCTATTGGCGCAGATACATTTCAGTTTTTTACGAGAAATCCAAGGGGCGGGAAAGCAAAGGAAACGGATATGGAAGATATTCGTGCCTTGAACGAATTTATGCGGGAGCATTCGTTTGCTCCCATATTGGCGCATGCGCCGTATACGCTCAATGCATGTTCCAAAGAAGAAAAGACCCGGGATTTTGCTTATCGTGCCATGAAGGAAGATCTGGAAAAGTTGGAGCTGCTGGAGAATTGCCAATATAATTTTCATCCCGGCAGTCATGTGGGGCAAGGGGCAGAACAGGGAATTGAATATATTGCGGAGTTATTGAATCGGTGTGTGGTCAAGGAACAGAAGACGATGGTTTTATTGGAAACGATGGCGGGAAAAGGTACTGAAGTGGGGCGGAGGTTTGAAGAACTGCGGGCGATTATAGAGCGGACGGACGCAGCAGAAAAAATCGGTGTCTGTTTAGATACCTGCCATATATATGACGGCGGCTATGATATCGTAGGAAACTTGGAAGGCGTTCTGGAAGAATTTGACCGGATCATAGGTCTTTCCCGATTGAAAGCGGTGCATATCAACGACAGCAAAAATCCGATAGGCAGCCGAAAAGACCGGCATGAAAAGATCGGGCTGGGGAGTATTGGGCTGGATGCGTTCATTCGTATCATCAATCATCCTGCGCTGCGGCATCTGCCGTTTTATTTGGAGACGCCAAACGAATTGCCCGGTTATGCGGAAGAGATCAGAATACTTCGCAGCGCGTATCAAAAATGATGTGCCTCCATGGGGATGGGGAAGATAAAGGGGAGTGAAGCGGTGAAGTCAGCACGAGAGCAAGCCTATCTTTGTTTGCTGGGAGCTGCGCTGTTTTGGGGCGCGCAGCCGGTCATGCTTAAGATTCTGCTGGAACAATACTCGGCAGTTACGGTCGTTTGGACACGCTGTATGCTCATGACGGTTATTTATTTTGCAATGCTCTACGGCAAAGAGGGAACGATAACGGTGCCGTCCGGGAAACATCTATATATATTAGCCGGTATGGGCTTTGCAGGGATTCCGTTCAGCAATGTACTGCAGTTTCAAGGGCTTATATATTCTACTGCATTTCATTGTACGCTGTTTTATGCGTCTGTGCCGGTGATCATTTCTGTATTGGCATATTTTCTTTTAAAAGAAGTGCTGACCGGATATCAGTGGCTGGGAATACTGGGGTCTTTTATGGGGCTTCTTTTTGTACTGACCGGCGGTGATTTGGTAAAAATCATAGCAGAGCCATTTAATTTTGGCGATGTACTGTATTTTTTAAGTGAGATTGGCTGGGCGATGTATGTTATTGGCAGTCGAAAAGTCATGCAGGCGATGCCGGCGCTTTCGGTGACGGCCTGGGCCACGCTGCTGGGAACGATTATGCTTACGCCGTATGCTTGGGGAAGCGGGCAGGTGGTTTATGCGGCTCCGACCTGGCCCTCGGTATATACCGCCGTATATTTAATTTTTATCAGTGGGATTACGGCGACGTTGCTTTGGAATATGGGCGTAAAAGAAGTAAAAGCCAGCCAGGCGGCGATATTTAGCAATCTGACGCCGGTAACGGGGCTGCTGCTTGGCAGCATAATGCTGGGAGAAACCTTTGGCTGGGCGGAAATCGGCGGAATGGCAGCCGTATGCGGTGGCGTATATCTGCTGACGCGGTATCGGTATGGCGCGGAACAATAAAAAAGCGAGGCAAATACATGCCTCGCTTTTTTATGTGGTTTCTTTTGTTTTGGCTAATAAGAAGATGGTAAGGATAATCAAGGCGCAGCCGATGATATCCATTCCTGCAAATGGGGTGCCCAGCAGCATATAAGCAAAAACCATCGAGCCAATGGGTTCGATAGAGCAGAGGATGCTTCCTTTAGCAGGCCCTACTCGCTTGACGCCTTCTAAATAGGCAAGGAAAGACACGACGGTTCCGAGAAGAACGATGTTTCCAAATGCCAGCGCGGCCATAACGTCCCAGTCGCCGACGATCGGATAAGGCGGATACAAGAATAATAGAGGAATGCTTCCGACGGTCATGCCAAATCCTACAACAGGGATGGTTCCGTACGTTTTTAGGAGCTGTACAGGCTGGACATTGTAGACTGCCAGGGCAAAAGCGGCCGCGATACTCCAGAAAAGAGCCAGCGGCGGCAGTGCCAGCGAATCTGTTTTTCCATGCGTAGCCAGGATAAACACGCCCGCGAACGCAAAGAGAACGGCAAGAATTTCTTTCGGTTTTGGCTTTTGCTGATAACGAAGAAAGAGATAGACAATGATAAGGACGGGGCCGGTATATTGAATGACTGTAGCGATACCGGCATTGGAAAGCTGGATTGCCTTGAAATAGGCGTATTGGCACATACTGAGGCCGATGATTCCAAAAATGAACAGGCGCACGATATCAGCGGGACGGCGGAAAATAGAAAAAATCTTTTGTCCTTCCCGCAGGTACGCGATGATAACGGTGAGGACTCCCGCCGAGATCATGCGGACGGGAACGAGCCATTCTGCTTCCCAGTTGCGGTACTGCAGAAGATATTGCCCGCTTACTCCGGATAAGCCCCATAAAATGCCGCCCAGCAGGGTAAGGGCGATTCCTTTTTGTATATAATTCATGATGATATAAACTCCTTGGTAATAACGCTATTAGTACTGCACAATTTTCAAGTATAGCATATAGAAAAATAAATGCAAGTTTAATAAAATTGCTAGAGAATATGCTATGTAGGTTAGTCAAAGATATGTTACATTACTGGATAAAAAAGAAGAAAGAACTTG
>UREG01000076.1 GCA_900546795.1 uncultured Veillonellaceae bacterium | reverse complement strand
ACGAGTTGACGAGAATCTTTTCCGAATTATATAATATATATAATAAATATTTCATAATACAAAAATATATTTTACTTTATTTCGTTTATCTGCCCTCATCAATTGTATTTATATAAAACAAAGACGGCAGAAGCGATATACGCCTCCGCCGTCTTTGCTATTTCCAAAGGGGGTGGTATGCAATTTTATAATACAGGTGATTTCCGCGGGCAAGCAGCTCGTTCATATGCTGCTGCCAACGCAAGAAGCCGCTTTTCCGACCACGGTTCTCCAATAAATTCCATGCCTACCGGCACGCCGAGCGGCGCCGTTTCTTCCGGTTCTGTAAATCCTGCCGGCACCACGACCGATGGGAATCCCGTTACCGAGCACAGTACGCCGTTTCTCTGTTTTTGCGAATCGCCGATCTTGCAGACCAGCTGCTGCTGATGAGGATACAGCACTGCGTCCAATTCCAGATCTGCCATCAGTTTTACCATCGTATTGCGCACAGCCTGCTGCCGCAGGAGTTTTTCATTATACGCCGCCGAATGCGTCGTCAGCCGCAGCGCATCTTCGATATTTCCTTTATCTACCGGATGATATTTGCCGCTGTCATAAATCTCTTTCAGCGAATGCGACGGGATTTCATCCGCCGGAAAACTCTGCAGGTACGCAGTCAAATGATCGTTAAAGTCATCTAAATGCACGCTCACGCTGCTCGTCAGCCAGCCCGAATCAATCGGATCTTCAATCGGCACCAATACAGCGCCAGCCTTTTCCAGCACCGCCATCGCCGCTTCCATGACTTGATTGACCGGTTTATGGATCTCTTCTTTGCCAAAAAAGCTTTTCAGCACGCCGAACCGTTTTCCAGCCAGCGACGATTCGTCCAAATCCGCTTCATATACTTCTGTTTTCCGGTACGCCCAGGCCGTCTCGCTGTCATTGGGATCGTATCCAGCCAATACGGTCAGCGTCCTTGCCGCGTCGTCCACTGTTCGGCAAATCGGGCCTGCCGTGTCTTGGGTCAGGGAATAGGGTACAATGCCATGCCGGCTCACCAGTCCCAGCGTCGGCCGAATCCCCACCAGATTATTCGCAGAAGACGGCGACCGTACCGAATTGATCGTATCCGTTCCAATGCCGATGATCCCAAAATTTGCCGCTATAGCTGCGCCGGTACCGCCGGACGAACCGCCGGGAGTGCGGCTGAGATCGTACGGATTATACGTCGGCCCTAAAATCGAACTGACTGTTTCGCCCCAGATCGCAAATTCATGAAGATTGGATTTTGCCAAAATCACCGCGCCCGCCGCTTTCAGCTTTTCCACAATCGTGCCATTGCGGTGCGATTCAAATCCTTTAAGCGCAATCGCTCCCGCCGTCGTCGGCATATCGTCCGTTTCCACATTATCTTTAAGGATTACAGGAATCCCATGAAGCGGCCCTACAAACCCGCGCACATGAAACGCTTCATCCAGCGCTCTCGCTTCTGCCTGCGCATTGGGATTTATCAAAATAATACTGTGCAGCCGATCGTCATACTGGCGAATCCGCTCCAAATACTGCTCTACCAATTCCAAACAAGTCAATTCGCCTTTTTCCATTGCTGCATGCGCTTGTGCGATCGTCCATTCTTTCATGATCCTTCCTCCTTCTGCTATACCGGCAAGAACGTTACGCCAATAATGAAGATAAGCCCGCTCATCAGCATGATTGCCATCGAGTACCCCATGATATCACGAGCCTGCAGTCCAGTAACTCCCAGCAGCGCGATGGCCCAGAACGGCTGCGCCATATTCGTCCATGTGTTGCCGTATGCCACTGCCAGGCAGGTCTTGATGATATTTGCGTCCATCATCATCGCCGAATCGATTGCGATCGGCCCCTGTACGACCCATTGTCCGCCGCCGGACGGTACGAACATATTAACCAGCGATGCGCTGAGGAAGGTCCACAAATAGAAGGTATCTTCCGTACTGATGGACACCATTGCCTGCGACAGGATATCTACCAGCCCGGAATATTGAATCATGCCCATGATCCCGGCATAGAGCGGGAATTGGAACACGATGCCCGATACGCCGCCCGTTGCGGCTTTGACAGATTTCAGATAGCTTGCCATCGTCTTATGCATTAAGATCCCTAAGAACAGGAAAATTGCATTAACTAAATTGATATCCAAATTAAATCCAAACGTCCAAAAATTATATACTACATATACCATGCCCAGCAAGCCCAGCATCCCTGCCAAAATCCGGCTGTTATTAAGCCGGTCGCCTACCGTCGGATTTTCCGGAAGTTTTGCTACAGAATCCGTTTCCAATTCGATCGCCCGAATGCTTTCTTCCGACAGCGGAGTGATATCCCGTTCATGCGGATGAAGCATGGACGCGAACAACGGCGGAAGCACCAGCAGCGCGATGGTAACCGCAATATTCATCGGATTAAACATATAATCATACATGGAAATCAAACCGATTTTATCTTCCAAAAAATGACCGGGCGTCGCGATCAGCAGCCCGATAGATGCGGACAGCATCCCATGCCATGTCATCTGCCCTACATACGCGCCGGCTGCAATCAGCCCGTATTCAAACGGGATCTTTTTAATCCGCAGCTCTTTTGCCAATTCTTTTGCCAGCAAAGCCGCTACGATCAGGCTAAGTCCCCAGTGAATAAAGGAAACTAAAATAGAAACGAACGTAACGAGCCATACCGCTTGCTTTGCCGTCTTGGCCGTAGATGCCAGCTGCTGAATTTTCCGTTTGGTAAACGGCGCATCTGCCACGGCCGATCCGGTAATAATGATCAAGGCCATCTGCATAGCGAACGTAAGCAGGCTCCAAAATCCTTTATACCAGTTGACCACCATCTGCATAGGCGATACATTGGCTACAAATACACCCAGCAAAAAAGAAATAAAGGTAAGCAGCACGGCAAAAATACTTGGATCCGGCATGTATTTCATGGACAGCCGGGTCAAGTACGCCCCGATTTTCATAATGCCATTGGCTTGTGATTTTTCACTCATTTTTTCAACCTCCTAGTCTCGCTGTTTTTTCGTACATGGTATATCGCTTCTCCTGCCACCTCTTTTCCATCTGTTTTCTGCACCGATCAGTATCTACGTTAATAATTCCATTTTTCCTGCACTCTTTCCTTTTCCCATTATCGATTTTATAATTTGAAATTATTATGCTATTTATCACGATTTGATTTTTCTATCTTTCTTTTTTCTCAATAAAAGAGGAGTAAAAATAAATCTTCTTTCTGTTTCTATCGAAGGAAAATTTATTTCCGCTTCTTCATAAAAGCGGCTCAGCGCGTTACCCCTGCCGCTTTCTCTCTTTACGGCTTTCATCTGTTTTCGCCGCCTACCTCTTCTTTATTCTCTAAGCACCGCTGATTTATCTGCCGCTCTTACCGCTTTTCGCGGTATCTTCTCTATTTCCGTTTTCTCGGCTCACTCGTTCTCTCACTGCCGGCTTCGCTCTTTTCCCCGCTTCCTTTTCTTTCTTGGCTTTTGTCCTTCCCCTATTTTTCCGATATAGTGTAGTCACGGCCGAAATACAAACACAACAGGAAACGTTTCCGCAAGGAGGAACTATCATGGCAGTTACTAAAACAATCACAGACATCAAGCTTCGTATTCAAACCAGCGTATCCGAAGGCGATACGGTCAAAACAAAATCTTATACGTTTTCTCATGTCGCAGAAGGCGCAACCGGCGATCAGCTCTATGCAGCCGGAACAGCGATCGCCTCGCTGCTGGCGCATCCGGCACAATCGGTTTCTCGAATAGAAGAAGCAGTCCTAGAAGAAGAAGTGTAACCTAAGGAGGAAAATATCATGACATCGACAAAAACATTGCAAATGGAATTTTTAGACGACGCCGGCAACAGCAAAATAGTATCCCTGGCCGATCCGAAAGAAGGCCTGGATTTAGCAGCTGTACAAACGGCAAGTGATACTATCATTGCACAGCACGTGTTTCATACCGACAGCGGCGATATCACGGCATTGAAATCTGCCCGGATCGTTGTCTGTCAGATCACGCCGATTGCGTAAGCATCGCTAAAAACCAAGCAGTACAATCCCACGTATTTCATCTCCTCTACGATATATGTCCCCCGCCGTCCCTGAGCGGGGGACTTTTTATTTTCCAGCCGCCCTGTCTATTCTTCTCATAAAAACACCCACAGTATTTCGTTTTACAGAATAAATAAAAAATAAGCAGCCGCTCCTGCCGGCAAACAGAAACAGAGAGTCCACCACCTGCAAAGGCAATGGACTCTCTGTTTTTCCAGTTCCCCGCTGCGGTGCAGGGAAACCTCATATGGAGAAAACAGCATTTCTCCCGTTATATTTATTCTATCCTATTGAAAAAGAGGAACTGTCCCCAGTTCCTCTTCGTTTTATTCTATCGTTTTTATAATATCGTTTTTATAATATCTTTTAAATAAGAAGCAAACGGCGCTGCCAGATCGTCCCGGCGCAGGGCAAATTCTACCGTCGCTTTTAAGAAGCCCAATTTGTCGCCTACATCGTATCGTTTGCCTTCAAAACAGCAGGCGTATACTGCTTCTTTCCCCGCCATTTCCCGCAGCGCATCAGTCAGCTGCACTTCTCCGCCTTTTCCAGGCGCGGTATGCTCCAGCACGGAAAAGACATCGGGCGTGATGATATAACGTCCCAACACCGCCAGCCGGCTCGGCGCTTCATCCAGGCTCGGTTTTTCGATCATGTCTTCTACGCGGTACAAGCCGGGAATATTGGTCTCTGCCGGCTTGACGATACCGTACGCCGATACTTTTTCCGGCGCTACTTCCTGACAGCCTAAAATGGAACTGCCCGTCTGTTCATAGAAATCGATCAGCTGTTTCAGCGCCGGCCGCTCCGGATTATATACCACGTCATCGCCCAGCAAAACGGCAAACGGTTCGTTGTTCATAAAGCTTTTCGCGCATAAAATCGCGTCGCCCAAGCCGCGCATATGTTTCTGCCGGATATAGTGGACATTGATTTCCGACGTTTCCTGCACTTCTTTTAACATATCCCATTTTTCTTTTTCTTTGAGCGTCGCTTCCAGCTGGGGCGCCGTATCGAAATGATCCTCTATCGCCCGTTTGGCATGACCGCTGATGATCAGGATATCTTCAATACCGCTGGCCAGCGCTTCTTCTACGATGTACTGAATCGTCGGTTTATCTACGATCGGCAGCATTTCTTTCGGAGTCGCTTTCGTCGCGGGGAGAAACCGAGTGCCGAAGCCTGCGGCAGGAATGACTGCTTTTCTGATTTTCTGCATGGTTCTTTCGTTCCTTTCATTTCTGTCTTACTGGTTTTCCTGCGGCAGCAGTTTGCCCGGATTAAGGATGCCATTGGGATCCCACGCTTTTTTGATGCGCATCATGAGATCAAATGCCACCGGATCTGTGTGCTGTTTGAAGTCGCCGGCTTTTTTCAGGCCGATGCCATGTTCGCCGGACAGGCGGCCGCCCATTTCATATACAACCGGGAAAAATTCGTTGTGAAATGCTTCTATTTTATGGAGCCAGTCCATCGGCACCAGCTCTTGCGTGTTGAGCAGATTGGTATGCATGTTGCCGTCGCCGATATGCGCTACTGTAACCCGCTCTATGCCGTGTTTATCTGCAATCCGAGTCATTTCTTTCAAAATTTCGCTGATATGATCCAGCGGCACTACATAATCTTCCGCATAGTAGGTAAGACTCCGATCCCGGCAGGCTTCAGCGATATTGCGCCGCGCATTCCAAATCCGGTCGTCGGCTTCCACAATTTCAATGGCTCCTTCCGCTTCGCATAAATCGCAGAGACGTTCTGTCTTTTTGTCCAGGTCGTCTTCGTCCATGGAATCCAGGGATACGATCACATATACCGCACCGTCATTCATATACGGCAGCGGCGTCTGAATATACTGGGAGCATAGTTTAATGGATTCATTTTCCATAAATTCGATGCTCGTCGGCTCGATGCCGGCTTTCAATATCTTATTCGGCAGAGCCACTGCTTTTTCTACCGATTCAAAAATGGCCAGCATGTCGAGGAAATGGGTCGGCAAAGGCCGCAGTTTCAGCGTTACCTTCGTAATAATTCCGAGCAGGCCTTCCGAACCGCAGACCAGCTGTTCCAGACAAAATCCGGTGCTGCATTTTTGGAGCCGCGCGCCGATTTCTACGATTTCCCCTTCCGGCGTTACCATTTCCACGCTGTATATCTGATTGCGCGTCGTACCGTAGCGCACCGCTTTATTGCCGCCCGCATTGGTCGCCACATTGCCGCCGATCTGGCAGCTTTCGCTGCTGCACGGATCCCCGGCATACAAAAGACCCCGTTTTTTGGCTTCCGCCTGGATATCGCAGGTGCGCACGCCGGTTTCCACCACGGCATACAGCGCATCTTCATTGATTTCCAGGATACGGTTCATTCGATCCAGCACCAATACGATGCCGCCTTCAGACGGGATCGCACCGCCGGCAAGTCCGGTGCCGCCGGACCGGGGCGTAACCGGCACGAGATAGGTATTGGCAATTTTCATAACGGCCGCCGTTTCCTTGGCTGTGCCGGGGAATACCACGACTTCCGGCCGGTGATGGAAATAGGGATTTCCTTCTTCATCGGTCTTGTACATTTCCAATTTGTCTTCGTCTGTGTGTACGTATTTTTCGCCTACGGCTTCCCGCAAGGCCTGCAAAACATCTTCAGTTACCTGATTGTACTTCATGTGTATTCCTCCCCGCAAATTTGTCTTTTTCATTCGTTCATGTTATAACTATACTTAGTATATACGAAATGAGAGGAACATGACAATGGAATTGTTTGATTTAGAAAAGATCCTCGTACTGCTTGCGATTCTTCTGGCGCTTGCTCTCTGGTCCGGATACCGGCAGAACCGCAGAAAAACCGCTCAGCAGCCGGCAGTACGGCAGGAAGCAGATGCCAAAAGGCTGCAAGAACTCGATACCGCCCCGTTTGATCTGCCGGTACAGCAGGGATATGCCCGCTATCCTATGGAAACTGCGGTGCAGCAAGAACCGCTCCCGGATACTTTCTTGGCCGTAGAAATCGCGTTGGCCAACGAACAGCCCTATTCGATCGCATTGCTGGCAATCAGCGAATACAAGAAGATGCGGCTGCAAAAACGTCAGTATTATTATGTACGCCCGCCAAAAATCCGCATCACCCGCAAGCATTCGGAAGTCACCGCTGCCCATTTGCAGTCCGCTTATACCTTGGAAGAACTGTGGAACCAAGGGCTGAAAGAGTACATGACAGGGAAGCCCATCGTTTCTTATCACGGCAATCAAACGGCAGGAGCATTGCTGCACGCCTTTGCCGTATATGGAATTCCCGCGCCGAAGCTTTCATTCATTTCCGTCGCGCCGCTTATTAAAGATACCTATAAATTAAAAAGTTATTCTTTCGCGTCTGTCTGCCGCGAGTTTGATATTTCCGCAGACGAAACGGATATTTCTTCCTGCACGCAGGCCGTCGCCGCTCTTTTGCAGCAGGCGCTGGCTGACCGGGACGATTCGACCGTGCCAATCCACCATGTAGTATCTGCCTGATTCTATTCGGCGGCCCCTAGGGCCGCTTTTTTTGTACGCCACGTTTTTTCTATCGCACTTTTTTTGCAGCGCAGGTACACGCCGCTTCCTGCACCGAGCCTTTTATCCTTCTGCGCTTCTTCTCCCAGCTGCTGACAGCGCAGCATCTCATTCTTGCCCTTTTGCCGGAAAAAGTTTGCCGTCTTTTCGGCACAAAACAAAAAGCCGTCCTTATCGGGCGGCTTTTCTTCTAGAAATAAAAAAGACCTCGCTGTACGAGGTAAGGTTTATGGTGGCGGCGCAGGGATTTGAACCCCGGACACTGCGGGTATGAACCGCATGCTCTAGCCAACTGAGCTACGCCGCCATGTATATTGGAGCTGATGACCGGGATTGAACCGGTGACCTTATCCTTACCAAGGATACGCTC
>UREG01000075.1 GCA_900546795.1 uncultured Veillonellaceae bacterium | reverse complement strand
GGGCGAGAATCTGGTCGATGATCTGGTCGATGGTCTGCTGGCGGATCTCCTTGCCGCACTTGGGGCAGTGCGGCGTGCCGATGCGCGCCCAGAGAAGGCGCAGATAGTCATAGATCTCCGTCACCGTGCCCACGGTGGAGCGCGGGTTGCGCGAGGTCGTCTTCTGGTCGATGGAGATGGCGGGGGAGAGTCCGTCGATATAGTCGACGTCGGGCTTGTCCATCTGGCCGAGGAACATGCGCGCGTAGCTCGACAGGCTCTCGACGTAGCGGCGCTGGCCCTCGGCGTAGATCGTGTCGAACGCGAGGGAGGACTTGCCGCTGCCGGAGAGACCCGTCAGCACGACGAGCTTGTCGCGCGGGATGGAGACGTCGATGTTCTTGAGGTTGTTCTCCCGCGCGCCCTTGATGAAAATATGATCCTGCATATACTGATTACTCCACAATGATGTCCGCGGTCTTGCCCTTTACAAGGCGCAGCAGATCCGCCGGGTCGCACTCGACCTGAAAGCCGATCTTGCCCGCCGAGACGATGATCCGCGGCAGCTCCGCGGCCGTCTGGTGAAAGACCGTCGGGAACAGCTTCTTCATCCCGACCGGCGAACACCCTCCGTGGACGTAACCCGTCAGCGGCAGCAGTTCCTTCTGGTGGATCATGGCCACGGACTTCTCGCCCACGGCGCAGGCGGCCTTCTTCAGGTCAAGGCTCTCCGCCACGGGGATGTCGAAGACATAGTATGCCCCGCTCGCGCCCTTGGCAACAAGCGTTTTGAACACGCTCGCCGGATCCATGCCCAGCCCCGCCGCGACGGACACGCCGTCCACCGGGCCGTTCGGGTCGTAGGTGTGCGGTGTGTAGGGCACCTTGCGCTGGTCGAGCGTGCGCATGACGTTGGTCTTTTCCTCTTTATTCTTTGCCATAATCGGTCAACTCCTTATAATAACTATGATAAAAACTGCGCCAGAAGCGCGAGAACGAGCATGTGTACGGGGTAAAACGCGTAGAACGCGAGCTGCACGCCCCGTCCGCCGGGGCCGCGCCGCCCGTCATAGAGCGAAATTGGGACGATCGCCAGCGCCGCGAGCAGCTGCATCGGGAAGCCGAGCGGGCCGAGATGGATCACCTGCCCCGCAAGGCACACCCCGTTGATACACACCAGCCCCGCGAGCATCGCCAGCCATCCGCCGTCCCGCCCGCGGCAGAGCGCGAGCAGAATGACCGTCACCACGCCCCAGCCGCCGTAGTCCGTCCACAGATACATGCCGAGCATCCACCCCGTGAGAACTGACGCCGCGCACACGGCGTACCGCGCGGTACGGCCGGGCATCTGCCGCGCCTGCTCCATGCACCAGAGTACAGCAAGCGCGATGCAGAACGTCCAGAGAACATTCTGGTGCGCGGGATCGACAGGTCCGCCGCTGCGCAGCAGGTTGAACGGCACCTCCGAGAGCGCCGCGCACAGCAGCAGCCGCAGCAGATACCTCCGGAAGCTGCGCGTGCGGCAGAAGCCCTCCGCGATCAGAAACGCGAAGAGCGGGAAGGCCAGTCGCCCCACGCAGCGCATCCAGACGGCCTGCGGAAAGAGCGTGATGCCGAGGTGGTCGATCAGCATCGTGACCGCCGCCAGTATTTTCAGATCCAGACTACTGAGCCGCCGCTGCCTGTTCAACCGCCTTCTCCCCTCCTGCCAGCAAAATCACGCCGCCGAGCACACACACGATGCCGAGCACCGTCCACGCATCGAGCGTCTCATGGAACACGAGCACGCCCAGAAGCGCGCCGACGACCGGCTCGACATTGGCGATGATGGAGGCCTTGCCGCTCTCCACGCCCTCGAGCCCCTTGGTATAGAAGATATAGGGCAGCACCGTCGATACGACGACAAGCCCCAGCATCCCGAGCACACCGCGTGAGCTTGCGAACACAAGCGGCAGCTCCGCGGGCTTGAGGAAAAACAGTGACCCGATCCCCGCGAACATGAACGTCCAGTACGTCATGGTATAGCTGTCGTAGTGCTGCAGACCGTAGTGCGCGAAGATCTTCCGGGTGTACTGGCCGACCGGAACATCGCTGTTGCCGATGGCGAGGAATACCTCACCGGCCCCCAGACGGTCCGCGAGCTTGTCAAAGGACTCGATGCCCTTCGGATTGCCCTCCGGAACAGCGAGCACGACCTTGTTCTCGAGCAGGTCGATGCGCGTACCTTCCAGCAGCTCGTCCAGACTATCCGGGTTCTTGTCCGCATCGTCCTTGAGGCTGCCGTCGAGCGCGTTCATCTGCTTCGGTGCGGCGGAAATAAAAACGTCGCAGTCCGCGCCCTCCTTGATCTGGGTGAGCAGCTTGCCGGAGGAATCGAAGTTATATGTAACGGTCACGCTGGGGTTATTCTGCTCGTACATTTCTTTGAGCTGGTTCATGGTCTCCGTCATAGAGGCGGCAGCGAACACGATCAACTTCACCGGCTCACCGGCGGGGGCTTCCGTGGGGGCGTTGTCCTGCGTCTGGGAACCGTCGGCGGCGTTGGCACTGGTGTCGGCCTTGGAGCCGCAGGCGGCGAGGGACAGGGTCAGGCACAGGGCCAGCAGCAGAGACAAACACTTTTTCATGTTGGTTCTTCCTTTCTGATTCGATGGAAAATCTATCTCGACTTTACAGAGTAAAGCGTGATACTCAATCAAGATGAACGGTTCGGAAAAGCAGGAGCGCGCTTGGGCGCTCTCGCTTTTATTTTCCGAAGGGGCAGTTGGGCCAGTGACAGGGCTTGCAGCCAAGGCACAGCCCGCCCTCGCCCATCACGGCGAAGTCTCTGCGGGTCAGTTCCACGCCTGCGGCGATCCGGGGGAGCGCCAGGTCGAAAATGGTGGCCCCGGCATACATGACGCAGCCGGGCAGACCCAGCACCGGCACGCGTCCCTTGGGCGTCCGGACGTAGGCCAGCAGGAACATGGCCCCCGGCAGAACCGGCGCGCCATAGCTGACAACCGATGCTCCGGTTTTCTGGATAGCACCAGAGGTTTTGTCATCCGGATCCACACTCATTCCGCCGGTGCAAATAATAATATCTGCTCCGGCCTCTTCCATCTTTCGTATGCCTTCTTCGATCGCCTGCTGATCGTCAGGACATTTTTCTACATCAAGCACTTCAAAATGATATTCCTTGGCTTTTTGCCGAATAACGGGCTCAAACTTATCTTCAATCCGCCCATAATACACTTCATTGCCGGTAATGACCAGGCCGATTTTTTTCTTCTGGATTTCCCGTATCCGAATGGGCGGTATATCCCCGCAGACTTTTTTTGCCGCATCCAATACCGATTGCTTTACGGCCAGCGGAATCACTTTGACCGCAGCTACCGGATCCCCCGGCTGTACCACCGAATGATTCGGTTTGGTCGATACGACGACATACGGCACTTCATTTACGGCCATAATGATTTCTTCGTCCATATCGATTACGCCAAAACAAGCAGCGCGCAGCGTTATTTTTCCTTCTCCTACCGGACCGGCTTCCAGTCCCGCGCCGGCAGTCATCTTCGCTAAAACCGCCGCAGCGTCTTCTTCATGCACTTCGTCCGATTCCAGTTCCAATATATAGATCGTATCTTTCCCGCATTTGCGGAGCGGTTCAATATCTTCTTTTCGGATTTCATGTCCGCGGCGAAATAATATGCCTTTAAATTCACCGGGCACAATTCGAGTCACGTCATGCGCCAGAGGCATTCCTACCGCGTCTTCCACCGGAATACATGTTGTTTTCATGGTCTTCCCTCCAGATTCCGTTATTTTTTCATTCCAATAAACTCTCTCAGCAAAGAATTTCTCGGAACAATATCTTCCTCCAATATTTTAAACGGCATGAGGAACAAAAGCAATCTTCTGGCTTCTATATAATAAGGACTGCTTGGGCGTACTTTACTCAGCAGCGGCAAGGCGTATTTTTTCAGCACGCACAATTCATAGGCCAGCGCCGTATTAAACACGATATCCGCATCTTCCTGGAACGGAAAAATATTTTCTTCTTCCCCTTTCCGCACGGACCGCCACATTTTCAGCGTCTCTTCACTGTCCTTATTTCTAAACTGCGAATCCCGCACCATACGGCGCAGCAGCCGAGTATCCGTTGTAGAGATACGGTTTCGGTCATTGATCCGTATTTGCGTCAGCGCTCCCAGATAGATCTTGGCTTTTTCATATCGCGGTATCGTATAAGTCAATCGGTCGTTCAGCGCATGAAGCCCTTCGACGATAATCGGCTGCCCTTGCTCTACAGAAGTCAGCTCCTTGTCAAACAGACGCTGCCCCGTTTTAAAATCAAAGCGAGAAAGACGCACGGATTTTCCTGCCAGCAAATCATTGAGCTGCTGATTTAACAGCTCGATATCCATCGCATCCAAAGACTCAAAGTCATATTCTCCCGCTTCATTTTTCGGCGTATCCCGCCATTCATGAAAATAATCATCTAAAGAGATCATGATCGGCCGCATTCCATTGACTTTCATCTGAGTCAGCAGCCGCCGGCAAAACGTCGTCTTGCCCGCAGACGACGGCCCGGAAACCAGCACCAACTTGATTTTTGGCTTTTGCCCTGCAATAAAATCTGCCGTCGATGCCAATTTCTTTTCTTGCAGCGCTTCTGCCATATCGACGATTTCTTCAATCCGCCCCTTCTCTATATAAGTATTCAGATCCGATACATATTGACATTGAAGAATCCGGCTCCATTCCTCCGCTTCCAAAAATACCCGGGCAAATTTAGGTATTTCCTGATATTCCGGAAGTTCTTCCATATTCTCAGGTTCCGGCAGGCGCAGCAAAAACCCCGGCGCATAGTGCTGCAGACCAAAGCAGGTCAATTCTTTTATATTTTGCAGTAAAGGACCAAAATAATAATCGATCGTATCGCCGCACTGGTATACGGTAATATATTCCAAATCAACGGTTTCCAACCGATGGCTTTCCCGTTCATCATGTTCATACTGGCAGTGCCGCAATACATCGCTGCATTTTACGGTATGTTCATAAATCGGCGCGCCTTCTTGCTGCATCCGGCGCATTTCTTTTTCCAATGCGGCCACGTCTTCCGCAGTCAGCGCTCTGCCCAAATCCAGTTCACAGTATATGGCTTTCCCCAATGAATGCATAACTTTCAGCCGCCCCTGAGGGAATACCTGAAGCGCCGCTTTATACAGCAAAAAAATCAACGTTCGTTCATATTTACGATACCTTTGCATATCTTCGCCTCCTTTTAATGAAAAACCGAGAGGTACGGCCCTCTCGGTTCTATTTTGTTCTCTGTATATTATAATTGTCCGGCAGCTTTCATGGCTTGCAGCACTTTTTCCGCCAACCCTTTCATTTTGCGTTTAGGAATTGCGCAAACTGCGATGCGCACGCCTTTTTTCAGCGGTACCAAAAAGATATTTTCTTTATGCAGTTCATCACAGACCGCTTTGGGGTCGTCCGCCGGAATGCTCAGGAAAAACCCGGATACATACGGCAAATACGGCAGGCCGCAGCGTTTTGCTTCTTCATCAAAAATTTCTGCCCGCTCTTTTATTAATTGATAATATTGATTCCGCTCTTTTTCAAACGCCGCTTTCTTTTCTTCGTCACGGCAAAGTTCAATCAGCGTCCGCATAGCGGGACGGTTGATGTTCGACCACGTCGCCCGGCTCGTATACTGATTGATATCAAAAAATTCCTGCGCTACGGCTTCGCTTGAAGAAATACAGATCATCGCGCCAACCCGCTGCCCATACAGCGTATACCCTTTGCTCATGCTGTAGGCAACAACAACCAGGATATTGGCCGGCAAATGGCTGAACTGTTTGAAAAATTCCCGGCATTCATTTTTTTCTCCCGCATAGTCGATATATGCGGCATCAACAACTAAAATAATATTCTTCTCTGTTCCTGCTGCCGTTTCAAAAAAGCGCAGTACCCGATCCCAATCTTCATGCGTCAGGCTAAATCCTGTCGGATTATGGGCTGGCGAGTTGATAACGACTACCGTATTTTTCTGCTTGTCGATCATCGCCTGTACATTTTTCTGGAATTCTGCATGATTAAATTTCTGATTTTCATCGAACAATGCATAGGTCCGCAAAGACCGTCCGTCATCATCACAAAGCGCGCTGTAAGCTCCCCAGTACCAATCGGAAGTCAGCACTTCATCTCCCGGTTCCGTGTAATTGTGGATTACATGATGAAGAACCCCTGTGCCTCCGGCAGTCGCTACCGCACGGATATATCCTTCCGGCCGGCAGTCTTCAAAACACCGCTCCTGCACTAATTCCAAATATTCCGGCAAACCGGGAATCGGCGCATATGCACACAGTTCACTGGACGGAAGATTGCGGTATATTTCTTCTACGGATTTTAAAAAGACCAATTGTTCTTCTTCATCTAAAATAGATCCAATAGTACCGTTCGTTACCTGTTCTTTACCGTATTTTGCCGCGGCTTCTACCGCTAATGCATTCGCTCCAAAAATAACGTCGTTGGCTTGTTTTCCTTTTGCCTGCGAAGCAGCAACACTAGTAATCATGAAAATGACATCTCCTTTATAGACAGAAATCCTTAGTATAATCAAAATCTAATTCTTATGCTATAATGTTTCGCCCTTAAAATCAAGGGATTCCAATAAAAAATACTGTGTACACCACCTCTAAAGGAAATGAATTATCTCCTTTTAGCCAACACAGCAAAAGCTGATCTTTTTCCTTTATATAAACATGAGTGCCGCAGGCTAACCCATCAAATGCGCCTCATTCCGTTTGCCTCTAAGAAATTGCGTAAAACAGCCGTCCTGCTAACCAGCTGTCTTCCTTCGTAAAAAGGCTATGCAGTCATGCCGCAATACCGGCAGAACAGAGCTCCTGCTGCAAGCAAAAAATCTCCTATCAGCCGTACAAGGCTGCCTCGCCGAACGTTGCCTGCAACTCTTGCTCTATGCTTATGGCTGATGAGTAAACTCCCGCATCTTCCTGACAGATTCTTTAGCATCTTCCTTCCCTTCTTGCTATGTCAAACCTATCCTTTCCAAGGAGGTCATCTGCTCACTCTTCCTTTCTCCCCGGCAGATGGGATTCCTTTGCCTGGTTTCACGCTTTTGCCTTTTAGCTTTCGACTCTCTTCATTTTAATAGAAAAGCCCCCATTTGTTTTTAGCCATATCCGGCTTACTCACAAATGAGGAACTTTTCCTATGATGAGTTATTCTGCTTCCAGTTCCAGCAGGCAGTCGCCGCTTTCTATTTTACTTCCTGCCTTGACAAAAATGTCCGCTACAACGCCGTCCATCGGCGCGGCAATGGTCGTTTCCATCTTCATCGCTTCGGTAACGACCAGAGGCGTTCCTTTGGCGACAACTTCGCCGCGTTTGACCATTACCTTAACGACAGATCCGGAAAGAGTAGCTCCTATTTCGCCCAATACGGACGGATCCGCTTTTTTCCGGCTGTTTTCACTGCCTTTTACATTTTTATCTTTCAATTTAATTTCCCGAGGCGCACCGTTAAAGAGGAAGCTTACGACTCGATTTCCTTCTTCGTCTGCATCGCTGATTTGCAGAAGTTTTATGATCAGCGTTTTTCCTTCTTCTATGGTCACCTGTATTTCTTCGCCTTTTTTCATACCAAAGAAGAACGTAGGCGTATCAAGAACACTGACGTCGCCATATTGTTTCGTAATATTAGCCCAATCTTCAAATACTTTCGGATACAAGCAGTATGCGCTTTTATCTTCTTCGCTGTACGGAAGTCCTTTGGCTTTAAGCTCTTCGCCCAGCGCCGCAAAGTCTACATCCGCCAAGCTGGCTCCCGGCCGTCCTTGCAGCGGCTTTTTATTCTTCAAAATGATGGCCTGCAGTTTTTCCGGAAATCCTTGATATGGAATACCCAGCCGCCCTTCAAAAAATTCTACTACCGATGCTGGAAAATCGATGATATCGCCTTTTTCATAGATATCTTCTTCTGTGTAATTATTCTGTACCATCAATAGCGTCATATCGCCTACTACTTTGGAAGACGGCGTAACTTTTACGATATCGCCAAACAGCAGATTTACCCGGGCATACATTTCCTTTACTTCATTCCATCGATCGCCCAGCCCTACGGCCTGCGCCTGTTGTTTTAAATTAGAATATTGTCCGCCAGGCATTTCATGCTGGTACACTTCGGTATTCGGATACGGTTCTGTTTTATCCACGCCTTTATAGTATGGACGCACGGTTGCCCAGTAGCGCGAAAGTTCTTCCATTTTTTTTATGTCCATATCCGGC
>UREG01000074.1 GCA_900546795.1 uncultured Veillonellaceae bacterium | reverse complement strand
TATGCAGCTACAGACAAAGGTCCAAGGAGCTCAACAGCATACCGGCTGGCTACGTAGATCGTAGTCGGGCCGTCAGCAGCACCGATAACACCGATAGCGGCAGCCTGGTTGAACGGGAATCCGAGATATGCAGCAGCGATAGCAGTTACGAAGATACCAAATTGAGCGGCTGCTGCGAAAAGCATAACGGACGGATTTCTCATCAACGGAGCGAAGTCGCACATTGCGCCGATAGCGATAAAGATCAATACCGGGAAAAGTTCATTCGCAATACCTGCATTGTACAGTGTGTACAAGAAACCTTCTGCGCCTTTTTCCGTAGAAACAGCAGAAGAATGCGGAATGTTGGCGAGAATGGCACCAAACCCCATCGGCATGAGGAGCATTGGTTCATAGTCGTATGCAACGGCTAACCAAATCAAGATGCCGCCAATGATAAACATAGCTAATGTGTCAAAACCTAAACCTGTGAAGCCCATAAAGAGCTCGTCTGCCCAAGGTTGAGAAAGTAATGATTCCATAACTAACCTCCAAATATGAAATTATTGAATAGTTTGTATTTGCAGATCTTTTTTTCTACCCTCCTTTATATTGGAATGATATTAAACGGGACACGATTAATAAAATATATCAATCGGCGCTTACATCTGCAAAATAAGCCGCCGTATTGAACAGTAGGGAAATAACAAAAGATAAAGATTCACAGGCCGCACCGTTAAAATATAAACGAAAAATAAAGAAAATTAAAATATAATAAAGGTGTTATATTGTCTGATAAAATATTATTTTTTGTTATATTAAAAATTCATCTTTATTATATAAGAAAATGTGAGAATAATCAATAATTTATTGAAAAATAGTCTAATGCAATCTTTATGAGGCTGTTAAATAACTTTAATGCAAAACAGTTTGCATTGACAAAAGTAACCATGGATGCGGAAGATGATTTTGCATTGAGAAAAAGAATTGACTTTCTTTTACTTGTATGTCATAATGAGAACGTATTAAGAAAGAGCGCATTTTAGATGGTCTTTCGGTTTATGATTTTATGGAGGTGCTAACCATGCGTGTAATTAGTGATGAATGTGTAAGCTGTGGTTCTTGTGCAGCTACTTGCCCAGTAGGTGCGATTGCTCAAGGCGAAGCTCATTATGAAGTAAACGATACTTGCGTTGATTGCGGCGCTTGCGAATCCGTATGTCCGGTAGGAGCAATTTCTGCTGAATAATGCAGTACAATAAAAAAGGCACCCGTCAGGGTGCTTTTTTTATTGTACTGATAGTTGTGTTATAATAGGTATACTCACAAGGAAAGGAACATAAGAATGAAACATATAATATGGGCATTGGGCTGGGTATTCCTTGATCAGATCAGTAAATTGTATATAGAAAAAACGCTGTATTTGGGAGAGTCCCGGCCGATAATAGAAAATATTTTTCACATTACTTACATTATAAATCATGGTGCCGCTTTTGGAATATTGGCCGATCAGCGATGGTTTTTCCTTTTCGTAGCGGCATTGCTGTGGCTGGGATATGGAGTATTTCGAAAGAGGATTCCAAAACGGCTCGATGTGGAGCTGGCGGTTTCTCTGTTGTTGGGCGGTGCATTGGGGAATGCCATTGACCGATTTTGGCTGCATGGCGTGCGAGATTTTTTTGATTTTCGGATTTGGCCAATTTTTAATATTGCAGATATAGAAATTATGGCAGGGATGTTTATACTCATCTGGTATATATGGGATATAGAGAGGGAGCGGAAAAGAGATGAATAAAGAAGAGAAAATTCTAGTTTTAGAAGAAGAGGCGAATGCACGAATCGATGTATTGCTGGCAGCTCGGTGCGGGCTGTCTCGCAGTTTTGTTCAGCAGATCGTGAAAAATGGCAATGTTACGATTGCCGGCAAAGCAATAAAATCGAATTATAAAGTGCGCGGCGGAGAAGAAATCCATATCGTATTTCCTGAAGCGGAAGAAATTTCTGCCGAACCGGAAAATATTCCTCTGGATATTCTTTTTGAAGATGCCCATATTATTGTAATAAATAAAGCGCGGGGAATGGTGGTGCATCCTGCCGCAGGAAATCACAGCGGGACGCTGGTAAACGCACTGCTATATCATTGCAAAGACGAACTGTCGGGCATCAATGGGCAGATACGGCCAGGTATTGTACATCGGCTGGATAAAGATACGTCTGGAGTGATGGTGGCCGCAAAAGAAGATGAAGCGCATATGTCCTTGGCTAAGCAAATTAAAGAGCATACGGCTTGCCGCACATATTTAGCGATTGTGCATGGAAATATTGCTGAAGAGAAAGGAACGATTGACGCGCCTATTGGACGGCACCCGAAAGATCGATTAAAAATGGCTGTGACATTTCAGAATAGTCGGCCGGCAGTGACTCACTTCACAGTGAAAGAGCGATTTGGGCTTTACACGTTGATTGAATGCCGGTTGGAAACGGGGCGGACGCATCAGATACGAGTTCATTTTGCGCATATTGGGCATCCGATTGTTAATGATCCGGTATATGGATATAAACGAATGGAATTTCCGATCGAAGGGCAGGCGCTGCATTCGCATACGCTGCATGTAGTCCACCCGGCGACGGGAAAAGCAATGGAGTTTATGGCTCCGGTTCCGCAGGATTTTGCTGCATGTATAGAATACGCAAAAACGCATAGAAAATAAGGGGAGGGGTCGGTCATGTGGAAAGATAAAACCGTGCTGATGGACGGCACGGGAATGAAGCGGGCTATTCGGCGTATTGGACATGAAATTATAGAGCGCAATAAAGGGCTGCAGGATATTTTGCTCATGGGAATACAAACAAGAGGGATACCGCTTGCGCTGCGGCTGGCGGCAGAATTGGAATCAATTGAAGGACGGAGACTGTCTGTCTATGAATTGGATATTACTGCGTATCGAGACGACCATAAACAAAAACATACAAAAACTAAACCGGTGGAAGCAGTGTCTATTGATGGAAAGACTGTGATTTTAGTAGATGACGTGCTTTTTACCGGTCGGACTGTGCGGTCGGCGCTGAATGCAATTATGAGTATGGGGCGTCCCAATGCAATCCAGCTGGCGGTATTGGTAGATCGAGGGCATAGGGAATTGCCGATACGAGCGGATTATGTGGGAAAAAACGTACCGACAGCACGACGGGAAGCCGTTGCGGTGCGGTTAGAAGAGATTGATGGGGAAGATACGGTTCTGCTGCGGGAAAAATCGGCAGAATAATGCGTAAAAAAGATGAGCTCTTTTAATACTATTTTATATAGTATTAAAAGAGCTTAGGCTATCAAAGAAGCGATAAAGAATCTGCCTTTATTGTATAAAAAAACGATGCAGCTAGCTGCATCGTTTTTTTACTGGTTTTAGATAGCTTTATCTTCGCGGAGTTTAGCAATATCTGCATCTGTATAGCCAAATTCTTTGAGAATTTCTTCTGTATGCTGACCAAGAATAGGAGCTGGTTTTTCTACAGCGCCCGGAGTTTCAGACATTTTGATCGGTACGCCAGCCATTTTTACAGCGCCAGCTGTCGGATGCTGCGTTTCTACGATCATATTGCGGGCAATAACCTGCGGGTCTGCCAGCACTTTATCAACGGTATTGATCGGGCCGACTGGGATTCCAGCTGCTTTGATATCATGGATCCATTCAGCTACCGTACGGGACGGGAATACTTCGTCCAAAATAGCTTTTAATGCCGGCTGATTTTCGGTACGTTTCGGATTGCTCGTGAAGCGTTCATCTTCTTTCAGTTCCGGACGATGAATCAGATCACAGAATTTAGCCCATAAAGTATCGTTGCCTACGGCAATAATGACATAGCCGTCTTTAGCTTTGAAAGCTTCAAACGGTGTAATGGACGGATGGCGGTTGCCGATCGGACCAGGGATAATGCCCAGATTTGTGTACCGAGCGATAGCATTTTCCAAAATTGCTACCTGGCAGTCCAGCATACCTACATCGACTTTTTGGCCAACGCCAGTTATTTCACGATTATAAAGAGCCATCATGACGCCGATTGCAGAGAAGAGGCCTGCAGTAATATCACCGATAGATGCGCCGACACGGGTAGGTTCGCCGCCAGGCTGTCCGGTGATGCTCATGATGCCGCCCATACCTTGAACGATAACATCATAAGCAGGATCTTTCATATAAGGGCCGCTGTGTCCGAAACCGGAACAAGCGGAATAAATAATTTTAGGATTGATTTTTTTCAGCTCATCATAGCCTAATCCAAATTTTTCCATTGTGCCCGGACGATAGTTTTCCAAAACAACGTCGGCTTCTTTTACCATCGTTTTAAATACTTCCTGTGCTTCCGGACTTTTCAAGTTCATTGTAATGGAGCGTTTGCCGCGGTTTAAGCTCATAAAATAGGTGCTTTCTTTACCAACAAAAGGACCGAATGCACGGGAATCGTCACCTTTGCCCGGCGATTCTATTTTGATTACATCCGCGCCAAAATCGGCGAGGATCATACCGGTGTACGGGCCGGCCAGTACACGAGTCAAATCGAGAACTTTTACATTTTCCAATGCTTTCATAGTTATTCAGCCTCCTAATTCATTCGAACTGTAAGCTGATTATACTATATAATTCGGAGGTCTTAAAGTGATTTCGGTTATTAATAAAATAGAAGTTATTAGGGAGTCCAATAAAATACAATTATTAAATCATAAAAAATAAATATGGTGTAAGTAGGTAGACGAATATAGAAAAATTATTGAAAAGAATAAAAAAGAAAGAAAAATAAAAAATATATTAATAAGTGATAAAATGTGATGTAAAAAAATAATATAATATAAAGTAATACTAAGGTTGAATTATACAAAATTAACAAAGTTTAAAATTTCTTAAGAATTTCTATTGTTGTTCCTAGTCATTTATGATATAGTAAACGTGCAGCAGGGGAATAAGAATATTTGATTCTTCTTGATAAAAGACACGGTAAATTGAGAAGAGTCAGCAAGGAAATGAGAAAGGAGGAGGCGTGGCAGGCGGAGTGTAATGCTTTCGCAGTGCAGCCGTAGATTGAACATGGATGGAGTGTCAAAAGAGGCGATGATGTTCCTTTCCTTTTGGGGGATCGCTATTGCAGTGTCGTTTTGTGTAGGCGCGGCAATTGGCCGGGAACGAAAACGGAAATGGTTCAAGCAGCGTGAGCAGTCCTGGTTGTTCAATAGACGGGGCTATTTAGGAAATAATTGTTATTTTGGACGCCCCTGTACCAAGGAAGGCATTATGGTAGTAGCAGCTATCATGGTGATTTCTTTATGTATTGAGTACATTATATTTGGAGGAGATTTAGTAATGCTTATCTCATGAATGCTCAAGGAGGAAGATAGACGTTACTTTATCTCTGCATGCGGCAGATTCAGTACGTGAATGTGCTCTATATAATACATATTATATATGCATGTTATAAGTGAATAGAGTCCGCATTCCAAAAAAGGAGATGAAAGTATGGATCAAGCTGTAGTAACGTTATGCGTATTAGCTGTAGCTGCTTTCTTGTTTGTTACGGAATTGATTCCATTGGCGGTCACGGCTATGGGTGCCGCTGTATCGCTGGGTTTATTGGGCGTATTGACAACGAAGCAAGTATTTGCAGGTCTTTCTGATTCTACAGTAGTATTATTTGCCGGTATGTTTGTTATCGGTACGGCAATGTTTAAAACCGGTTTGGCTCAGGCTATTGGGATGGGTGTTGTAAAACGAGCTGGTACGAAAGAAAATAATCTGATGTTTGCTATTATGATGGTTACGGTTGTTCTTTCTGCAGTATCTTCCAATACCGGTACGGTTGCCTGCTTGATGCCGGTTGTTATTGGTATTTGCCAGGCTGCAAAAATCTCTACTTCCCGTCAGTTGATGCCGTTGGCTGTAGCTGCAAACGTAGGTGGTACGATCACGATGATCGGTACGCCTCCGAACCTGATTGTATCCGGTTCTTTGCAGGCTGCTGGTTTAGCGCCGTTCTCATTCTTTGAATTTGCTTGGATTGGTATTCCGCTTTCCCTTTTGGGTATCGTGTACATGATGACGATTGGCAAACGCTTAGTTCGTGATACGGGAGCCGGCCAGATCGATGAAGCTTCTGCTGCTGCGTTAAAAGCTGCTGCGGAAGAAGCTGGCGCCGGAGATGAAAGCGATGCAAAAGATACCAAAAAAATGTGGATTTCTGGTATTATCATGCTGGGCGTTGTACTTTGCATGGCGTTAGACCTGAAATGGCTGCCGCTGCAGACCGCTGCTATCATTGGTGCATTGCTTTGCGTATTGACGAAATGTATTACAGAAAAAGAAGCGTATGCAGGGATTGACTGGGTTACGATCTTCCTCTTTGCTGGTATGCTCTCCGTTGCAACGGCTATGGAAAAAAGCGGCGCTGGCAAACTGATTGCTGACGTAGTTGTTGGTTTCCTTGGTGCAGATCCGAACCCTGTTATGGTAACGGGCGTATTGTTCCTGATTTCTTGCGGTTTGACGCAGTTTATGTCTAATACGGCTGCTGCAGCTTTGCTGGGGCCTATTGGTATCTCCATTGCTCAGGGGATTGGAGCTTCTCCGTATCCGGTATTGATGGCAATTGGTATTGCGGCATCCTGCGCATTCACGACTCCGGTTGCAACGCCTCCGAATACGCTGATTCTTGGGCCTGGTAATTTCAACTTCATGGACTATGTAAAATGCGGTACTCTGCTGGCAGTTTTGTCCTTGATTCTTTGCCTGATTGTTATTCCGATGGTATGGCCGTTCTTCCCTTGATTTTTCAGGGATAGCAGGGCATGAAGGTGTGGTAAAAATCGAATGAAAGGTGGTTGCGTATGGGAACTCCGAATCCGTTTATGATTATGGCGATTAACATGACGATTGTATCCGCTGTATTATACGTACTGGGATGGGTTATTCGGTTAATTCATGTGATTGACCCGACGAAAGACAAAGAATAAGATATTTTGTTAAAATGGAGGATGTAGAATGGATGCATTTGTAGTAGCGATAGCTTCCGTATGGCGTGACAGCGGATTTGTATCGTTGTCGATGGGCAATATCATTATGATATTGGTTGGTGTGATTTTACTGTATATGGCATTGGGCAAAGGATATGAACCATTGCTGCTGAGTCCGATCGCATTTGGCTGTATTTTGGCGAACTTCCCGAACACTGGGTTTGAAGAACCGGGCGTTATGTGGGCAATTGGCAAAGGTATTGAAATGGAAATCTTCCCGCCTCTGATTTTCTTAGGCGTTGGTGCGATGACTGATTTTGGTCCGCTGATTGCCAACCCGAAAACGCTGCTTCTCGGTGCAGCTGCACAGTTCGGCGTATTCTTTGCATTGGGCGGCGCTATGTTCCTTGGATTCAACGTACAGGAAGCATCTGCTATCGGTATTATCGGTGGTGCAGATGGCCCGACGGCTATTTATCTGACTTCTAAATTGGCTCCGCATCTTTTGGGCGCTATTGCGGTAGCAGCATATTCGTACATGTCCCTGGTACCGTTGATTCAGCCGCCTATTATGAAATTGTTCACGACTCAGAAAGAACGTGAAATCCAGATGGACGTACTTCGTCCGGTAACTAAATTCGAAAAAGTCGTGTTCCCGGTAGTGTGCACGGTTATCATCAGTTTACTGCTTCCGCCAATTGCTTCTTTGGTTGGTATGCTGATGTTGGGTAATCTGTTCCGTGAATCCGGTATGACGGATCGTCTTTCCGATACGGCGCAGAACGCTTTGATCAATATCGTAACGATTTTCCTCGCATTAGGTACTGGTCTTACGATGCGTGCAGAAGATTTCCTGCGTATCCAGACGATCGAAATTATTGTTTTGGGCCTGTTTGCTTTCGCAGCAGGTACGGCTGCAGGCGTATTGCTTGGTAAAGTGATGAGCATGCTTGACGGCGGAAAAACCAATCCGCTTATCGGTTCTGCCGGTGTATCCGCTGTACCGATGGCTGCTCGTGTATCGCAGATCGTTGGCCAGAAAGCAAATCCGGCAAACTTCCTGCTCATGCATGCTATGGGTCCTAACGTAGCAGGTGTTATTGGTACGGCAGTAGCTGCTGGTACGATGCTGGCTATGTTTGGTAAATAAGATGAAGAAAAAAAGAGATGTCTGGGGACATCTCTTTTTTTCTTGCTGTCCTTTGGGGAACATGATAGACTGAAGTATCATAAGAAAAGGAGACGGCTATGAAACCAAAAGAGACAGCAATAAATGGTTTATTGAAAAAAGCAATAGGGTGTATTTGTTTATGGCTGTTGTGGATCGGCAGCAGTGCAGCGGCGGTTGAGGCTGCCTTGCAGGCGGATATGATAAGTAATGCCGCGTATGCCAGCATGGCCAGTTATCGAGGGCAGGCGACGGGAATTGCAG
>UREG01000073.1 GCA_900546795.1 uncultured Veillonellaceae bacterium | reverse complement strand
GCAACTTGGCCCCATTAGGAGCGGTCGTCAAAAAAAGCGGCGTCGTACCGGAAATGTATCATCATAAAGGGCCTGCCGTCGTATTTGATTCAGAAGAAGAAGTCCGCGATTTTCTCGTCAACAAAACAGTACAGCCCGGTTCTGTTCTAGTCGTACGCTATGAAGGGCCAAAAGGCGGACCGGGAATGCGGGAACTTTCTATACCAGCGGCCATGCTTGTCGGTATGGGGCTGCATACTTCCGTAGCCATGGTAACGGACGGCCGATTCTCCGGCGCTACACGGGGACCCTGCGTTGGTCATGTCGCTCCAGAAGCTTGGGCAGGCGGCCCTCTCGCTCTTGTAAAAGACGGTGATATTATTGAAATCAATTTGAACAATAATACGCTTCAACTCCATGTAGACGACGAAGAGTTAGAAAAACGAAAAGCTGAGATCCAGCGCCCCAGCCGTCCGCTCAGCGGCGTGCTCTCCGCTTACCGTGCGGGAGTAGGCGGCGCAGAAAGCGGCGCAGTATGGATGTACCGCAACGATTTAGAATAAATTACTTTAGAAAAAAATCCGAAACCATAATCTGGTTTCGGATTTTTTACCTTTTTTATTACTCTCTCCAAGTCTGCTCTGCGCCTGTTTTTTTTTAGCGGCGCAGGTGTATGCTTACCGATATACCACCGTTTCCTCCAAAGGTTTACGCAGATCGTGATTTGCTAAAGGTCCTGTCCCTTCGGCGGCATATCCCAGATCCAGCATCATCAGTACTTCTTCATTCTCCGGCAATTCCAAAGCTTCTGCCATTTTTTCCGGATCGAAAAAGTTAATCCAGCAGCTGTTTACCCCAACAGAGGCGGCAGCCAGCATCATATGCGATGCTACGATCGCCGCATCTTCTGCTCCGGAATCTCGTTTACCGCCGGGATAGGTAAACACCTGAGTGCGATCAAACGCTACAACCAGGCAAACAGGTGCTCCATAACGGCATGGTGTAACCTCGTCTATTTTGGCCAATCCTTCCGCAGACTGCACAACATATATCCGTTGTTCCTGCAAGTTTTTTGCCGTCGGAGCCAGTCTGCCAGCTTCTAAAATTTCTGTCAGCAGGGCTGGATCTACTGCACGGCCGTCAAATTTTTTACAGGAATACCGCGAACGAACGACTTCTTTGAATTCCATTTATTGTCCCTCCAATCTATCGTCTAAAAAGATTTCTAATCTTCCAGATTCTTTCTTTATCATACGGCTTTTTTCTCTTCTTTTCAATCGTCAGCCATTTCGTTTACTCTGCGGCTCTTTCCTATTTTGCCTCAGCCTCTGCATACACGCCCCATACGCCAAAAACATACCGTTTATTTTCTATATAAACTGCAAACGCATATACCGCCGCGGCATGTTTCCATGAGTTGTGAAATTTTTCCGCTAAGTTTTGCAGCACCACTTCACACAATTCTTCATAGCAACATTCCTAAATACCATTCTTTATAGTGCAGACCGACTCAGCAGCCAGCTCATTGCCCGCAGAACTTTCTTTAGCGGTCGCTTTCTCCCTACCCTCGTTTTCTTTTTCATTAAAAGGTACTCTCGCTGCCGTCAACATGCGCTGCATTTCCAGCGGCGCACGCTCTTTCCCCGCGGCATGGTAAGATATTCTTACTGTTTAAACCTGCCGCTTCGTTTCTTCATAACAATCCCCCTGATGCGGTTTGTTTTCCTGCACCAGGGGGATTGCGCCATTCTTCCTTTTACTGGGATTGTTTATCTTCCAGAAGGAACTATATATTATTCTTCATCTTCCAATTCGTCGTACAATTTCAGTACCGCTTCGAATTCCTCTTCTTCCGGAGCCACATATACGGCTTCTCCGTTTTCATCTGTGTCGATCCGGGCAATGATTGCGTCCGGTTCTTCATGGCATTTGCAGCCTTCTTCACATTCTTCTGTCGGAATTGCTACGAGTATTGCAAATTCTTTGCCGTTGTACGGAATCACCGTTTCTTCTTCATAATATTTTTCGTGGCCTTCTGCGTCTTCAATCACCACTACCGGAATCTCTTCTTCCATGTTCATGTCTTTTTCTTCTGCCATAATTGCGCCTCCTTTAATTTGTTTTTGCGTCCAGATAGCCTTGCAATATCACTACTGCCGCCATCTTATCAATGACCTGTTTCCGTTTATCCCGGCGCACGTTTGCTTCTATAAGCTGCCGCTGCGCCATCGCCGTAGACAGGCGTTCATCCCAATATACATATTCCAATTCCGGCATTTTCGCTTCCAAACGGGCTTTAAAATCTTCTACCATTTCCGCGTTAGCGCCTTTATCGCCGTTCATGTGTTTGGGCATACCTAAAACAATCGCGTGAACTTCTTTTTCCCGCACCAGTTCTTCGATGCGGTTTAAATCCTGTTCCCACGATTTACGGCGGATCGTTTCTACGCCCTGCGCCGTAATGCGAAGAGCGTCGCTGCATGCCACGCCCACTGTTTTCGTTCCTACATCTAATCCCAATATCCGCATGCTACAATCCTCGGTTCGTTACATAATACCGGACAAGCTCTTCAATCAGTTCGTCCCGTTCAATACGCCGAATATTGCTTCGCGCATCGTTATAACTGGTTATATAGGTAGGGTCACCGGAAAGAAGATATCCAGCAATCTGTGTAATCGGATCGTAACCCTTTTCTTCCAATGCTTTATATACATCCTGCAAAACCATCGAAGGAACGAGTTTTTTCTCGTCTTCTTTTCTGAATACCATCGTCTCTCCTGTTACACTCATGTTTTCCTCTCCTTTCACGATACTGATGATTATCCTATCAATTCAGCAATGGTTTTCTTGCCCATTGCCAACGCTTTCTGAATGTGTGCCGGCTCTTTGCCGCCTGCCTGTGCCATATCCGGACGGCCGCCGCCATTGCCGCCAACTTCCTGAGCCGCGGCTTTGACAATTTTACCGGCATGTATTCCTTTAGCCACAGCGTCTTTCGTTGCCATGCAGACAAAGTTTACTTTATCTTCTGCCGCCATGCCCAAAAGAACTACGCCGGATCCTATTTTATTTCTGGCTTCATCTGCGATTTCCCGCAGCTGTTCCATGGATTCTGCATTAATCTTAGCGACCACAACGTCGAATCCGCTCACCGTTTCTTTCGATACGAGTATGCTGTCAAGTCCGGTCATCGCCTGCATTTTCTTGAATTTCTGCAGTTCTTTTTCCGTTTCTTTTTCCGCCGCCAAATGCGCTTGTACTTTTTCTACAATCTGTTTTGGATCCGGTTTTACTTTCAAGAGCTGCGCCACTTCCCGCAGTGCTTCCCGTTCCGCTTCCGCCATACGAAGCGCTTCTAATCCGGTCACGGCTTCAATCCGGCGCACACCCGAACCGATTCCGGACTCGCTAAGGATTCGGAAAGAACCGATCATAGCGCTGTTGGCTACATGACTGCCGCCGCAAAGTTCGCAGCTAAAGTCATCTACCGACACGACGCGGACAACCTCACCGTATTTTTCACCAAAAAGAGCCGTAGCCCCTTTTTCTTTGGCGGCGTCCATCGACATTTCCTGAATCTCTACCGGAATGGCTTTTAAAATTTCTGCATTCACCAATTTACTTACTTCGTTAAGTTCTGCATCCGTTACCGGAGAGAAATGCGTGAAGTCAAACCGCAGGCGTTCCGGCATGACCAAAGAACCGGCCTGGTTGACATGATCGCCTAATACACGGCGCAGCGCCGCTTGCAAAAGATGCGTAGCCGTATGATTTCTAGCCATAGAATTGCGGCGTTTTATATCTACGTCAACCCGTACTTTTTCTCCTTTGCGGATTTCTCCGTCCGTTACCGTTCCTGTCAGATACGTCAGACCATTCGCCAATTTTTTCGTATCTTCAACCGTCATGCCGCCCAGTTCTGCCCGAATGCTGCCGGTATCGCCCAATTGACCGCCGCCTTCTGCATGAAACGGCGTCGTTTTTAAAATCACAATCACCGATTCGCCGTCATGAGCCGCTTCCGTTTCTTTTCCGTCTTTGCCAATCATGACAATTTCTGTTTCCGTTACCGATTCATCGTCTCTCAAAACGGACAAATCCAAATGCGTCGTGTCCGGCGTTACGACAAGAGCCGCAGCATCTTCCCGGGCAGCCCGGGCGCGAGTGCGTTGTTCTTCCATCGCCGCATTAAAGCCGTCCATATCAATATCCAACCCCGCTTCATGCACGATTTCTTCCGTCAGTTCCCACGGGAATCCAAACGTATCATAGAGTTTGAATACGTCAGCTCCGGCTATCTGCGTTTTATTTTCCTGTTTTGCCTGCTGTACGATATCCTGCAGCAAATCCAGCCCCTGCGCCAAGGTTTGGTTAAAGCGGGCTTCTTCGTTTGCAACGACTTTTTTAATGTAGCTTTGTTTTTCCGTCAGATCCGGATACCCGTCGGCAAACATACCGACGACCACGTCCACCAGGCCTGTCAAAAACGCCCCTTCAATTCCCAGCAGTCTGCCGTGACGAACCGCCCGGCGCAAAATACGGCGCAATACATAGCCCCGGCCTTCATTGGACGGTAAAATACCGTCGCTGATCATCATGACGATCGCCCGAATATGATCGCCGATTACTTTCAGCGACACATCTTTTTCCGGATCCGTTCCGTAGGTCACATTTGCCAGTTCGGCGCTTCGTTCAATAATGGGGAACATGAGGTCGGTTTCAAAGTTAGACGGTTTTTCCTGCAATACGGAAGCCAGCCGTTCCAATCCCGCACCGGTATCGATGTTTTTCTTTTCCAGCGGCGTATACGTACCGTCCGCTTCTTTATTGAACTGCGTGAATACCAGGTTCCAGATTTCCAGATACCGGTCGCAGTCGCAGCCTACGGTACAGGTCGGAGAGCCGCAGCCCCGTTCCGGGCCAAGGTCATAGAATATTTCACTGTCCGGACCGCACGGGCCTTCGCCGATTTCCCAGAAATTATCTTCCAAGCGGAAAATCTTTTCTTCCGGAAGCCCTATCATGTCATGCCACAAATCATAGGCTTCCTGATCTTCCGGATATACCGTAACATACAGCCGGGCCGGATCGAGCTCCAGCACTTCTGTTAAGAATTCCCAAGCCCAGGAAATCGCTTCTTTTTTGAAATAATTGCCGAAAGAAAAGTTTCCCAACATTTCAAAAAAAGTATGATGACGCGCCGTACGGCCTACATTTTCAATGTCTCCGGTACGAATACATTTCTGGCAAGTCGTTACGCGGTAGCTCGGCGGCACGACTTTGCCGGTAAAATACGGTTTAAGCGGCGCCATGCCAGCGCCGATAAGGAGCAGGCTCGGGTCGTCCTGCGGCACCAGAGAAAAGCTGTTCATGATAAGATGCTCTTTGCTCTGGAAAAATTCCAAATATTTTCTACGCAATTCATTGCCTGTAATGGATATCATACAAACACTCCCAACTTTAGTTATAACCTAAATTATACTCTACTTACTTGCGGATATGCAAGAAATTCACCCATAAATGTCCGTTCGCCGATCCTGCCAGACAGCCATGCGGGAACGGGCGCTGTGAAGAAAGTTTTTTTCAAATTTCGCATATAAAATTTCTTCGTCCATGCCGCCTTCCCGCAAGATCGTACCGTCCGGTGCCACAAACAGGGAGTGTCCGAAAAATCGATTGTCTTTATACCGTCCTACTGCGTTGACCGCACAAATATAAACTTGATTTTCTATTGCTCTCGCTACGCTGAGCACTTTCCACGGCAGCCCGCGGGACGAGGGCCATTGAGCCGGCACAAAGATAATCCCCGCCTCTTTCATCGCCATTTCCCTATACAGCTCCGGAAACCGCAGATCGTAACAGATCGACAAGCCGGCGGTTTCGCCTTTTAAAGGAAATGTCGTCATCGCATTGCCGCCGGTAAAGTAGCGCGGTTCGCTGAGCAGGCTGAATATATGCAGTTTATCGTAAGAAGCCAATACAGTGCCGTCCTGGTCAAAGACAAACGTCCGGTTATAGATCCGGTTATTTTCCCGATACGGAACGGAACCGGCTATAATGACCGCCTGCTTCTCTTTCGCAAATGCAGAAAATCGCTGAAGCAGCGGCGAGTTTTCTTCTACGGCGTCTTCTTCCAGATTGCGGAAGTTATAGCCGACATTCCACATCTCCGGCAGAACCAGCACCTCTGCGTTGGCAGCCGCTTCTTCCATCATAGAAAACGCATGCTCTTCATTTTCCTGCGGTTTCCCCGCCTGCACCAGCATTTGCAGCATGGCAATTTTCATTTCTTTTCCTCCTATACCGGTCATTCCGGAAGAACCAGTCCTATATTCGGATACGCTCCGCTGTCTCTGGCTTCCACAAATGCCTCTTCTGCTGCCATCCGGGCTTCCTCATTCGTTCCCGCAAACACAAATCTTCCATCCTCTTCCACAAATGCCTGTACCAAAAACTCAATATGATCTTTTATTTCTACGCCTAAATCCGCGGCGCTTTCTTTCATCGTATCCCGGCTGATTGCTTTTGCAAACGCCTTGTCCTTAAATTTTTTCATGACCGATTTTGCCGGCAGGTTCGCGATATTTTTATCCGGCCGCACCAGCAGGCAGGCAATAATAAATCCCGGCATTTCATCGCAGGCCAGCAGCGTTTTTTGTATGAGCGTCCGCTCCTTTGGCCACGTTCTCATATGAGACCGGATATTGCAGATAAACTCTTCGTCATAACCAAGAGGCGCCAGGATTTCCGCCGTATGTTCACAGTGTTCGTCCGGATATTTTTCAAAGTCAATATCATGCAGCGCGCCGACCGCTCCCCAATACGCTTCATCTTCACCAAACTTTTTCGCATACGCCCTCATCGCAATTTCCACCGATAAACAATGTTTGAGCAAATGATCTTCTTTGATATGGGTATGCACGATATCCCATACAGCATTTCTTTCCAATTCCATCGTTATCTTCCCCCTATACTTCCTATAACTTACTTTATCGCCATTATACCGAACATCGTCGCAACATACAATAGAAGCGCAGTCAAAACGATACTGCCGCCGGGAGCCAAGTCAAAGGCAAACGCGCCCCACAATCCCAGGCACATGGCTGTCACGGAATAGGCAACAGCAATATACAGCGTCGTTTTAAATCCTGTTTTCCATAAATGCGCCGCCGCCACCGGTATGATCATCATCGCGCTGATCAGCAATATTCCGACAATGGACATGCCTGTTACGACAACGAGCGCCGTAAGAATCGAAAAGATCATGTGGATCCGCTCCGTACGAATACCGGCAGCTTCCGCTACTTCCGTATCAAAAGACGCCAGCAGAAGATCCGGCCATTTCCATAAGAACAAGCCGATAATAAGAACCGCGGCAATCCCGATCTGGGCGATACTCTCCCATGTCGCCGTCAGAATCGAACCAAACAGGAAGCTCAAAATGCCCGCGCTAGGCATATTGGACAGCGTGCTGCATACGACAGCCATCGCAAGTCCTGCATAAAAAAACAAAGCCAAACTCATATCCGCAAATTGACTGTATCTCCGGCGAAGCAGTTCAATCCCTGCCGCCGCTCCGACAGTCAGCACCATCGCCCCCCATACCGGAGCAATGCCTAAGAGCGACGCCCCTGCTACGCCGGCAAAGGCAATGTGTCCCAGACCATCGCCCATCATCGATTGACGGCGGATCACAATAAACATACCCATAATCGGGCAAATAACCGCTACCAGCAAACCGGCCAGCAGCGCTTTTTGCATAAACGCATATTGCAGCATTTCCATTTCGCTTATCCTCCGTGATTCCATCGCTGCGGGGATTTCATATGGCTCTCGATGAAACCTTTGCCGTCCCCGTCATAGCAAAGATGCCGATCAATACAAATAATGCGTTTCGCATACGACACTGCCCGTTCAATATCATGGCTGATCATCAGTATGGTAATCCCTGTTTTTCGATTGAGCTCATATAAAAGATGCATCAGTTCTTCACTGGCATTATAATCAATGCCGCTGGTCGGTTCGTCCAGCAAAAGCAGTTCTGGCTTTCCTGCCAGTGCCTGCGCTAAAATGACGCGCTGCTGCTGACCGCCGCTCAGGTCTCCGATACGGCGTTTTCTATAGGCTTCCATGCCCACCATTGCCAAGGATTCCGTTACGGCCGCGGCTTTCTCTCTGCGCCCTTTTTGATTCCGTGCGCCCAGCAGTACGATCTCTTCTACCGTTGCCGGAAATGCGGCAGCATTTTTATTGTATTGCTGCGGCACAATACGTATCATGCCGGACTTTCTCTTTGCCTCTGCCCGCTCTCCTTCGATGCAGACAGTTCCCGTAGTCGGCGCTTTTAATCCTGCCAGCAAGCGCAGCAGCGTGGTCTTGCCCGCTCCGTTAGGGCCTGCGATCACAGTAAATTCCCCTTTTTCCACACTAAATGTAATATGATCAAGAACAAATGATTCCTGATATGCAAACGATACGTCCTGTACTTCTAAAAATTTCATAGGACCTCCTTTCAACACAAAAAGAGAGGG
>UREG01000072.1 GCA_900546795.1 uncultured Veillonellaceae bacterium | reverse complement strand
AATTTCTTTCTCTGCCTGGTGCGAGGATTTCCTTATTATTATATATAAAGGAGATCTTTTCATTTTCACCAGTTATTTATACGCAAAATATTATGCTATGAAAAAAGGTTATATATCTAGCAATTTACTTTCTAATTTCTTCACCCATTCTTCTTTGCCTCCTTTTGGAATCAGGAAGTTATCGTCTGCAAAGCAAAGCTGATCTTTCCTTTCACGATTCAAAAAAGCCCGTCTGTACACAGACGGGCTTTTCATCAGCCTTCTAAGACTTCGCTTAGGGTTTCCCATTTTTTATATAATTCTTCCAGCTCTCTTTTCGTGTCTTCATATGCCTGACTCAGGCTTGCCATTTTTTCTGAATCCTGATAGTTTGCCGGATTGTTCAGTTCATATTCATACATTTTTTTCGTTGCTTCCGCCTGCGCAATTTTCATTTCTGTTTCTTCCAGCTGTTTTTCTGCAATGTATGTATTCTGGGTATTTTTTTCCGCCCTTGGCTCGGTGGATTTCGCCGGTGCGGTTTCTTTTTTCGGCCGAAGTTCTTGTTTTTTGGCATCTTCCTCCGCCTGTTTTTCCGCTTCGATCGCTTCCTGCTCTTTTACTTTTTCCCGGTAATAGGTATAGTTCCCCAGGTATTCGGTAAGGCGTTTGTTTTCCAGTACCAGGGTACGCTGAGAAATCTTATCCAAAAAGTAACGGTCATGAGATACGACCAGATAGGTTCCGCCAAAATCCAGCAGCGCATTTTCCAGTATTTCTCTCGTCGGTATGTCCAAGTGGTTGGTCGGTTCGTCGAGAATCAGGAAGTTCGGGCCTTCCATAAACAGTTTGAGCAGCGCCAGACGAGCTCGTTCACCGCCGCTTAGCATTCCCACTTCTTTAAATACGTCGTCGCCTCGGAACAAAAAAGCGCCCAAAGCCGAGCGTGCCCGTTCTTCACTAAGTTCAAACGAGTACATAATCTCTTCCAGTATGCTTCCTTTGCCGGTAAGTTCCGTGTGTTCCTGAGAAAAATATCCGGCTTGCACACGGCTCCCCAAGGTGATATGGCCGGAGTCCGTGTCTTTGCTGCCATGAATCATCGACAGCAGGGTGGATTTTCCAGCGCCGTTCGGGCCTATCAGAGATACCGCTTCGCCGCGGCGTATCAAAGCGTTCACATGGTCGAACAGCGGTTTGTCTTCGTATCCGCCGCACACGTCGTCTAAAATCAATACTTTATCTCCGCATTCCTGCGCCGGCTTAAACTGAAAATGCAGCGATGCAGTTTCCGGCGCAAGTTCAATTCGTTCCAGCCGATCCAGCTGGGATTGACGGCCTCTGGCTTGTTTGGATTTGATGCCCGCTTTATATTTGCGGATATATTCTTCTGTTTTTTGTATGTACTCCTGTTGTTTTTCATAAGCATTTTCCAGCGCTTTGCGGTCTGCCGCTTTTTGCCGGACGTATTTTGTATAGTTGCCCCGATAGGTTTTGAGGCGATGGTTTTCCAGTTCAATAATGCCCGTCGCCACTTTGTCCAGAAAGTAGCGGTCATGGGATACGATCAGCACGCCGCCCGCATAGGAGATCAGATATTGCTCCAGCCATTCCAGCATATCCATGTCCAGATGGTTGGTCGGTTCGTCGAGAAAGAGGTAGTCCGGCCGCCGCACCAATGCTTTTGCCAAATTGACCCGTGTTTTCTGACCGCCGGAAAAGTCGTCAGCCGGCCGATCCAGATCGGATTCGCGAAAGCCCAAGCCGTACATAATTTTTCGGCTTGCCGATTCATATTCATAGCCGCCGAGCCATTCAAACCGTTCTTGTACGCGGCTGTACCGTTCCATGCGGAGTTTTTGTTCTTCCGCTGTACCTTCGTGCAGGCATCGTTCCAGCTCTTTCAGTTCTTCTTCACACCGCAGAACGTCCTGCCAGGCCGCGTTGATTTCTTCCCGCAGCGTCGTGCTGCCAAAGGAAATTTCTTGTTTTAAATAGCCGATCGTTTCTCCGTCGGATATATGAAAAAAGCCGCTGTCGTATTCTTCTTCCCCGATCAGACAGCGAAGAAGCGTCGATTTCCCTGCGCCGTTAGCACCGACTAAGCCAATCCGCTCGCCGCGGCGCAGTTCAAAGGACACGTCCCGGAAAATGGTATGGATCCCAAAGGATTTTTCCAGTTTCTGCACTTTTATACTCACGTTGATTCCTCTCTTTGCTGTTCATTCTTTTTCATTTCTTGTTTATAATACGCCAAAGCTGCCGGTCCTGGCAATATATCCGGCTTTGTTTCTTCCGAGGAAGCCTTTAGAAAAATCAGGACTTCCGTTTCTTTCACCGCAGTATGCCGGCTCTGGAATAGTTTGCCCAGTATCGGCAGATCGCCCAAAAGCGGAATTTTGCGGAATTGTTCCATTTCCGTCTTGTCTATCAGGCCGCCTATGATAAGGGGTTCGCCGCCAGTCATGCGTACTTCTGTATCGGCCTGTCTGGTTACGATATGGTAAGCTTTCATTTCCGGCACCAGCAGCGGCGTACTTACTTCCGCATGGATCTGCGCGGTGATATAGCCGTCTTTGCTGATATGGGGCGTATAGATCAGCTTGATGCCTGCGTCCATGTATTCTGTCGTTCGCTGTGTTTCCCCGTTGACGAGGTGTTCGGTCAGGACGGGAACTTTGTCCCCGATCAGGATATGCGCTTCTTTTCCATTCAGAGCCATGACATGGGGTCTTGCCAGGACAGAAGCTTTCCCCGCTGCTTCTAATGCATTGAGTTTGGCCTGAAAAAAGAAGGAATAGGGATGGCCGGATACGCTTCTGCCGAATTGGATAGAACCATAGCCTTCAGGTCCGGTTATCTTCCAGTCGGTATATTCATGCGTTTTTGTCCGTGGTATGCCGTCGTCATCGTATACGGTATCTCCCTTGCTGTCTATCACCGGCTTTTGCACCGACCAGGTTTCCCGCTCATAGGAAGCGCTGCCGGTCAGCGGCTGCCAGTCCCAATCAATGCCCAGTTCTTTTATATTTTCCCGATTCACCGCTACAACTTGAACTTCCAGTTTGACTTGGGGCGGTTTCTTATCCATCTCTGCCAGCAAACGCTGTATTGCCGCGTGTTCATGGCTGTCCGCATAGGCGATGACCGCTTGTCCCGCACTGTATGCTTGGATCTGTTCCCCCAGCGCGCCTATGGACAAGGCTTCGGCTACTTCTTCCGGCCTGGCATATTCCAAGGGATATACCTGCAGTTCTTTTTTTATTTCCCCGCCAAAAAGATGTACTCCGTTTCGCACGCGGTGGTGCAGGCCTTTCATTTCTGCTACCAGCTGCAGCGCTTCTTCCGCCGGGATATCGGTCAGATCGGCGGTAACCGTGCCTTTTACTTCGTCATCTACGGCAATATCGATGCCGCCGATCTCTGCGATTCCTCGCAGTACAGACGCCGTCGGCGCTTTCTGTACATGAAGCGTCACGGTATCCGCCGCTTCTCCTATTGCTCCATTTATCCATCCCGCCGCCAGCACGGCCAGGAATATCCGTTTCATACGTCGCCTCTTTTCCGCTATTTTCCTGCTGTTATCGTCATCTGTGCTTCGCTGTGCTGTCCTTCTTTTAAAACGCCCCGTTCTATGCGTATCTCGCGTCCCCCGCCGGAAATGGTTCCCTGAAATCCGTCTGTGGGATCTCGCTGGACTTGGTTCATGCCGGTCTGCTGCCAGCGTATTTCCCGATGTATGGGCAGTTCGCCTTTTTCCATCCTCTTATTTTGCGCAGACGCCGCAAAGGGATCTGCAAGAGGCCGGTATCTTGTCCTCATTCCCTGCCGATAGAGCCGTTCATTCCCGGATTCGGCAGGCGGTTCTTCCGCCGCTGCCTGAATCGGTTCGTCCAAGGGGGCTGTGCCCTGCCACTGCAGGCCATATCCTGCCAAGGCCGCGCATATGAGAAAAAAGAGCGGTATGACCCGCTCTCTATGTTCTGCTATATAGTGTTTAATCGCCGCTGTCTGCCGTTTCATTTCCGGTCTCCAAATCCCTGTTCATGGGTACTATGCCAGTTCCAGGCATCACGAATGATTTCTTCTATGCTGCTGTGCATCGGCGTCCAGCCCAATTCTTTTTGGATCTTTTCCGAGCTGGCAATCAGCACTGCCGGATCGCCGGGACGCCGCGCTTCTTCTGTTACCCGGCAGGTCTGCCCGGTGATCCGCTGCGCCGCTTCGATCATCTCCCGGACGCTTACCCCGTTTTGGGTTCCCAAATTATAGATGCGGGAAGCGCCGCCTTCTTTTAAATGCCGGAGCGCCAAGACATGCGCCTCGGCCAGATCCAGTACATGGATATAGTCCCGAATGCACGTCCCGTCCGGTGTAGGATAGTCCGTGCCAAATATGCTGATATGATCGCGTTTTCCCTGTATCGCCCATAAGATCAGCGGAATTAAATGCGTTTCCGGGAAATGGTCTTCTCCGATCTCACCGGACGGACAGGCACCGGCGGCATTGAAATACCGCAGTGCCACATACCGCAGACCGTACGCGCGGCTATATTGTTCCAGCATCTGCTCGATCATCCATTTCGTCTGCCCATATACATTAGTCGGACAAAGCGGCATATCTTCCGTAATCGGCGTGGTTTGCGGCTCGCCGTAGACGGCTGCCGTAGAGGAAAAAACGAATTGCTGCACCCCTGCGCGCCGAGCCGCTTCCAGCAGCGAATAGGATCCTGCGACATTATTGTCATAGTACAACGCCGGGTGAACCATCGATTCCCCCACTTGACTGTGCGCAGCAAAATGCATGACCGCTTCGATTTCTTCTTCTTTCATGATCCGCTGAAGGGTGTCTGTATGATGGATATCTTCCACAATCAACACCGCGTCGTCGGGCACGGCTTTTTCATGACCTCTGGACAAGTTATCGACGATAATCACATGGTGTCCCTCTTGCTGAAGCGCCCGGACAGTATGGCTGCCAATATATCCCGCGCCTCCGGTTACCAATACGTTCATAACCGCTCTCCTTTCATGTCTGCCACATAGGATTTCAATATCCGTTTATAAATTTCCACGCCCGGCTGATTGAAGGCATCCACATTCGCCAATTCCCCTTCGTAGGCGATTGCCAGGCAAAGCAAATACATTAATTCTCCTAGATGGAAGGCTGTCAGCGACGGCAAGATAAAATCTGCGCTGAACCGGCCGTCTTCTGCCAGCGCTTCCGCATTTGACCGATGCGCCGCTTCCAGCAGTTCCGTCATTTTCAGCCCTCCAAAGGAGTGAATCACGCTGCTTTCTGCAAAGGTGTTCGGCACAGTCAGCTCTTGTTCCCAATTTTTTATCGTAACAAACTGCACGATTTTATTGCGCCGCCCTTCCTGGTGTTCCTGCGTCTGGGCATGCATATCCGTCGTCCCTACCGCGCTGAGCGGCGTCCGGCTGTATTCGATCACATTCCCCTCTCGGTCCAGGCGTTTCCCCAGCGATTCTGCCAGCAGCTGCACGTACCATTCTCCCAGTGATTTCAGGCAGTCGCCGTACGGCATGAACACTTCGATGGAACGGCCGTATTTCTGCGCCGCCGCGTATTTCAGCACACTGCTCAGCAGCGCTGGATTTTCTTCCAGCCGATCGCTCTGACAAGCTTCGTCCATGGCTCTGGCGCCGGCCAAAAATTCCCGCATCGGAAATCCCACAACGGCCGCAATAACCAGCCCTACTTCGGAAAACACGCTGAACCGGCCGCCTACACCGTCCGGCACATCAAACATCGGCCAGTTTCTCCGGACAGCCACTTTATGCAGTTCCGTCTCTCCCGCCGCTCCGGCCAAATCCGTCACCGCGGCGACCTCTACAGTGATTCCCGCTTCTTCCAGCGCCTGCTGTACGACCATGAAATTGACCATCGGTTCTATCGTAGAACCGGATTTTGATATCACCAGCAGTAAGACCCGATACGTCTTTTTCTGCCGGCTCTCTTCTATGATACAGCGGATCAGCTCCGCTGTTTTTCTTGCGTCTACATTCTGCCCGCTGAAAAATAGTTTTGGAAACCCGCCCCGCGATTTCCGGCATTTATGATTCCAAAATTCCCCGCAGTGAATATCAAACAAGACTTTGCCGCCCAAATACGATCCGCCGACGCCAAAGGAAATGACCGTATCAATCCGATCTTTTACATGAGCCTGCAGCCGTTCCAGCCGTTCCAGCACCGCCGGCGTATTGGGTCCTTCCTCCGTAATATACGGCAGCTTCGTAAAAAGCACCCGTTCCGGAGCGCCGTCTTTGGACTGATGCCCTCTGACTACACCGGTCCTTCGCATCTCCTGAATTCCTTCATGGGCTTTTTGATATGCTGCTTTCAGCGCCTCCAAATCCTGCTCGGTTACAGCGGCGCCGCTGTATAGTTTTTCTACGTTCAGCGTAAATCCGCTCGGCAGGGTAATCGCAGAATGAATCATACTCTACTCTCCTGTTTTACATAATATTGTTTTTATTATATCATTTTTTCCGTCTCTATACTATTCATATACATATTTGATTTATACAGAAGATATCCACTCTTCATTCCCCGAATGTTTTTTCCATCAAAAAGCGAGGCAGCTGTATTCCTTTCCGTTCGGCATATTCCTTGGCAATGCACCGATAGCCCCGGCTAAGAAAAAATGGCTTTGCCGTAAGAGATACATGAGCCCATGTCTTCTTCATACCCGCTTCCGCCGCCTCGCACAGCGCCGAACCGATCCCCTGACGCTGATAGTCTGCATGGACAAAAAGACTATCCACATATCCATGGGAATCCCGGGTACAAAATCCAGCGAGCCGGCCCTCTTTTTCCGCTATCCAAATCTCCTGGCGGGAAAGCGCTGCCTGCCACGCTTCACTGCCGATGCCGGACAGCCAAGCACGGATCTGTTCCGGCGTATACTCCCGGCTGTTGACTTCTTCAATCGTCTGACGGCAAAGACCGATTATCTCTTTTATTTCTTGCCCGCTCCATTTTCGTATGTTCATACTTATCACCTCTTGCTTTTTATTGTAGTCAATCTCTTGTTATTTTCCAATCCTGCGGAAAACAAAAACGCTCCGCCCGCATGGATTGCAGACAGAGCATTTATTATTATTTGTATTATAATGAAATCGGGCAAAGACCTACTATAGAACCGACGACAACATAGATAACAAAAATGCCGAGAGCGTAAATAGAAGTCCATTTCTGCCACTGCCACATGTCTACGTCCGTCATGCGCAGCAATACATAGATGAACGGAACGAGCGGGCTTACCAAGTGGAATGCCTGACCGAACAGGGATGCAAAACCGAGCTGAAGCGGTGTAAAGCCGTAGTTGTAGCCAGCTTCTGCCAGTACCGGCAATACGCCGTAGTAGAACGCGTCATTGCTGAGGAATACAGTACCCGGGCAAGCCAGGATACCCACGATAAATCCCCAGTATTTTCCCATTTCCGCCGGAATTACCGTCGCCATGCTGTTGGAAATGGCGCTGCCCATGCCAGTGCCGGACAATACGCCCATGAAGATACCGGCACTCATGATAACCAAACTTACCTGGAGAGCGTCCGGAGCGTTTGCTTCGATACGAGCGCGCTGTTCTTTTACATCCGGATAGTTTACCAGCAAAGCAAGAATCGTACCTACCATGAAAATGATTGCCGATTTGATAGAACCTTCGATCAGAAGGGCAATCGCTACGGCTACGATCAAGAAGTTTACCCACAGCAGTTTCGGCCGGCGCATCGCGATCACTTCCGGATCTACGATCTGCATCATTTCATCTAACTGTTCTTTCGTAAATTCAGTGATACCCAACCGTTTGCGTTCCCGCATTCCCAGGAAGAATGCCAATGCAAGGCAGTAGATTTCTGCCGGAACCATAATCCAAACCAAGCCGCGCAGCACTTCTGCTTCGTTCAGCCCCAACGCTACGATCGCACGAGCCGTCGGGCCTCCCCAAGGGAGCAAGTTCATAACCGAGTGCGCCAGGATCGTAAGCACTGCCAAATCCAACATGCGCATGTTCAATTTTTTGTAAATCGGAACCATTGCGGAACATACAATGATCATCGTCGACGTACCGTCGCCATTTAAAGAAACACCGGCAGACAAGAGAACCGTTGCCACCATAACCTTGAGCGGGTCTCCTTTTGCAAACCGAATCATCGCATTTGCCAACGGATCGAACAAACCGGCATCGATCATCGTAGTAAAGAATAATACAGCGAATAATAACATAATTGCCGTGATCGAAGTGGTCTTCAATCCATCTATGGCATACTTGCCAATATCCATCGGCCAATATCCCATCAATCCGCCGAAAATAGCAAAAGCCAACGGAACGACTGCCAATGCTACGAATGGCGTCATTTTTTTCTTCATGATAAGCAGCATGAATACAAGAATCAAAACATAAGCTAACGTAGTTACCATTTTTATACTCCTCTCTTCTTATATAGTAACTTAAATAAACAGTCGGGCGGTTTCCTGACACGCAGCAGATTCCTGCCATTTCAGTCGCGTCCGGCGTTTGTAGCCCTATTGTAAGCCACGTCAACTCATAGGGATAATATATTTTCCTGCCTTAAAAACATTAATAAATATTATACCGCAATTTAAAACTTAATTTGCCTTCTCTTATACGGATATTGAATCCCTAAATCCACAATTGTCGATTTCGCATTGCAATTTTTTACACTTTATTAAAGTATTTTATTTTTCCTTTATTTTTAAAATATGCTCTTTTTGTATCCGGGGAAATGAAAAAAATTTATGTGCAGAAAACGGCGCTTTTCACGCAGTATTCCCCGCAATAAAAAGCGCCGTTTTTATTTTTCTTTATTCCAAAACTTATAGTAAGGTCAAGGCAACGAAGACTACCGCCGAAGCAATTACCGGCAGCGCGTTTCTCTTCGTCAGTTCAATCGGATTAACGCCGGCGTAGCCCGAGCATATGATAGCCGCACCTGCGATAGGGCTCATCGTCCGGCCCATACCGGCTACCGCCGCTACCGCGGAACCTAAATGCAGAGGATCCATACCAAAGGACGCGGCATGAACGGTTACCGCCGTGTTGAAGGAAATCGCCGCCGCATCGCCGGAGCCCGTAATCATGGCTAGGAAGAACGGACCTGCCG
>UREG01000071.1 GCA_900546795.1 uncultured Veillonellaceae bacterium | reverse complement strand
GCAGCCCGCTGCTCCTCGAATTAGGACCGGAAGATCCGGGGATCATCGTAACCCAGTCCGTCCACAAACAGCAGGCCGGTTTCTCCCAGACCTCTCAGATTCACAAAAAAGACAGCCATATCAAAGGCCAGGAACGGTACTGCAACCATAAACGCTTCAACAACGCGTTCATGATGCACGCTTCCACCAGCCCGTTCTACCCGATGTTTGCTTCCCTCGACGTAAATGCCAAAATGCATGAAGGCGAAGCAGGCCGCAAACTCTGGCACGAATGCGTAAAAATGGGTATCGAAGCACGCAAAGACATGCTCCGCACCTGCAAAATGATCAAACCGTTCATTCCGCCGGTAGTCAATGGAAAACCGTGGGAAGAAGGGGATACGGAAGAAATGGCCAACAACCTGGAATACTTCAAATTCCACCCGGGTCAGAACTGGCATTCCTTTGAAGGCTATGAAGAAAACCAGTACTTCGTAGACCCTTGCAAATTCATGCTCACCACGCCGGGCATCGATCCGAAAACCGGAACGTATGAAGAATTTGGCATCCATGCCAATATCTTGGCCAACTACCTCCGCGAAAACAATATCATTCCTGAAAAATGCGACTTGAACTCCATCTTGTTCCTGCTCACACCGGCAGAAACAACGGAAAAAATGAAAAACCTCGTATCCCAGATCGCACGTTTTGAACGCCTGATCGAACAAGACGCACCGATGCAGGACGTATTGCCGACGATCTACTACAACAACATCGACAAATACAAAGGCTATACAATCCGCCGCCTGTGCAAAGAAATGCACGAATTCTACAAAGAACGGGGCGTAAAAGACCTGCAGAAAAAACTGTTCCGCCATGACTACATGCCGGAATACGTTATGACTCCGCAGGAAGCCAACTTCAACTTCGTTCGCGGCGAAGGCGAACTCGTAGCCCTCTCTGAAATCGAAGGCCGCATGGCGCTTGAAGGCGCGCTTCCGTACCCGCCGGGCGTACTCTGCGTAGTACCGGGCGAACGCTGGTCCGAAACCGCGGTAAAATACTTCAGCGCATTGGAAGAAGGCATCAACCAGCTTCCGGGCTTCGCACCTGAAATCCAGGGCGTATACCTCGAAAAAGAAGACGGCAAAGTAAAAGCATACGGCTACGTATGGAAAAAAGAATTTGATAAATAAGCAGTAATGGACCGGGAGCAGGGACTCCCTGCCCCGGAACCATCTCTATAAAAGGAGGAAACTTTTATGGCAAGTCAAAATAAAATGAGTGTAATGCAGCTTACCATTTTGACCGCAGTAAATATGATGGGCTCCGGTATCATCATGCTGCCGACAAAACTGGCGCAGGTAGGTACGATATCGATCCTTTCCTGGCTCATCACCGCAGTAGGTTCTATGTGTTTGGCATATGCGTTTGCAAAATGCGGCATGTTCAGTAAACGGGGCGGCATGGGCGGCTATGCGGAATACTCGTTCGGCAAAGCCGGCAACTTTATGGCAAACTACACATACGGCGTATCCCTGATCATCGCCAACGCGGCAATCGCAATTTCCGCAGTAGGCTATGGCTCGGAATTCTTAGGCGTATCCTTATCACCGGTAGCAACAGCTTTATGGACTATTTTTACTCTTTGGTTAGCTACGGTGCTCAACTTCGGCGGCGCCAGCATCACCGGCCGTATCAGCAGCGTTACCGTATGGGGCGTTATCGCTCCGGTACTGGTCATCTCGACCGCAGGCTGGTTCTTCTTCAGCTCTGATCTGTATATCAACTCCTGGAACCCGCACGGCTTCCCGTTCTTTGACGCAGTAAGCCAGTCCATCGCCATGACCCTTTGGGCATTCCTTGGCCTGGAATCCGCCTGCGCCAACATGGACGCCGTAGACAATCCGGAAGAAAACGTGCCGAAAGCCGTATTGGGCGGCACCTTGGGCGCGGCAATTATCTACATCGTATCCACCAACATCATGGCAGGTATCGTACCGACGGCAGACTTGGCAAACTCCACCGCTCCGTTCGGCTTGGCATTTGCCAGAATGTTCAACGACGGCATTGGTCAGCTCGTTATGGGCCTGATGGTAATGTCCTGCTTCGGCTCTCTCTTGGGCTGGCAGTTCACCATCGCTCAGGTATTCAAAGCCTCGGCAGACGAAGGGTACTTCCCGAAACTGTTTAGTAAAGTAACTTCCAAAGATGCTCCGATCGTGGGCATGGTAACGATCACCGTGATCCAGAGCGGCTTGTCCCTCATGACGATCAGCCCGTCTTTGAACGAACAGTTTGAAATGCTCGTAAACCTGGCAGTAGTAACCAACGTTATTCCGTACCTGCTCTGCATGGCGGCAATCATGGTAGTACAAAAAGCTGCCAACATAACCGGCTCGCAGTACAGCACGACAAACATCATTGCCTTTATCGGTTCCGTATACAGCTTATACGCTCTCTACGCTTCCGGTGAAGAAGCAATGCTCTACGGTTCGCTGGTAACCTTTATCGGCTGGACCCTCTACGGATTTGTATCCAACCGTTTCGATCTCGAAACAGCAGTGAAATACAATCAAAGCAAAACCGCAGAAAAATAATCTCTGCATAGACCATAAATAACGACACTCTCCAAAATGAACAGCAAAAGGCTCTCTGCTCAGCAGGGAGTCTTTTCTGTTTGCCTATAAATATCCTATATATAATATGTATATAATGAGAGAGGATTTTTGCCGCCATCATACAAGATATTTTCTAGGGGAAATAAAAAATATAATTTCCATTTATAAATTTTAAGAAAATATTGCGAAATTCTAAAAAAACAGGTATATTGTATACATAAGACATTGATTTGTCGATATAATTGTGCTAATATTGTGGCATACTGTTTCTAAAAATAGCGTACTACATATAGGTTTAGGAGGGTACCATGGAATTTTCAGGCAAAGCATTTTTGGCAGAACTGCCATCGGTTATATACAACGCGTCCAAAGAAGAGCTGGTTCAGGCAGCGATCAAGCGGGGCGAAGGCGCGCTGGCGGCAAACGGCGCTATGTCCGTTCGCACCGGCAAACATACAGGACGCTCACCGAAAGATAAATTTATTGTAGATGACAGCATAACGCATGACGAGATCTGCTGGAGCAACAACCAGCGCTGCTCGGAAGAAACGTTTGAAAGATTGTATCAAAAAATGCTGGCATACGGCAAAGAACATACCGTCTTTGTAACGGACGTCTGCGCCGGCGCAGATAAAGACTATGCATTGCCCGTGCGGTTTATCAACGAATGCGCGTGGCAGCAGCTTTTTATCCGGCAGCTGTTCATTGAAAAAGCATTGCCTGATCAGGGAACCGGATTTACGGTCATCTCCATGCCGAGCGTAAAAGCAGATCCCGAGACAGACGGCACCTATTCCGAAACGTTTATCATACTGAATCTGACAAAACGAATGGTGCTCATCGGCGGCGGCCTCTATGCCGGCGAATTGAAAAAATCCATTTTCTCCGTCATGAACTATCTCATGCCCAAACGCAACGTCCTGTCCATGCACTGTTCCGCCAATATGACCGCAGGCGGCGATACGGCTATCTTCTTTGGCCTCAGCGGCACCGGCAAAACGACGTTGTCCGCCGATCCGAACCGCGGCTTGATTGGCGATGACGAACACGTCTGGACAGACAAGGGGATCTTCAATATCGAAGGCGGCTGTTATGCAAAATGCGTCGGTCTGACCGAAGAAGCCGAACCGTATATCTACCGCGCAATCCGCGACGGCGCTGTCCTGGAAAACGTCGTACTCAACGAAAACGGCCAGCCTGATTACAGCGATACCTCGATCACAGAAAACACGCGAACCGCCTATCCGGTCGAACATATTGAAAACGCCGTAATGGACGGCCTCGGCAACCACCCGAAACAGATCGTATTCCTGACCGCCGATGCGTTCGGCGTGCTGCCGCCCATTTCCAAATTGACGAAAGCACAGGCAATGTACTATTTCCTTGCCGGCTATACCAGCAAAGTAGCCGGTACGGAACGGGGTATCACCGAACCGCAGGCTACGTTTTCTACCGCTTTCGGCGAACCGTTCCTGCCCTTGTCTCCGCTCCGCTATGCCGAACTCCTGGGCGAACGGATCGACAAGTACCAAGCCGAAGTGTACATGCTCAATACAGGCTGGATCGGCGGGCCATACGGCGTAGGCTCCCGAATCAAACTGGCATATACCCGTGCCTTGCTGAACGCGGCGCTGAGCGGCCAGCTGAAAGAGGAAGAATGGGTTTCCATGCCGGTATTCGGTCTTTCGATACCGAAACATTGCGCCGGCGTGCCGGATCATATCCTCGATCCGCGGGCGCTTTGGGAAGATACCGCCGCTTACGACGCACAGCGGGACAAACTGGCGCGGCTGTTTATCGAAAACAATAAAAAGTTTGCCTCCCTGGTGCCGGAACAGATCCTGTCCGCCGGCCCTGCAATCGAATAATCCGACGGTCCGCCGTCTTGGCAAAACAACCGCAGCATACAAAAAGAGCCTGCCGTTCACCAGAACGCAGGCTCTTTTCTATTGCATCAAAAAACAGCCGCACCGCCTCGAATCCCCAGAAACCGCCGCCGTCCGCACTTACCTCGGCTCCTATAAAATCCAAATACCAAAATCCTTCTCTTGCCTGCGATGCAGGCATTTTTTATGCGGTGTCGTACTCATACAGCGAATAGCCGCCGGCTTTTCGAAATCCGCTTTGCACCGCTCAAAAAAAATCCCCTGACAGCTGTCAGGGGAAATCCTTATTTTTCAATCCGTGCTAAATGATAATTCTTTTTACCGCGGCGAACGATAACAAACTCTCCCTTGGAATTGGGGTGCGCCGTCACGATATGTTCCGGATCAGTGATCTTAATGCCGTTGATATGCATTGCCCCGTTGTTTACGTCCTCCCGCGCCTGGCGTTTGGATTTGGAAATCCCTGCGTCCACCAGCCAATCGATGATGTTCTTCTGTTCGTCCGAAACAGCTGCCGTCGGCATTTTGCCGAACGCCTGCTGAAGTTCCGTATAGCTAAGGTCGGCAATGCTGCCGTTCTGATACAATGCCGCCGTAATGTGTTCCGCTTCCTTGAGCGCTTCCTCGCTGTGAACGAACCGCGTCACTTCTTCTGCCAGACGACGCTGCGCCAGCCGTTTTTCCGGCTCTTCTTCCACGGCTTTGGCAAGCTCCTCAATCTCTTCCCGGCTAAGGAACGTGAAGTATTTGAGATATTTTACCACGTCTGCATCGGCCTGATTGAGCCAGAACTGATAGAATTCAAACGGCGACGTTTTTTCCGGATCCAGCCATACGGCGCCGCCTGCCGTCTTGCCAAACTTCGTGCCGTCCGCTTTGAGCATCAACGGAATCGTCAAGCCGTACGCTTCTTCCTCACTGCCTTCCAGCCGATGAATCAAATCAATGCCGGCCGTAATATTGCCCCACTGATCGCCGCCGCCAATCTGCAGTTTGACGCCGTACACGTCATGCAGATGTTTGAAATCGACAGACTGCAAAATCTGATACGTAAACTCTGTAAAAGAAATCCCCGTATCCAGCCGGCTGGCAACCACGTCTTTGGCCAGCATCGTATTGATATTAAAATATTTGCCGTAATCCCGAAGGAAATCGAGCAGAGAAATCTGAGACAGCCAGTCATAGTTATTGACAAACGTAAAGTTTTCATCGTCGGCAAATAACTTAGAAAGCTGTTTTTTCAGGCATTCCGCATTGTGAATGATCGTGTCATACGTCTGCAGCTGGCGTTCGGTTTTACGGCCGCTCGGATCGCCGATCGTTCCCGTGCCGCCGCCAATCAGAATATACGGGTGATGGCCCGCCATGGCAAACCGTTTCAAAATCATGAACGGAATCAAATGGCCGATATGCATGCTGTCGCCCGTCGGATCGACGCCGCAATACAACGAAATACACTCGCTGTCCGCTAACTTATAAAGCCCTTCTTCATCGGTCTGCTGATTGATGGCGCCGCGCCATGCTAATTCATCAATAATATTCATCATAAAACTCCTTCCTGGTGGATAGATTTATTTAGAGAAAACCTGCGTTAAAACCGGCACTGCCGCTTCTGCCATCTTGGCATAACCGGAACAATTCGGGTGCACGCCGTCGTCATACCACTGCTCGTCCTCTTCCCCGCCGTCCAAGGCGGCATAAAAATCAATGCAGGGCCAATACTGCGCTAAAATAAACTCCCGCAGCGCCCGGATCGTTTCATTCGTCTCCGCAATACGTTCTTCATACTGCCAGCCTGCCGCCGCACTTTGCCGGGTTGTACGCGGCGGGATTCCCACCACAAAGGGAATCTGTTTTTCCTGTATCGCTTCCGCCATCGCCGTCAAATTCGCCGTAATATCCGAAAGTTCACCATATTCGAGGATATCGTTTGTACCGCCCATGATAAAAATGCCGTCCGGCTGTTTATTCTCCAGTGTGAACAAAAGCCGCTGACGAATATGGCGGGTGCTGTCGCCGCAAAGACCATAATTTATATAAGAAAGCCCCGCCTGCTTTGAAGCCAGATAGATCCAGTTTTTATCCATCGGGACTTGAAATCCATAAGTTAAGCTGTCGCCTATATAATAAATCTTCAACGTATGTCACCACCTCTGCAATATTATTTTATTATATCATGTTCCCGAACAGTACGCACTACAGAGGCAGGCATTATTTTTCCTTCTTTCCGGCACAATCGCCCATCTTTTCCACCGTGTATTTCTTATGCAAAAGTCGATACCTGCACCAAAAAATAAGAGACTCTTCGGACATATCCACACCTTTCTGCCAATCCAACATTCTCTCTCCCAGCCCCCCTGCCAGCTTCCTATTCCAAAAGTTCACCGCACACCTTCTCCAAACATCCCAATCAGCTTCCTACTCCACAAGGCGACACCTTGCTGGCTGAAAACAGAAGAAAGCAAACTTTCCTTATCAAAACTGCCGTTAAGTGATGGGCAGATGCTTGCGGCAACGAGCGGATTTACAAACACTGATGAAAGGATTGGCAAACACCGATGATAAAAACTCGGCAGGACTGGGGTTCGTGCCAACGCACGCCCTCTCCCAACAGTCCTGCCAGCCAGCTTCCTATTCCAAAAGTTTACCGCATCCCTTCACTCAACCATCCTTCCAGACATTCCGCAAGTCTAACACGCAGCAGCAACTAGGCAAACAAAAAACAGGTGCGGGAAAATCCCACACCTGTTTATATGTTTGCGTTACTAAAACTTCTAAAATTAGAAGCTGTAGGAAACCTGTACACGAGTGAATTCTTCATCCATGTCGTTGCCAGTGGATTTCACTTCCGTGTTGAACGTCTGGTAAGCCGTCAATTTGAGGTTCTGAGCCATCATGTAGTCAGCGCCTACGCCCCAGCCTTTTGCATCGTTCATGAATTTCTGGTCGCGGATGGAGCCAGTGCCCTGGAAGAAGGAACCAGCGTCAGCGTCCGTGTAGTCAACCCAGAGATCCCAGGAGCCAACTTTGCTGCCAATTGCTTTGCCGTACTGGAGACGAGCCAAGAGGAAGTCAGCGTCGTCAACGTTGTTTTCATCGTAGCTAACGGACATGTAGTCGCCAGTCAATGCGAAGTCGCCTGCATAGAAGCCAGCGCCTACGCCCCAGATGTTATCAATCTGGCCAAGGATGTTGCCGTTGTTGCCTTTTGCATCAACTGCATTCGGGTCTACATCGAGATCCATGTACATAGCCTGGAGTTTAGCTGTTTTGCCGAAGTTGTAACCGATCTGAGCGAAACCGCCTTCAGCTTTCAGATCCTGTTCATCATCAGCATCCACGCCTTCATAGGAAGACATTTCGAGGAAGTGTGCGTAACCGCCCTGTACCCAGAAGTTACCGTTTTTCACAGTAGCTACTGCGCCGTCTACATGGTCATCGTACCAGTAGCCAGTTACACCGATCGTCTGGTTGTAACGGCCAGCCGTTACGTTTACGTGAGGGCCGAATTCCTGGCTGATGTAGCCTTCATAGAATTTTACATCCTGAGAATCGTTATCGCCGAATTCAACGTCGCCAAGACGGAATTTTACGCCAGCCTGCGTACCTTCCGCTACCTGAGCCGTGAATTTCAGCTGTGCACGCATATCGAATTTGTCAGCGTCTGCACCGCCGATGCCGTCACGGTACCGAATACGGAAGTCACCAGTCGTTTTTACGTTGCCAATTTTCTTTTCGAGGTTGTCAACGCGAACGCCGAGGCTGTTCAATTCGTTGGAGAATTCGTCTGCCAACTGGTTGATTACTGCACGCTGCTGAGCGTCAGCTTTGTCTGCATGTGCCATAGCTTTTGCAGTCATCTGAGCCATTTCATAACGAGTGATTTCGTTGCCGCCTTTGTACGTGCCGTCCGGATAACCGTCAATGATACCAGCTGCTGCCAGTTCGCTTACGGACTGGTATGCCCAGTGATCTGCCGGTACATCGGAGAACGGATTTGCTGCGAATGCTACTGCGCCAAGAGCCAATGTAGCGAATACTGCTGTTGCGAGTTGTTTTTTCATTGTGAAAAATCCCCTTTTCCTAAATTAAAATTTTTGCATAGCCGTGCCCGGTCTTGCTTCGTTACGATGGGTATTCCATCCCATCGGCATTTGGGGATTTCACAAGCGAGTTGCCTAGTTTCCTCTTCATTACTCTCCCTTTTTCCTTTGGTCTTTCCTACCCTCACTGCACTATGACGGTGTCATACCTCAGTGATGATGTTATTATACCTTAAACTGATGGAAATGTCAATTTTAGTGCATAGCTATCGGTTCTTTCCCCTCCGTTTCCGCCGTATTTTCCTGATATCTGCCGGTTTTCTGCGCGTTTTTCCCGAATCATAGGGCTTTTCTTTTTTATAAAAATCCAATATCAAAGTATATATAATGCATGTATATCCAATACTCATGCCTGCCGGCGGCTCGATGCCCAAGAAGATACACGATTCCTGCCGCCGTTTTCTTTGGCAGCGGCCGCGCACCGCTCTTAAAAGCTAATACACACAACGCTGCCGCAGCCCAATGGTCTGCTGCGGTCTAAGACAGGGTTGTTCCGCTGGGGTCTTTTGCTCGTATGCCTGCAGGGATTTCTGTGCTGCTTCCATCGCTGTATGGGAGCT
>UREG01000070.1 GCA_900546795.1 uncultured Veillonellaceae bacterium | reverse complement strand
TTTATGACAGAATCTGTAAAAAAAACGTCCCCGTTTACAGCCTGCCGAAATTCTCTCATGGATTTTCCCAAAGCGGTGCCGATATCCGGCAGTTTGCCGGGACCGAAAAAAATAAGGCCGATAACTAAAATAACGAGTAATTCAGGTACTCCTAATCCAAACATGATGAAATGCCTCCTTGTAGATCTGTGATACCGTTACTATACGGCACCTTGTTATAGATCTATAGAAGAATCGGTCAAGGTTGTGTAAAAATTTGCATAATCAGAAAATTTTACAAAGGATAAAAAAATTTACAGGACTTTGCGGAAATGGATACAAAATATTGGCAGTGCTTTCGTATACTGGGTGCAGCACTAAGAATAGACAGGAGGTCGTCGTTTATATGACACAACACATTTCCACCAATCCAATACTCAGCAGAAGAAACTTTTTGAAATTGGCAGCAGGCGCTGCTGCCGGAGCTGCATTATTTCCGTTTGCTTCCGGCCGTACCGTCCAGGCTGCCGAAGGATATACGCCGGTGCTTCGGCCGGAAAATATCCATTCGCTTCCGGCGCCCGTACAGGCGGCTCATTCGTCGGACATGGTACGGCTTGCGCATCGTCAGCTATTAGGAGCGGTGGATTCTATAAAGAATCGGGAGCTGCGGCAGAACACAAGAAAGCTCATAGAGGATCCTGTTCCAACGGTAGCCGGAGAATATACTTCCAAAAGCGCGGTTACTCGGTTGTATGCGGCCTTGGCGGGGCAGGGACTCATCGATACGGCTAAGATCAGCGAAGCGCAGCTGCTGCCGCCTTTTTCCGGAACGGCTCCGCAGCCGTTTTTGTCGGCGCCGGGAAGCGGGTATGGAAGCCATCATGCATATCCAGGCGGTCTGGCGACGCATGTAGAGGTCAATGTACGGCTTACGGACGCTATTTGCAGTACCTATAAAGATATATTTTATTATCAGGTGGATCGGGATACGGCGATTGCTGCGCAGGCGCTCCATGACATTGCCAAACCCTGGGTATTTCAATGGCAGGAAGATGGTTCGAGCTTGCCGGAATACACGATTGCGGCTACAGGCGCGCATCATATCTTGAGCTTGGCAGAAGTATTGTACCGCGGATTTCCTGCCGAAGAGGTTGTCGCGCAGGCTTGTGCTCATACGCCGCCGACGAGCGCTGGCGAAGAAGAAATTGTTGCCGGTTATTTGCGGGCGGCAGCGATCATTGCCGGAAAAGACGCCGTGCGTTACGGTCTGGTGAGCGCCGATGGGAAACGGATACCGGCGCCGCATAAACAGGAAGGCTATATCGTGCATTTAGGCGACCATGACTGGATACTTTCGGTACCGGCAGCGCAAAAAGCCGTCCAAATATTAAAAGACATTGCCGCTTCGGAATACGGCATGTCCGCTCGGGAACAAAACGGCGCGGCCTTTAACCATTTTAGAAACTACATCGCGGCGCAGGCTTCGTTGATGCGAATCAACTTTTTGGCAGCTCAGCCGAATGGGCTGGAGGAAATAAAATCGCTGGTACAAAAGATCATAACGGCATAATAGAAAAAGGGAATAACACACCGGTTATTCCCTTTTTTCTATTTAGGTTTTATTTCGCCCTGCGGCTGTTTGCCAGTTTGCCGGATAGACAATGCCGCTGCCATCAAGGGCTAGCTGCGTACATTCGTCTGTTTTACCTAAGCTGCAGGGAGTTCATGAACAGGCTGCATTCGAGGCAAGTCTAAAATGGTCTTTGGCAGCGAGCCACCTGTTTTTTCGGCCATGCACGGCAAAGTTCAGGAGGGGAGCGGGTAGGCCTGTGCCGGCTCTGGCGGCTCCTGTTTCTGCATCAGCCGGCAAGGATTGGGAGAACGGTGCGGGGAATTTCAATTCCGATTTAATTTCGGTGGCGTTGGCAGGACAAATCTCATATGGATAGGCCGGATACGAAAAATTCCGGCTGCGCAAAAGAACCGCGCTCCCTTTCGGCAGCGCGGCTTTCTCTTTGAGTATATGCGTATAAAACCACGGTATATGAACGGCAGCAGGATTGGCTTTTGCCGTATGCGTGTCGCGAAGCCGTCTTCCGATACGTCTGCATAAACGAGCGTGATTTTGCTGCTGCAGGGCCGAGCGATACGGTTGTGCGGCTTTTTTATGGAAGGAAAATGTTTGGCGCATATTGCCACAAAAAGCGAAAAATTCGTATAATAAAAAAGTCTAAAAATATTAGCAGCAGATTAAATTGTAACACAACTGTTATAATCAGCGAGTAGAATAAACATAAATCATAGCGAGTTGGGAGCAATAGAGGTGGTATGATGAGACGGTTAGGGGAACGGGTACGAAATTTGACGGAGAGCCGAAAGGGAAAGGTATGGCTCTTTTTGGTAGTATTGGCGGCATTGTGCCTGGCGATGTATTTATATTCCCATCGGCAGACGAGCACAAAAATCAGTGCGCCGGTCACGGCGGCGCAGGTAAAAGCGTATACTGTGGTGCGGCAGGATATGGAAAAACGGCTGACGATGTCCGGAGAGACGGTGCCGAATATCCGCGTGGATATCGCGCCTAAATATACGGGAAGAATCACGGATATTCGGGCAGATCTCGGCTCTGCAGTCAAAGCCGGTGATATTCTCGTCGTACAGGATACGCAGGATTTGGATATTTCGATTATGGAGAACCGGGCGGCATGGCGGCAGGCGCAGGCAGACAGCTTGGAATCGCAGGCTTCGTATGAAAGTTCTCATGTAAAAGCGCAGGTCGATTTTGAAAATGCAAATACGACGTATCAGCGGTATCAGACGCTGTATACGCAGGGCGCGGTATCCAAACAGGAGCTGGATAATAAGTATCAGGAAATGATGGCGGCAAAAACGGTGCTGGACAGCCTGGTCACACAGGATATGGGCGGTATTCCAGCTCAGATCGAAAGCAAACGGGCTGCTTCGGAAAAAGCCCGGTATGTTATCGAAGGCTTGGAAAAACAGCGGGACGATATGATTCTGCGCGCTCCTAACGATGGCGTTGTTACGTATCGGAACGCAGAGATCGGAATGCTGCCGCAGTCGGGGACGACGCTATTGACGATCGTAGACAACAGCCATATGTATGTGGACTGCAAAGTAGCGGAATTGGATATCAGCAACGTACAGGTCGGTCTGCCTATCGATGTGACCATCGATTCGCTGGGTAAGACCTATACGGGAAAAATCATCTATGTAAGCCCGGCGATGACGACGGATACCAGAGCGTACATTGTGCGGATTTTGCTGGATAATCCCGATGCGGAATTAAGAGCCGGCATGTTTGCCAGTGCGGTTATCCATGTGCTGCAGCGAAAAGATACGCTGTATGTGCCTCGCGACGCGGTAGTGGAACGAAACGGCAGCATATATGTTTATGTCATTCGGCCGGACGGAACTGCGGAACAGCGTACAGTCAAAACCGGAGTTAGAAACGACGATTCGATCGAGATCCTGAGCGGCATTCAGGCGGGCGAACAGGTAGCGTATACCAACTTGGCGCGGCTCCAGACGGGCAGCAAAGTAGAAATTCAAGCGAATTAGGAGGAGATGGAGATGAATCTTACCAAATTTTCCATCAACCGCCCTATCGGCATCACCATGATCGTGCTCTTTTTCGTGGTGCTTGGCCTGTACAGCTATTGGCGGATCGGCGTGGAATTGCTGCCGGCGCTCAATACGCCGTATGTTTCCGTCAATATTAATTATGACGGCGCCAGCGCCGAATCCGTAGAACAGCAGGTCATCAAACCGGTTGAAGATGCGCTGGCCTCCCTTTCCGACGTAAAGCACATCACGTCCTATGCGTCTCAAGGCCGGGCGCGGATCAATATCGAATTGGAATTTTATGCCAATGCAGATTATGCGGCGATCGATGCAACGAAAAAAATCAATGCCATACGAGGGCGGCTCCCCGATGGAATTGATGAACCGAGCGTAATTAAACGGGATATCAACGACACGCCGATCATGGAAATTGCCGTGTTGTCGCAGGAACCTTTGGGAGAAATGTACAGTCGGGCGGAAAATGATTTTCAGGACGTGATCCTGCAGGCCGGCGGCGTGTCGGAAGTAGAACTCCACGGCGGCCGGGATAAAGAGATCGCCGTAGAAATCAATAAAGAACGACTGGCGTATTATAACCTGACCATGGATCAGGTGGCGCAGGCGCTGAGAAATGAAAACGTACTGATGCCGGCCGGGTCCGTCTATACGAATACACAGCAGACGAACGTGCGCGTAACGGCGCAGTATGCAAACGAGCAGGAACTCTCGCAGATCCAGGTGCAGAACAATGACGGCGTGTCCATTCCTTTGACGGCATTTGCCGAAGTGAAGCGGCAGGAACAGCGGGCGAAACGGTATGCCCGTGTCAACGGACAAGACGCGATCAATATGTCGGTATATAAAAACAGCAACGCCAACATCGTTACTACTGCCGACAACGTAGTAGAAAAAATAGATCAGCTGCAAAAAGATTATCCCAATTACCAATTTATCGTAACGAGCAATAATGCGGATTATGTACGAAACGCGCTGCATAACACGCTGGGAACTCTTATCGAAGGCTTGATCACAACCGGTCTGACCCTCTTCTTCTTCCTGCGGGGCTGGCGGTCTACCGCGGCGGTTATGATTGCGATACCGACCTCTCTGATATCGACGTTTTTCGCGATGTACATGGCGGGATTTACCTTTAACATGATGACGCTGATGGGTATGGCGCTGTGCGTCGGTATTCTGGTAGACGATTCCATTGTCGTATTGGAAAACATACACCGGCATATGGAGATGGGCGAAAAATCCAAAGACGCCGCGTTAAACGGCCGTATGGAAATTGGCATGGCGGCGATTGCGATCACCTTGTGCGATGTGGTTGTATTTTTGCCGATCGCATTTATGCAGGGCATGACGGGGCAGTTTTTTAAACAGTTTGGTTTGACGATCGTATTTGCGACGCTGTTTTCCCTGTTCGTTTCCTTTACGCTGACGCCGATGCTGGCGTCCCGGCTGTATAAAAACGGGCTGGGGATCAGTGACTGGAAGCTGTGGAAATTTGCTGACGCTCTGGAACGGGGCGCTCAGGACGAATACGAACGGGTATTGAAATGGAGTTTTGGACATAAGAAGAAATTGTTCATTGGAGTAACGGCGGCGTTTTTTATTACGGCTTCGTTTATTCCGCTCCGGCTCATTAGTTCTGAATTTATGCCTCGAACTGATGAAGGCGGATTCAATATCAATGTTCAGCTGCCGACGAGCGCCAGCATCGAGCGAACCGACGCGGTGGCCCGGGAGCTGGAACAATATGTGCTTTCTATTCCGGAAGTAGAATACTGCTCCGCTTTTATCGGCGGGCGAAACGCGAATGAAGCGCGTATCAAGGTATCGCTGGTAAATCGGAAAGACCGGGACAAAGATATCTGGACGATCACCAACGCGGTGCGGCAGTATGCCAATGAAAACATTCGCGACGGCGACGTGCGGGTCCGTGAGGATCAGGCATCGATTGCCGGCAATTCCGGCGGCAACGCCGGCGGAGGCGGCGCGGTGCGCATGGTGCTGCGGGGCAACGATATGCAGCAGCTGATCGACACTTCATATAAAGTTCAGGATATGATGAAAAATGATATTGCCGGATTAAAGGATATCAGCAGCTCGTATACGGAAGGCATGCCCGAATACCAGCTGGTCATGGATCGGGAAAAAATGAAATATTACGGCGTGTCTGTCAGCGATCTGAGCAAGGTGCTGGATTCGTCTATTGACGGGAAAACTGCCGGCGTTCTGGCAAACGATGTGCTGAACAACAGCAACGATACGGATATTTACCTGCGGTTTAAGGCGTCCGACGGTTACCGGCCGGCCGACGTGGAAAAGATTCCGATGAATGTGGGGAACCGCACCATATTCCTGGGTGATGTGGCAAAAGTCCAGGAAGGGGTAGGGCCGGTTACGATCACCCGTATGGACAAACAGCGGGCGATTATCCTCGGCGCCAATACGACGGATCGGGCGCTCAACGATATTTTGACGGATATCAACAATACGGTGCCCGGTATCGGCCTTCCCAAGGGGATTACCTATACGTTTACGGGACAGGCGGATCAGATGAGCACGACGTTTATGGATATGTTCGGTGCGCTGGCACTGGCGCTCATCTTGATCTATATGATTCTCTGCGTGCTGTATGAATCGGTGCTCACACCGTTTATCCGCATGTTCTCCCTGCCGTTTGGTCTGATTGGTTCGCTGTTTCTGCTGTTCTTGACCAACAACACGATCAATCTGTATTCGCTGATCGGCATTTTGGTAATGGACGGCTTGGTGGCCAAAAACGGTACGCTTCTTCTCGACTATACGCTGACGCTTAAAGAACAAGGCATGAATGCGTACGATGCTATTGTGGAAGCGGGACGGGTGCGGCTCAAACCGATTTTCATGACGACGATGACGATGATCGTCGGTATGCTTCCGACCGCACTGGCAGTAACAGAAGGCGCGGAAACCCGGGTCGGCATGGCGCTGGTTATCATCGGCGGGCTGATTACTTCCACTGTATTTACCCTGCTGGTCATTCCGATCATTTATCTGTTCTTTGAAGATCATCCGGTCGGGACTTGGCTGGATAAAATACGGCAAAGAAAAAATGCAGTATCCGCAGATAAGATCGGATAAAGAAAGCCGGGAGCGAACGCTCCCGGCTTTTTGCTGTCTAAATAACAATAAAAAGCGCCCGCCAGCTTGGCTGGGAGCGCAAAAATCCAATATGAACCGGAAATTAAAGGCGGAACCGATAGCCGGATCCCCAAACCGTTTCGATTCGGTTAAACGGAGCGATCGCGTTGAGTTTGTCCCGCAGGCGGTTTACATGAACGGTGATCGTAGCCGCTTCTCCTACCGGCTCCATGTGCCAGATATGTTCAAAGAGTTCTTCTTTTCGGAATACGACGTTGGGATGGGTGGCAAGAAATAAAAAGATATCAAACTCCTTGCTCGTAAGCGACAATTCCTGATTTTTGTAGCGAATGGCGCGGGCCGATTTATCAATGAGGATATCGCCGACTGTCAGCGTTTCATTTTCCGGCTGCTTGCCGCTGTTGATCAAGGTATGATAACGGGACAGATGCGCCTTTAGGCGGGTAACTAGTTCAGAGGGACTGAACGGCTTGACGATATAGTCGTCTGCGCCAAGGCCAAACCCGCGGATCTTATGGACTTCTTCTTTCTTTGCCGTTACAAATAGAATCGGGATCATGCTGGTTTTACGAATTTCACGGCAAATGGAAAATCCCGTTTCGCCAGGCAGCATGATATCTAAAATAGCCGCGTCAAACTGCGTGGTTTTGAACACGTCCATTGCCGCCTGCCCGTCGTTTGCGATCACGACTTCAAATCCGTCGGCTTCGAGAAAATCCCGTTCCAGCTCTGCAATCAGCTGATCATCTTCCACTATGAGTATTCGTTGTGCCATGTGTGTCCTCCTTAGTATGTATGGGCAAAGTAATTTCGATAGACAGCCCGTTATGATTATATGCTCGTACGGACCCATGATGCAGGGCCGCGATCTGCTTTACGATGGACAGGCCAAGGCCGCTGCTTTCTTCCGTATGGGTTCGTGCCTGGTCGCCGCGGTAAAAGGCTTCAAAGATTTTTTCCAGCTGATCTTCCGGCACGCCGGGGCCATTGTCGCTGTAAGTAAACAGGACGCGGTCGTGAAGGCGGCGGAGTTTCAGCCAGACGACAGAGTTTGGCTTATCCCGGTATTTTATCGTATTGGCCGATAAATTGTAGAGAATACGGCGAAATTCTTTGACGTCAATCAATAGGTCCGGAATCGGCTCGTAATCCTCAAACAGGGTCATTTGTGTCCAATGGTGCTGGCTCCTCGTTTCTTCTACGAATTTATGGAGCAGTGCCTGCAGGGAGGTTACTTCCGGATTCCAATGATACCGGTTCAGCTTATTGTAAATGGATAAGTCTTCCAGCATGCGTTCCATATCCATGGAACGGGTCAAAATCGCATTGCAGTACCGCCGCCGTTTTTCCGGCGTCTTGGCGATTCCGTCCCGCAGCCCTTCGGCATAACCCTTGATCGAGGTCAGCGGCGTGCGCAGATCATGGGAAATACTGGATAAAAGCTCGCGCCGGCTGTCTTCCGTTTCCTGACGCCGCTTGACCGAATCCCGCAGATGCTGCTGCATGGCCTGGAAATCGTCGAACAGTTCTTTCAGCTCATCTTGGTTTTTCGGAAAAATGAGCTGTGTCGACAGATCGCCGTTTCGAATGGCGCGGGTCGCTTTGGAAAGCTGGCTCAGCGGCTTGATGATATTGTCATAAGCCATGCGGTTGAGCATGGCGTTGGAAAATGTGATGGCAATAAACATGGTTACAAAAAGAACCATCAGGAAGGGATAAATATAGGAGCGGAAAAAAGAAAAAGAAATTTGGGCGTATACGCTGGCCGGGCTGATGGCAAGGATCGTCGCATGATGATCTTTGGTATACCAGGACATTTTTACAAAGGTATCGCCATTGTGATCGGTTACGATATGATCGAGCCGTTTTAAGGCGTCGCCGGAAAAATCTTCCAGCGCTTTTCGATCGAGTTCATTCAGATTATCGAATTCTACGACGCCGTCTAACTCATAGCGAAAATGGTAGCCCAGCTGCTGAAGCTGCCTTGCCAGCATGTTGAGACGGGAGGCGCGGTATTCCGTACCGCCTGCCATCAGGCCGGACAATTCTTCCCGATTGTTATAGATCAGGCTCTGGGCGTATACCAGTTCATTTTTATCAGAGAACATATTCTCTACAGGATTCCAATACATATGATACATCAAGCGGAATATCAGAAGACCGGCAGTTAGAATGATCAGGATCGGAACCGAGATCATGCCGATATTCGCCCAAAACAGCTTCTTTTTCAGTTTCATATTTATATCCATCTCTCTCAAAATTTATACTTCTATACAATATTTTACCTATATAAAGGAGAAATTTCAATAATAACAGCATAGTAAAGAATTGTTAAGGCTGTAGGTTAGTCAAAGATATGTTACATTACTGGATAAAAAAGAAGAAAGAACTTGTTTAGGGGAACGCCAATGTAAAGGTTTCATAGGAAAGTTGTTGTATCTACGATTCCAACCGGCTAACTGCGCTTTAA